>JAKBAE010000021.1 GCA_021809325.1 bacterium
CCTGATTGGACCCTTCTTCCTGTTGGATTTGACCATCCCTATCCGGAAGGGCTAGAAAAAGAGGCGACCACTTCTGTGAATGGCTAATAGGTTGTACCATAATTCAGAAGTTTTGGGTTTTTCAGGAGCCAGCTTGCGATTTCGCGAATGCCCTCAGAGGGTAGCCTGGGAGCATAGGTCGGATAGGAGGCTTTGAGTCTTCCGATCGAAAGGATTTTTGAGCGCGCCCCGACAAAGCCGCTCGGATCGTATTCAATGCGAGAAATGGGATAACCAACCTCTTCGCAAATCAACCGGGCAAATTCTTTGATCGAATGTTCTCTTCCTTCCCCGATATTGAAGATCTGATTCTTCTCATGGTCTGCCAGATGCAAGAGCGCCTCCAGAAAATCACTCACATGAACGATCTCTCGTTTTTGCTCGCCATCTCCCCAGAGAGTGACCTTTTCACCATAGAGTTTTCCTCGCAAGATTTTCCGGATCAGATCGAAAATAAAATGGAGCTGTCGTCCGTCTGTATGATATCCCTCAATCCCATAGAGCGTAGAGGGAACCGCATAAACGTATTCAAGGCCGTATTGTTTTCGAAGCGCTTCGAGCCCGGTAAGCAGCATCCGTTTCACCATCCCATAAGCAAAAAATGAAGACATCGGAGTGCCGGCAAAGTAGTTTTCCTCAGACATCTCAAAAGCCGGATCATATGCACAGCTCGTGCCAATGGTGATCATTTTTGCTTGCGGCTGCTTCCTTTGCCACCAGTCAAGAAGGTGGGTATTCGTCTTTTGGTTGATAAGCCACTGCTCTCCCGGACACCGTTTAGAAAAATCGCCGGCTTGCGTCCATACCGCAAAGTGAAAGATCCGATCAAAGATCTCTCCCTCGAATTGATCCAATGAATTTGGATCAAGAAGATCGCATGTTTTGGATGAAGTTCCAATGACTTGGTGTCCTTGTTTACTCAAGATCGGAACGAGCGATTTTCCTAAAAACCCGCTAGCTCCAGTAATTAAAATATGCATATCGATTTCGATTCCAATTAACTTTCTAAAAAAAAGCATAAGACGCGAGAATAATTCCCAACCACTTTTGTTTTTAGTGTAACCGTTACACATCTCCCAATTTTATACAGAGAGAGCTTAGTATCGATTGATAAAAAAACTAGAATCGCTTTTATTTATACTTATACCGCACACAGCTAACCAAACAAAAGATTAATATATGGGCAACCAAAACTCAAATAACTATAATACTTATTCTAACTCCATCTCAACTACCAGCACCACATCTAATACAGCAATTGGCTACCGGGCTCTCTACAGCAATACCACCGCCACGGATAACACAGCAGTAGGTTATCAAGCGCTGCTCAACACCATAACTAACTGGAACACAGCTGTAGGGAGCGGCGCACTCTCAAACAATACGACAGGAATGTGGAATACGGCAGTCGGGTATCAGGTGCTCTCGACTAACACGGGAGGGGGCCCTAACACGGCAATGGGCTATCAAACGCTCTTTTCCAATACAGTGGGGGGCGCTAACACCGCAATCGGATATCAGGGTCTTTATGCCAACACGACAGGATCCTATAACATTGCAATCGGCCATTGGACACTCTCGTCCAATCTCGTAGGAGCCGAAAATACCGCAGTAGGCTATCAGGCCCTTTACCATAACACAGCAAATTCCAATACAGCTGTAGGGAGCGGCGCGCTGCAAGCCAATACCAGCGCCGTGTCATGTACAGCACTCGGTTATTTGGCGCTCTATACGAATACAACGACCGGTGCAAATACAGCAGTTGGATGGAAGGCTCTTTCAGCGGCTACCTCCGGAGATAACACAGCAGTTGGAACTTTGGCTCTAGGCTTGGGAGCAGCAGGCGGCCAATGTACCGCAGTGGGATCCGGGGCGCTCCAAGTCAATACAGCCAGTGGAAATACCGCTCTTGGCTCAGCAGCTTTAACAGTGAATACTATTGGCTCCAGTAACACCGCAGTGGGATATCGTGCAATCGCTAGCAATGTGATACAAGGATCCTTGACTGCCTTAGGAACACAAGCTCTTGAAAACCAACTGAATAACTGCTCTTGCGTGGCTGTCGGAAATCAGGCAATGCAAAATTCGACCGATTCCGCATTTTGTATCGCAATAGGTAATTCAGCTCTGCAAGGCTGCACTTCGGGATCGCGGAACGTAGGTGTAGGGTCGACCGTGTTAGGCGCTGTCGGCGGAGGCTCGCGTAATTCTTGCCTAGGATTTACTAGCCTAATAAGCTGTTCGGGTTCAGACAATGTTGCTATAGGCTCTAGCTCAGGAACGGCCTACACCGGATCGGAGAGCAGTGATATTTTGCTTGGCTCGCAAGTCTCGGGCACACTCGGCGAAAGCAATACGCTGCGCATTGGAGCTGGAACGGGAACAGGAAACGGTCAACTCAATGCTGCTTATATTCAAGGTCTCTCCGGAACAAGCATTGGACAGACTAATCTTAAATCCGTCACGATGGATTCTTCCACAGGACAAATGGGTGTAACCACCCCCACTTTTAATTCTGTACATCTTCAGATATTCACAAGTAACGGCACTTATACACCCACTTCCGGTATGAAATACTGTATCATTGAAGTCGTAGGCGGAGGAGGTGGTGGCGGCGCAACCTCGACTCCGGGTGCATCTAACGTTTCAGCCGGCGGTGGAGGTGGCGGCGGTGGCTATGCGCGCAAACTTGCAAGTGCCGCTATAATTGGAGCTTCTGTAAGCGTCACGGTTGGATCAGGAGGATCTGGCGGTGGTGTACCAGGCGGAAATGGCAGTTCAGGCAGCTCCTCTTATGTAGGACCCGCTTTTCCAAGTTCTATTGTACAGGCCAATGGAGGAAGTGGCGGCACAGGATCTGGTGATGCTGCACAAGCAGGATCTGATGGGGGAAGCGGAGGAGTAGGAAACATTGGCGACTTCTTAAGTTCTGGAGCGGGAGGTGCCGGCAGCTTTGGCTTTAGCAACGGTGGGGCTACTTATAAAGCGGTCAGTGGGGCCGGCGGCGCATCCTATTTCGGTGGAGGCGGACGTGCCGTTAGCTCGGCAGGCGGAACAAACCCTGGAGTGACTGGGGGTTCCTATGGCGGTGGAGGCAGCGGAGCTGCCACGGAAAATGGCGCCTCTCAACAAGCAGGGGGTGCTGGAGCTAATGGCGTAGTTGTTATTACGGAATATATAGCTACATGATCCAAATATGCCGAAACAACCTCAAGGATCGGCTATAATTATTAACCAGATTCGCTATCAGTGTAACCGTTACACATAAGTAGCGCGGATCAGAAGAAGTTTATCGGCTGTATAAAAATCGCTCATGAGAAAGTTGTTTCATGAGGCGATTTATTGTAAAATCTCTTTTATTTACTGCGCTGAAAAATATTGTTTAGTTTTTAGTTTAAAATAAAACATAAATAGTTTTTATTTATATTTAGCCTCAACTCTCCAATTAAAACAAAATCAGGAAAATTATATGTCTATTCAAAACTCAAACAACTATAACACCACTTCTAATTCAGTTTTAACTACTAACACCACATCCAACACGGCCATTGGGGTCGGAGCCCTGCCAACCGGAAACGGAACAAGTAATGTCGCTGTTGGATTCCAAAGCCTCTATACAGCGAGTACCAGTGATAACATAGGGCTTGGCGATCATGTGTTATTTCAAAACCGATCTGGGGGGCAGAACGTGGCGATTGGAACCCAAGCCCTTCGCTATCTCGTAACGGGATCGTCAAACGTTGCAATAGGAGTGCTTGCGGGACAAGGCATGGATAATGTGACAGACAATATCGCCATTGGAACTTTTGCCCTCGGTGTAGGATTGACATCGGAAAATGTGGCTATAGGATCTAACGCTCTTACAAACAACGAAGCATATCCTGGCAACGTAGGCATAGGGTATTATGCACAATATTTTAATAATGGCCCCAGCACAACAGCTATTGGGTATGAAGCGCTACGAAATAATACGACAGGAGTCAACAATACGGCTGTTGGCTTCCAAGCGCTCAAATCTACCACTCCTATCCCCTATTCCAATAATACGGCTGTAGGCACCCTTGCTCTCACGGCCAATTCTGGAGACAACAACACGGCTGTAGGGAGCGGCGCACTCTTGAGTAATACGACGGGAACAGACAATACGGCTGTTGGGTATTTAGCTTTAAACGCCAATTCAAGCGGATTCAATAATACAGCCATTGGATCTCAAGCGCTTTCTGTAAATACAACCGGCACTCGAAACGTTGCAATGGGATATCAGGCTCTTTATCAAAACATCTCATCATCAATGAATACTTGCATCGGCGCAGTGGCCGGCGCATCTTTAGCAGGAGGGGTGGGCTCGAATGTAGGTCTTGGAGCCGGGGCTTTATACCAACTCACACAAGGAGGAGGTAATATAGCTTTGGGGTCCAATGCGGGCTATAATTACACCACTACTGAAATCAACAACATTACCATAGGCACAAATAACTATGGAACGACAGGAGAAAGTAATGTCACGCGAATCGGCAACACTACTACCACTGCTGCCTATATCAACGGCATCTCAACTGTTACCGGTCTTTCGAACGCTAAAACTGTATTCATTAATACAGCAACAGATCAACTTGGTTATGGAACCTCTATCAACCGCATCAACGTAATAGTCAACGGAACTCCTGGCGCTTATACCTATACTCCTACCTCGGGAATGCTTTATTGTATGGTCGAGAGCGTAGGTGGAGGCGGCGGAGGTGGAGGGACGGGCGCCACAGGCGGCTCTTCTGCTGTAGCATCAGCCGGTGGGGGCTCTGGCGCGTATGGACGAATTCTATTCACTAGCGCAGACATTGGCGCTTCACAAACTTTTACAGTCGGAACCGGAGGTGCTGGTGGATCAGGTCTCGTAGATGGAAGTAACGGGACTACATCCTTTTTTGGAGCCGGAGGAGCAGGATTTCAACTAGTAACTGACGGAGGAATAGGAGGGGCAACGGGATTAGGATCTTCTGGTCCTATCCTTTCAAAAGGTGGAGATGCCGGAACTGCTTCTCTAAGCGGTGGAGTAGGCTCTGGCATTCTTGTTCGGGGCAATAACGGTGGGGTTGGAATTGTAATGTCCACTTCCAGTTTTTCGGCTGGATTTGGTGGAGCGGGTCCATTTGGTGGAGGAGGAAACGTAATCAAAACCTCAAATAGTGGCTCCACTGGATCTTATGGGGGCGGCGGAGCCGGCTCATCAGCAGGACCCTCTGCGAGCTCAGGATCAGGGAATAAAGGAGGCGACGGCGTCATCATTATTACTGAATTTCTCTCGTAGCAGAAATAACTTCGCCTGTCATTGCGTAGAGCTGCTTTACCGAGAACCTTCTCGTGAAAGCAGCTCATAACATCTTTAGAAATCAAATACTTAATCAATCTACGAATAGAATGAAATTACGGAAATTCAGTCTGCCAACATTCCTCAAATCCCATTTAAAAATTTTCGACATCATTAAATCTTTCTAGGGAGTAAAACGGCCTATTTTGCGCCAAAAATGGCGCAAAATAGGCTATTTGCGCCATAATTAGGCTATATGCGCCACTTTGATCTGTTGCCAATTTTGCTGGATATCCTGGAAAGGTATCCCGATGGAGCCTCTTTAGAGGAGATCCAGCTGGGCCTCACTCCACCAATCCCTCGAAGAACTCTTCAAAGAAAATTGGCCGGTTTAGTGGAAGAGGAAATCCTGCTAGCTGTCGGTCAAACGCGGTCCAGACGCTATAAACTGCTGAAGACCCCGAGAGAGCCTCAAGAACCTCTCCCTTCATTCGTTTCTACAGAAAGCGCTCGAATCCTTGTTCAGATTACAAAACCACTGGAAAAAAGAAAACCGGTGGGATTCCGCCGTGAGTTTTTAGACAACTATCAGCCGAACCGATCTTTTTATCTTACCGAAGCAGAGCGGATGAAGTTAAAAGAGCTCGGCCGCGCCAATGGCGAACTACCCGCCGGGACCTACGCGAAAAACATTTTACACAAGCTCTTGCTAGACCTCTCTTGGAACTCCAGTCGTTTGGAGGGCAACACCTACTCTCTTTTGGAAACGGAAAGCCTATTGGAAAAGGGGATTGCGGCCAAAGGCAAAGATCTAAAAGAAACGCAAATGATCTTAAACCACAAAGCGGCCATCGAGTTTTTGGTCGGCTCTGCAGAAGAAATTGGGATCAACCGCTATACGATTCTCAATCTCCATACGCTGCTTTCAGATAACTTATTGCCGGATCCGGAGGCTTCGGGCCGTTTAAGAGCGATTCCTGTGGGGATTTCCCGATCGGTCTATCAGCCCTGCGCAATTCCGCAGCTTCTGCAAGAGTGCTTTTCTCTTTTACTTCAAAAAGGCGCAGCAATTAAAGACCCCTTTGAGCAGGCATTTTTTTTAATGGTATATCTTCCCTATCTACAAGCTTTTGACGATGTGAATAAACGAACTTCTCGATTGGCCTCAAACATTCCGCTGATTCGCCAAAATCTCTGTCCTTTCTCGTTCATTGACGTGCCGGAAGAGTTATATATCCACGGACTCCTTGCCATATATGAATTGAACCGAGTTGAGGTCTTGCGCGACTTGTTTCTTTGGGCTTACGAGCGCTCTTGTGCCATGTATGCTGCAACGCGCAAAGTTCTTGGCGAACCCGATCCTTTCAGAATGACATATCGGAGGGCTCTTCAAGAAACAGTCCGAAAAATCATTTTAGATCGTCAAGACAAACAGTCCGCAATCGAAGAAATCCGTAAGCGCTCTCTTTCCATCCCGCTTCAAGATCGAGAGCGGTTCATCGAAATAGCGGAAAAAGAATTGCTCTCGCTTCATGAGGGAAATATCGCCCGCTATCAGATCCGTTTACACGAGTTCAGAAGCTGGAAAAGCATCTGGGAAAAACTGACCTAAAAAATCGACCTCACCAAATCCTGCAGAATCGACGATCGACCTTTGGGACGAGCTTGGAGCTGTCTCACTCAAAACAAATCCATTGAATAGCTTCTAAAGCGATTCTCGCTGTTTTTATCCTTCTCTTGCCTTAATGATCATGATAAGTCTAATTATCATAACATCCGAAAAATCCAGATCCTTCGATTGCATTTTAGCTTCAGCTAGCTACCTTGATATTAACAGGCCGGCGATCGCCGATCCTAAACGATTTCTAAAGGCCGATGTTTTTCGTGCATTTACTCTGGAGCCGAGAGGATTTCTCCTCTCGGTTCTCAATCAAGCAGGTTAGTTAGCCGCAACAAATTCGGTAATAACAACTAACCCCGCTCCACCAGCTGCTCCAGAATCGGGCCCAACCGAGCTGTTTCCGGAGACCGCGGCAATTCCTCCTCCGCCAGAACCATTAACACCTACACTAGGCAGTGAGCCTGTGCCTGGCCCTCCAGTAGTAGCGGCAGAGCCACCAGTACCACCACCACCCCAATATCCTACCCCACCGTAGCCCCCTAAAGCGAAAGCATTGTGGCCTGTCCCTGTATATAACCCGACACCATTCCCCCCGTGAGAACCTGCAATTCCATAGAAGGCTATAGAACCACTTCCTGTCGCGGATGATCCTCCCGCACCACCGGCAAGGTTGTTTGAACCTACCGCTGCACCCTCTCCAGTCCCACCCCCTCCTCCAGGACTTGAAATGAGAGCTCCTACCGAACTACTACCTCCTCCGGTTCCGGATGCTCCAGATGGCGCTGTGCCTGCCGCTCCTACTGTGACTGATTGAAATGCTCCAATTGCAGTAGCTGCATATAAACCGCACCCATAAGCTCCAGCTCCTCCGCCCCCACCTCCAGCAACAGCATCATTTAACCCTAACGACACAACACCGCCGCCGCCGCCCCCGCCGCCAATAGCTTCAATGATACAGTATTGCATACCGGTAGTTGGTGTATATGTTCCTGAGGATGTGAATACCTTTCTATTGATTTGGGTTGTTGCAAGTCCGCTTAAGGTTCTAAGTTGGTTTAGCGTATCCAACACAACCGTTCGATCTGCACTAGACACAGTAGCGCCATAAATTCCCGAGATGTATGCAGCATTGAGCTGACCGGCGCCTGTTCCTGTACCTGAGCCAATGCGCAGCGTATTGTTTTCTGCGGCAACTCCGATAGTATTTGCACCGATGCAAATGTTGCTGCTCTCCGTTCCTGTGTAGGAAAGTCCCGAATCGAATCCCACAATAGTGTTAAATGAGCCGCTTATGAGCGAGGAGAGCGAAGAGCTTCCTACCGCCGTATTCGAGGACCCCGTCACATTGGCGCTGAGAGCGTTATATCCAAGGGCTGAGTTTTCTTGGCCGACTACATTCTGAAAAAGCGCAGAGGTTCCTACCGCTGTGTTATGCTGCCCTGTCGTGTTGAGTCTAAGAGCATAAGCTCCCATCGCTGTGTTCTGCCCTGCCGTGTTAAATTCAAGCGCATTAGATCCCATAGCTGTGTTGAAATTCTGCGTCTGAGTTGAATAAAGGGCAGAAATGCCCAATGCTGTATTGTAGTTTCCAGTTGTATTGGAGTAGAGAGCATTATTCCCTACAGCGATATTTTGGGTTCCCAATGTGTTGCTTGCCAGGCTTTGAAACCCCACTGCCGTGCAAGAGCCTCCGTTAGTATTGGAAGCAAGAGACGAGAACCCAAAAGCGCAATTTGAATCTGCTGTGTTGTTGAGCAGTGCTTGATAGCCTACTGCTGTGTTGTTGCTAGCAGTGGCATTGTTGTAGAGAGCCCAATAGCCGATAGCTGTGTTATTGACCCCTGTCTCATTGAAAAACAGCGCCTGATACCCAACAGCTGTCACACTGGCGGCCGCATTAAAACGAAGCGCATGATATCCAATGGCTACATTACCCCCGGCATTAATAGCTTCTCCACAGGCAAGAGTGCCTATAGCCACATTGCCCGAGCAGGTATCTGATGATTGAAGAGCAGTCAGTCCAATCGCGATATTGTCAGATCCATTGCTTAAATTACCCGCACTTAAAGATCCGATTGCAACGTTGCCAGTACCTGTCACTAGAAATTTCAGAGAATTATATCCAATCGCAGCGTTGTTTCCCCCGGATTGGTTTTGATATAATGCTCGATATCCAAGCCCAATATTGGCACTGGTATTTGCGGTGTAGAGGCTTTCGAATCCGATTGCGACATTACTTGTCCCGCTTCCTGAAGGTAATGCACCTACTCCAACAGCCGTATTGGATGTGGTGTCTGTGGTTAGAACTGAATTAGAAATAGTATTATAGTTATTTGAGTTTTGAGTAATCATATAAAATTCTCGATTAATATTTTTAATAATGCAGACGATCTAATTCAAATAGAGCTGTTATTTTAATTTTATTTCAATTAAAATCTTCTGTTGTGAAGTTACGATGCGATCAGCAATTTTCAGTGTGCAGAATCGAGGAACACAGACCTTTCACTCTCATCTGTATTTAAGTAAATTTTTATTGAACAAAATATAAAAAGTTCTCTAAGATATCGCTCTTTCTGATGGCAGCTGCATTTTTAGAGTTGTTTTGAAAATGCGAGTCGTCTAATCAGAACAACGGAGTGGGAAAACATGACGCTATTCGAGGTTTCGGCTCGATCAACAGCAACTTTTGTCCAAGCCATCGCTTCGCGCAATGAAAAAATCTGGCAGGAACTATCCAAAATCACTCTGTTTCAAGCAACCGAGGCTTTTCTTGCTACCCTGCAAGGCAATACGCAACGATCTTATCGAGCTGCCTATCGCGCTATTTTTGATCTTCTCTCCCGGCACAATCTTTTCGATCCGTCTCATTCTTTGCAGCTGTTTGCTCTATGCAATTTAGAGTATCTATTAGATGAAATCCGCTCGCGGATCTCGGGAACAGAAGCTACAAAGCAAGCCCGGGCAGCCGCATTTATTGCACTCACGCGCTATCTTCAACGAGCAACAGGAGGCATGATCCGCAAGGTCATCCCACGAAAAGAAAAAGCGAATCCCACCTTCCGGCAAATTCGGGAAACCTCTCTTACGAAAGCGCTCACTCTTTCACAGTGGATGAAGTTTCTAACAACTCTTCAAGAGATCTCCCATCGAGATTACCTTCTTGCAAAAATGATCCTACAAGGAGCCAAACGAGTAGGAGAGGTCCTCTCCGCACAAGTCTCTCAAATCGATTGGACAAACAACCAAATTACGTTCAGGCAATTCAAATCCAAGCAAGTTGAGAAGTATACGATAATTACCTATCCGGATTCTTTTATTAGAGAGCTAAAAGACTATCTTGGGAATCGGAGCGAAGGCCCTATCTTTATCACGAGGACAGGCAAGCCAGTCACTCAACCCCATCTCTATCGTACGTTTGCCAAGGCAAGCAAACAAAGCAAATTGCCATTTACCGTCCACCCACATGTACTGCGCGCTTCAGCAATTACTTATCTCTCCCTGCAAGGGTATCATGCAGACCAGATCATTCGAGTCAGCGGTCATGCCGACGAAAAGCTTGTTCGCTATTACGACAAAACACCCTTGGAGCAAAACCCCACCAAAGAAGTAACCCTGATCTAATGATCTAGATCATTTTTTGGAATTCGGAGAGCCGTTCTATTGCCTTTTCAACCAACCAAGGATCATCAATCGTCTGCATTTTTTCGAAAATAGCTAATAAAATGAACTCTCGCATTGTCATACCAAGCTGCGCGCTTGCCATCTTCACATGCGTGTGCTCATCTACACTCATATCTACAGTCAGACGTGCATATTTTTTCATAAATTCACCTTTCAACTCATGGATATACAGAAAATAATGATTAAGTGCACTGTGAGTCTACAAGTACTCAAGCCTATTCCAAGGAGCCTGTTTTGAGCTCCACAATGATTCGAGCATTTTTTGTTCTCGGAGCGTATCCATCGGCTGCCAAAAGCCGTCGTGAAAATAAGCCATCAACTCTCCCTCATTTGCAAGCCTCTCGAGGGGTTCTTTTTCCCAATGAGTTTCGTCTCCGTCTATGTAATCAAAAATCTCAGGTTCAAGAACAAAAAAACCCCCATTGATCCAACCTTCATTTGTTTGGTTCTTTTCAGAAAACTGCGAGACTCGATGCTCATCGAAGGTCAGCCCTCCAAAACGGGCGCGAGGACGTACGGCCGTAACCGTCGCAAGTCTTCCGTGACTTTTGTGAAATGTAACCAGCTTTTGCAGGTTGACATCGGAAAGGCCATCGCCATAGGTCATTAAAAAGGTCTCCGCTCCAACCCATTCTTTGAGCCTGAGAAGTCTTCCTCCGGTCTGTGTAGACAAACCGGTGTGAATCAGATGGACCTTCCAATCCGGAAGCACTCCGCGATGGATTTCGATTTGACCTGACGCTAGATCAACCGAGAGATCATTATTAATTTCATAAAAATCCAGGAAGTACTGTTTCACAACTTCGGCTTTATACCCAAGAGCCAGAAAGAATTCGCTATAGCCATAGGAAGCATACAGGTTCATGATATGCCACAACATGGGCTTGCCGCCAATTTCGACCATTGGTTTTGGCAAATTTGCCGTCAACTCCGCAAGACGCGTCCCAAATCCACCAGCTAAAATAATTGTCTTCATAGTTTTGTTTTATTGCGACAATACTAACCATAAACGCATCATAGATATATTTGAATTTATTTTTAATTGAGATAGGCGACCACTCCTTTTCGGAATAATCGCCCAATTGGAAGGTAAAAAGAAATGAGAGGCAAAACTTGCCTCTAAATTTACTTACCCTTTCATTTTATTATTAATTAGAATTATTTTCAAAATAAAGTTTGGTTGAACCCAAACTTGTGTAACGGTTACACATTTTGAGAAACCAGCCTTTGCACCCACTCATCGATTTGATATTTCTCCCGTAAGTCCTGAGGAAATGACGGCTTCGTACAAAATATATCGAGAGCTGCTTTTGCTTCCTTTTGATCGCCGATCATCAGAGAGGCCAGGAATAAAAAGAGGGGGATTCCCCACTCATTAACCCAAGTTTCGACAAACAAATTGTCTGTGCTGGAGGGAATTGTGGAGGCTACTTTTAATAGCGCAAACCCGAGGAGGGGGTTGTTTGATTCCACATAGTAGCGGCCCATCTCATAAATCGCCTCGGTTCGTGTAGGTCGAAAGAGATGAGCTTTCGCGAAACTGTCTAAAAATTGAGCTGAATCAAGATTTAAATTTTTTTGTGCCAGAGCGATATAAAGCAAAGAATAATATACCTCGATTGGATCTCCGCCCATGTTTGCTCTTTTTTGAAACCCGCTTAAAGCCCTCTCCCAATCGCGGATCGACCAATAGGTGCGAGCAAGGTATAAAACCGAACGGGAATCAGCAGGATCATCCAAAATGGCTTGTTCGAGCAAGGCGATATCTTTCTGACACTTATTAGGGTCTTTTGAGCGGTTCCCGTCGTTGATATACTCGCAAAAGATGCCGGTTAATAACTCCTGACTTTTATTTGTAGGACAGCTCAAGTACTCGTGGATAACCCCTTTCCACTCAAGATCAGTATCATTACGGATGAGAAAATATACGTGATGCTCCCGAAATGTGGTTCCTTCACCCTCTCGCTGCAAAATCGAATACATATCTGCTTCGAGAGGGGGCAATCGAAAGCCTTTTGAGACCACTAACCGATCATCTGCATCGATAAGCAAGAGGTAGTCTGCTTTTCCTCGAGCAAACTGCATTGCTTCATTGCGGTTGTGTCCAAAGTGAACCCAGGGACGTTCATACAGCTCCCCCGGGATCTTCTTCAAATGCTTCCTTATGATTTCTTGAGTTCCATCCTCCGATCCCGTATCTACAATTACCCAAGTATCAATAAAAGGAAGTACAGAGTCGAGACAGCGTCGGATCACACTACTCTCGTTTTTGACAATCATATTTAGACAAATCGTTTTTTTCATGCATGCCTCCAAAAACACCGTCCGGGATTCGGCTCCCGGACTGCGCCTATTACACGAATCATATTTAGGATCCGCTTTTGTTTTTTGAGTCTTTATCGCCGATTTTTTCCTGGATGCACTCGATAACGAACTCTCGAATCGACACCCGATCTTTTGCTGCGCGCATTTTTATTTTTTTATGATCCTTAGGGTTGATGTCGATCGACATTCTCGTTAATTTATCTTTATCACTCATTTTACTCTCCAGATTATAACGCATTACTATTATAGGAAATTCTCAATCTTTTGAGTCCCTCCCTTTTTCCTCTTGTTCTCAGCGCCAATCAAGGCTGTCTTCGTAACTTTGCTTAGTCGTTTTTGCACATAATCTCCAACGCTTACAACAACGAGATCTTTCATCGTCATTCCAAGTAGTGATGCAACTGTTTTGAGTTTTTTATGATCTGCGACTGATAAATCGATGGCTACTCTGGCAAGCTTTGTCATAGTACTTCCTTTTTACTATTTGTGTTTGCGAGGGTTTTTATTATTCATTGGGCGGCGCTTCCCTACGCATTTTTTCACCGCTCCTTTAAACTCTAAAAAAATTTCTTGTTTCTGACAAGAATTGATTTAGCACACTTTTGTCCAGACTGCCAAATTGCAAGACAGCGCCCGCCACCAGGCGGCGCGCTTTGCTTTACCGTTTCCGTTACCGTTTAAGAAGAATCGACGGAACCGGTTGTGTTTCAATTAATTTCTTCATCTAGAGACAGGGACGTTCTGCGTTAGAGCCAGGGAAAGTATGCTACAGAGCCAGGGAAGCTTGTCGTTTGCGGACCGAAATTCTCGCCTGCCGCTGTCTTTCTGTACGGATCGCTCCTTGCGCTTGCAAAAAGCGATGTTCCTTTTGAAATGCCTCAGCAAAACTGAGGCGGGATTGAGCCGTTTTGATGAAAAAAAGGCCATTCCAACGCTCAAGCGTTTGGACAAAAACCGACTCGGGAAGATCGGATTGACGGAAAAAATCATTCCAGCGCTCATGTGGAATCTCGATAGACCCTTGAGAGGAAAGCTCCATCGAGCGCTGCGTGAATTCTTCCATGACAAGCATCTGCAATAGTGCTTGGCCTGCATGGTATTGAGGTGCGGAAACAAATGGAGGGAACGAGGGGAGGGGAACGAGAAGCTTTCGTTGACGCGTCGTCTGAAACGTATAGGTCGGCATGAGCTGCTCACAGAGATGAATTTCCAAACCCTCTTCTCTTCGGGTAGACGGTGCGCGGTATTTTTTCAGCGCGATCAAGCTTCCTTGAGACCCATCGTCAAAGAAAAAATGCATATACGCTTGCGCATAGAGAATCCCTTTTAAAATTGAGGGGGCCTCTTTGAATTTGAATCCCAACTCTTCCGCAAGTTGCGTGCCCCCTCCATCTATGCGGATCACTCCGGGCTCCTTTTTATCCTCAATCCAATTTTCAAATCCTTTTATGCACAGATAGCGGAGCAGTTTATGATGGTAAATGGTGCTAAAGCTCCGTGCGCCCTTTTCAATTAGAGATAAAATTTCCGGATCGACGGCCGGGGTCTGCGCAATGGCCTTTCCTTCAAAAAGGATCGTAGGGCGCCCCTGTTCTACAAGAACAGTCGCTCTGGCTGAAAGAACACGGCTCAATGGGCGGTGAACGCTCTGTGTAATCGCCGGGAGCTGCTTTTGACTCTTCTCATATTGTTGCGCCACTCGATCCTTCCATAGAATTTCGGCGAGCAGCTTGAGAAATCGGCAATGGTAGGGATGCAGTTCCGGATCGCTCCAGAGCTTGAAGAGAAGCTGGGTTTTGCGCCTGCTCCAGTATGCTTGGCTCCAATTCGATGAAGCTGCCATGATCTCGTCCGCAAGTTTTTTCCCATGCGCCCCAATCTTGGCCAATGAGCTGGAAAACAACGAGTCCAGCCCGAGCTGGCCAGAGGGGAGAAATAACGGTTGATCTGAAGCTAAAGAGGCAAATTCTTTGCACTCTTTCACAATCTCTTTTTCTAAAATCCGACTGGCCGCAGGATCATTTTCCAGATTCTCCCCTCCCGCTTCTTGCAGTGTTTCCTTCGCTGCCCGTTCGTGTTGACTAGATGGGGCTGATAAAAACTGCATCGTAAAGCCAGCAGCTTTTGAGGCGAGAGCGATGTCCGGCTCGACTTCATGAGGACGCACAACAAACTGGGCAAGAAACGCAAGATACGAATTTCTGCTACAAAAAAAGAAGCGAGAATTTTTTTTGCTCATGATATCGAAATCCACACCGGTATATCGTAACATGAGCAGAACATTTATGTAACAAAAAATTTACTTAATCTTATTTATATGAACCGATCTTTGACTTTCCATCAATATCTTTACGCCATGTACGATTTGTTTTCCGTTCTTGCCCGCCTCCGAGCGCTTCTTGCACGAAGGCGGGCATCTTTGTTGTGTTAATTGGAAATAAATTCCGTAATAATACAGACCCCAGCAGTTCCAGATCCCCCTGTGATGCTAGAGACGTTATCGTTAATGGTAGAGCCTCCTCCTCCTGCCCCATATCCAGTCCCCGAATAGAGAGTATGAGTGCTTGAAGTCCAAAAACTCGAGGCTCCACCCAAACCTAAAACGGAACCTCCACCTGGAGAAACGGCAGTAATTATGCCCGTACTATTCCAAATTGTTCCCACTTCATTGGTAGATTGCCCGGCTATATTGATGTCTCCCCCTGTAGCCGTTCCGCCGGCTGCACCAACTGCTGACGATCCGGCTCCGGCCCCTCCATTATTCCCAGGGCCTCCTCCATTTGCGGTCAGCAAAACACCAAAAGCACTATTTCCGCCGCTTAAATTTGCCGCTCCACCACTTCCGATTGTCACAGATTGAGATGCGCCAATAGTGGTGGCAGAGAAAGTTTTGCGGCAATAGCCTCCTCCAGCCCCTCCGGTCGCGACGGCTACCTGATTGGCTCCCGTGTTGCTCGGAGAAGCAGAACCGCCTCCGCCTCCCACTAACTCAACAATGCAATAAACCATTCCAGAGCTAGGTGTATAAGTTCCGCTAGCGGTGAATACTCGGGTTGCTGTGGAGGTAAAAGCTGGAGAGCTGACCCCAAACTGACCGGTAGAGGAATCCAAAGTGAGCGATCGCAAAGAACTTGACAAGCTATTCGAAACGGAACAGCCCTGAATAAAGGCCTTATTGAGCTGACCTGCTCCTGCTCCCGTTGCGGCACCGATGCGAAGCGTATTACTTTCCGCGGCTGTCCCCGTTACGGAAGCCCCGATACAAATATTGCTGCTCTCCGATCCGGTATACGCCTTTCCCGAATTGAATCCGATAGAGGTGTTATGAGCTCCGGTTACGTTAGCGGAAAGAGCGTTATAGCCCACGGCTGTGTTATTTTGCCCCGCCGTGTTGCTGGAGAGTGCCTGATACCCTAAAGCAGTGTTGCTTCCACCCGATGTATTCGCAAACAACGCTCGGTATCCAAAAGCACACCCATTTCCGGCAATAGATTTGTAGAGAGTTCGATATCCCACAGCCGTATTGTTGTCGCCTCCTCCACCAACGCTGGTGAGCACCTCGTTTCCAACAACCGTATTGTTGCTGGTTGGCGAAATAAGATACAAAACTTGATACCCTATGGCTACATTGTTTGCGCCTGTCGAATTTAGAAGGAGAGCTCTGCTTCCAATTCCTATGTTTTGACTTGTTGTTGTATTGACAAGAGACTGATTGCCAAGCGCGACATTATCGGAACCAGTAATGTTGGAGACGAGAGAAAAATATCCAAGGGCCGTATTGTTAGATCCCGTGGTGTTCCCTGAGAGTGCGAAGCTTCCAATCGCAGTGTTTTCCTGGCCCGATGTATTCAATATCAGCGTCTCGTTACCCACACCTACGTTAGATAAACCTGATGTAGTTGCTTGCAAGGCTCCTGCGCCAAGTGCTGTATTGTAATCGGCGGCATTATTGGCAAGCGCATTATATCCAACAGCAGTGCACTCTTGATTCGTAGTGTTGGCTGCAAGAGCATTGTATCCAACAGCTGTATTTTGGATGCCGCTCGTATTGTTTAATAGCGCGTTGCTTCCCAGTGCAGTGGTTTGACTAACAGTAGAATTATAAAGGGCTTGATACCCCACAGCCGTATTATCAGTTCCTGCTATGTTGTTGTAGAGCGACCCAGTTCCTAAAGCTGCATTCGAGTTTCCGGTCGTGTTGTTGTAAAGCGATTGATAACCGATAGCGATGTTGTCGCTTCCCGTTGTGTTGTTGTAAAGCGATTGATACCCAATAGCAATGTTGTCGCTTCCCGTGATGTTGTTGTAGAGCGCCTGATAACCTAAAGCAGTGTTGCTTCCACCAGATGTATTCGAAAACAACGCTTGATATCCAAAAGCACACTCATTTCCGGCAGTGGAGTTGTAGAGAGCTTGAAATCCAACAGCCGTATTATTGTCGCCCGCTGCAAAACTGCCGGAGAGCGCTTCGCTTCCAACGATTGTATTGTTGCTGGATGACGAATCAGCAAACATAATTTGATACCCAACGGCGACGTTGTTCATGCCTATCGAATTTAGAAGGAGAGTTTGGCTTCCAATTCCTACGTTTTGATTAGTTTTTGTGTTGACAAGACATTGATTGCCAAGCGCGACATTATCGGAACCCGTAATGTTGGCGTAGAGAGAAAAATATCCAAGGGCCGTATTATTAGATCCCGTGGTGTTTTTTGCGATTGCGAAGCTTCCAATCGCAGTGTTTTCTCTGCCCGATGTATTTACGATCAGCGCCCTGTTACCCACACCTACGTTAGATACGCCCGATGTAGTTGCTTGCAAAGCTCTTGCGCCAAGCGCTGTATTGTAATCGGCGGCATTATTGGCAAGCGCACCAAAGCCGACAGCAGTGCACTCTTGATTGGTGGTGTTGGCAGCAAGAGCATTGTATCCAACAGCCGTATTTTGGATGCCGCCCGTATTGTTTAATAGCGCATTACTTCCCACGGCAGTGGTTTGACTGGCGGTAGAATTATAAAGGGCTTGATACCCAATAGCCGTACTGTCATTTCCTGCCAGGTTGTTGAGCAACGCGTTATATCCAAACGCTGTATTGTTCACACCTGTCGTATTAGCGGCGAGCGCCGAGGCTCCTACAGCCGTGTTGTTTGCCCCCGTCGTGTTAGCCGCAAGAGCGTTCCCACCCACCGCTGTAGAAAAGTCTGCTAGGTTGGCATTCAGAGCATTATATCCTATAGCTGTGCAAGTGCCGCCGGCAGCGTTGACGTAGAGAGCCTGGTAGCCAACCGCCGTATTGGCGTTAGTCTCATTGCGGTAGAGCGCTTGAAAGCCCACACCCGTATTTTTACTTCCTGTTATGTTTCCGAAGAGAACAAAATCCCCTAGCGCTGCGTTCTGCAATCCTATTGTGTTTACATTCATCGCTGCGGTGCCAATTGCAGTGTTTTGCACCCCTGTCGTATTGAGATAGAGAGCTTGATACCCCATTGCTACGTTGGAACCTGCAAGATTCTGGCTAAGCGCCTCGTGACCTACCGCTACGCAGGCAGTTCCACCTACATTGGTAGCTAACGCGCGATATCCCATAGCCGTGTTGCCTATCCCTACGGTGTTTCCCTGCAAAGCACCGGTGCCGAACGCCGTGCTGAAACTGACCGTTGTGTTGGAGGCAAGCGCATTGAATCCTACTGCCGTGCAAGATCCACCGGTTGTTAAGGCGTTGAGAGCATGATAGCCAACGGCTGTGTTGGCGCTGCCGGTCGTATTGACATAGAGCGCTTGATAACCAATAGCTGTATTATTCGATTCTACATTTGAATACAGGGCTTCAAATCCTATCGCCGTGTTTTGGGTACCGGTTGAATTCACGTGGAGAGAATAGTTGCCTATCGCTATGTTTGCGCTTCCCGTGAGGTTGTTCAAGAGCGCTTCAGCGCCTACTGCCGTATTGTCATTTCCTATCGTATTGCTATTAAGCGCACTATTACCTACCGCTGTGTTGTTGTTTCCTGTCGTGTTTCCTTCAAGCGAATTGATGCCTATCGCCGTGTTGTCGGTGCCTCCAGTGTTGAAGTTTAACGCTGAGACCCCTATCGCCGTGTTAGAACCTCCCGTCGTATTGCTATTGAGCGCACCACTACCTATTGCCGTATTAGAATTTCCAAGCGTATTGCTGTAAAGTGAAGAGTAACCTACAGCCGTATTGCCGCCGCCTCCCGCGTTAGTGTAGAGGGCTTGAAATCCGACTGCGGCGTTATTATCTCCCGTGTTTAAAAAGAGAGCTTGAGATCCTATCGCAACATTGTTAGAACCGGAAAGATTTGAGTTGAGGGCTTGATAACCTAAAGCACTATTATTTGTTCCAGCAATAGAAGAGCTTGCTAAATCCGTCAACCCAACCGCAGTATTATACGGAGATCCATTTGATATAAGAATTGTGTCTGAAGGAGTGTTGTAATTACTTGTATTATTTAGAGACATAAAATACTCGAATTATATTTTTTTAATTATGATTTCTGTGCGCGGAGATCTTATTGGCTTTTTGTTTTTAACACCGAACAGTACACTTAACTAGAAAGACTAAAACTTGACACGCGCACAGCTTTGTTAGAAACTAACAACCTACCCCTTTTCTATCAAAAAAATAATTATTTACCATAATAAAAAACTACTTAGCGCAATAAAGGATGCCCGCCTTCGTGCAAGAAGCGATCGGACCGGAGGCGGGTTGGTTTTGGCTTGAAAGGAGCCGATTCGCGAACCGCAGAAGAAAATCGGCCGCTTTTGCCATCAAAGTGCATTGGGATCGATGGGATCGTGCTCCCGTTGCGATTTTTGGCTACAATCATCTCCGCTCCTCCCGGCGATTCGCCCGGATCGTAATATTCGCGGCGCTGGATAAAGATAACCACATCGCTATCCTGCTCGATCTGGCCGCTGTCGCGAAGATCGCTCATCATCGGCCGATGATCCCTTCTCTCTTCGACTTTGCGCGACAGCTGCGAAATACAGATGAGGGGCACCCGGATCTCCATGGCAAGCATTTTGAGCTTTCTCGAAATCTCGGCGACCTCGTACTGACGGCTTTCCGCGGAGCCTCCGACAGAGAGGAGCTGCAGATAGTCGATTACGATCAAGCTGATATCTTCTTCCTCTTTCAAACGCCTGGCCTTCGAGAGGATCTGCGAAATGGAGGCGCTCTCTTTATCTTGAATAAAAAGAGGGGCGGAGCGAAGGACCTTCTCTTCTCTTTGAAGCGCTTCGAAATCCTCGTCGCTCAGCTCCCCCCGCTTGATCCTTTCACCCGAAATCCCCGTACGCAGAGACAAAAAGCGCTCAACGAGCTGATCGCCTCCCATTTCGAGAGAAAAAATTAAGACCGGCTTTCGCCTCTCGACAGAGACATGGTTTGCTATGTTGATGGCAAGCGCAGTCTTGCCCATAGAAGGTCTTGCTGCGATAACGACCAAATTCGTCTCTTCCAGAATCATCGCCTCCCGATCCAGCTCTGCAAACCCGGTGGGGATTCCTGTCATAAAAGGCTTGTTATGCCTTTTAAAATATTGGCGCCTCTCCTCAATCCGTTCGATCAAAGGAATCGGATCGACCCTAGATTTTGCACCGGATAGGATTTCCCCAACCGACGCCTTATCGCTCGATGAATACCGCCTCCCCAGATCTACAAGCTGATGGCGCATCTTTTCTACATGGCCAATCGGATCGGTCGGATCTGAAAAAAATTCCCGCTTGCCCTCTTCCAAAAGATAATAGGCTTGCCTGTTGAAGGACTTGGCCTTGAGGATCTCGATGTACTCTTGAATATTTGAAGAGGTGCCTGCAAACTGCGCCAAACTCGCAAGGTACGCTACCCCCCCGACAGCTTGCAGGCGATCTCCCTTCCGGAGCATTTCTGCAGCCAGGTGAATCTCACCAGGCTTTCCCTCATGATAGAGCTGCAAGAGCGCCTGGAAAATGAACTTGTGCTCATTAAAATAGAAATCCGCGGCTTCCAAGGCATAGCTTGCGCTTTTCAGTGCATACTGGCAAGAAAGCATACAGCCCAAAACCATCATCTCCGATTCTTTGGAATGCGGTAGGTCCGGTTTAGGGGTCTGGGTCGAATTTACTCCCTTTCGCTCAAGCATTTCGTTTGCGCTTTGTTGATTTCTGTGTCCCCCAAGCAATATTTGCAAAAATTCCTATATATACGCAAATGCTCGTCCTGCCTTGGGAAGACCAGCCCCCTTTTTCTCTAAGTTCTATATAGATTCTATATATATATGTACTCCCTTGGAAAGTGCGACAAATTGCGAATGAATCTGCGATCAATTGCGAATGATTTTGCGACAAATTAGGAATGGATCTGCGACAAATTGCGAATAGCTCCTCTAAAGTGCGACAAATTAGGAATAGACGCCTCTGTCTCTGCGACAAATTGCGAATAGCACTAGGAAAACGCGACAAATCACCAATAGATTTCGCGACAAATTACGAATGTTTAGGAGAAAAAATGCGACAAATTGCGAATAGCCCCTCTATAGTGCGACAAATTACGAAGCTCGCGAAAGGAAACGGGTGCGACAGATTACGAATGCTCAAGGGAAGTTGCGACAAATTATGAATAAGCCCCTCTATAGTGCGACAAATTGCCAATGAAAACTGCGACAAATTACGAATCGCCATAGGGTGAGCGCGACAAATTATGAATTGCTGCAGGGAAAATGCGACAAATTGCGAAGGATTTTGCGGCAAATTAGGAATAGCCACTCGGGAAGTGCGACAGATTGCGAAAGGCATTTTGCGACAGATTGCGAATTGAATCAAATTTAAGGGCTCCGCCCGGCCAAGGGGACAAGTCCCCTTGGAACCCCTTGTGTTTTTTTTCTGCGCCCGCAGGAAAAAAACACTGGGGAGTCCAGAGGGGCTTGCCCCTTTGGCCGGTCCAAGGGCGGAGCCCTTAATTTCTCCTTGTTTGAAATGGAAGTTTTACCTAGCTTTTTTCTAAAGAACGCAATTGAGTGCCCCTATGGATTCGCCGGATCTGGATCAAGCTACCCAAATCAGTCTTCATTCTGTAAGAAACCTTCTTGGCAGCGAGCAGCAGATTTCTCTTTTTAGCGAAGAGAAGGTGAAAGAGTTTGCTGAAACGTATGGAGTGAGTCTTGAGGGGGAGATTTCCCGCTACGGCATCGACTTGACCGATATTCAGCTGCGGATGATGGAGGGGATTTTGCATGGGCTTACCAAGACGCGCTACAAGGGGAACCTGGAGCCTGTAGATATCCCGGCCCACGCCAAGGAAAAATATCCGCGCGGAGAGGTTCCCGATTCTTATAAATATGTCGATAGGATCCCGAAATTTAAGGCGACCCAGTCGGAGATTTTGCGCTGGGGAAATGTAAACCAGAAGAGCGCCGGCGAGGTGCAGGTTGCTTTAAAGGCCTTCAAACATCTCGGAACGAGCCAATACTGCTTTTTTTATACAAGGCTTGCTTTGGACGAAGAGGGTATTCCTAAGAAAGACCGGGATGGGGAGTTTTTGAAAGAAGAGGTGATCGCCGTCGATACTCTCTTTACGATCAAAGAGATCCGAAGCAAGAAAACCGGCCTTCTTAATTACTATGAGATTATCCCTAGCTCTATTTTCCTCGATCAGAGGGAAAGCTATTTTATGCTGATCCCATTTAACTGGCGCGAAGAGGTTCGGGGGATTATTGGGCAGAGAAAGGCTTCATCCTATACTTTCCGGTTTCTCTTGCTTTTGCGTTATCTGTTTGAGCTCCAAAGGAGAACAGATCGGGATAAAAAGGAGTTCATCGTTCGCTGCCCTCCGGAAGAGATGGCGATCAAACTGAAGATGCCCGAGTCGGTTTATAGAAGGAAAAAGGACCGTGCAAACAAAATCCTGGAGGACGCCTACTCCGTCGCCAAGCGATTGGGCTATCTGAAAAAGTATGAGAGGACGCCGGTTGTAGATATTCTCTATCTGAATGAGGAAAAATATTATCTGCCTCGCGGTGTTGAGAAGCTGCCGCTTGCCAAGGAGTATGAAGACCCGACACCTGAAATGAAAGAGGCCAAAGAGATTTTGGATCTGATGATTCAAGAGCGCCGCAAGCTGACGCCCTCTTACAATCCGATCAGCGGCGGACAAATTCGGGAACATTCCTTAAACCATTTGGCCGAACTTTTGAAGGCGCACAGCGCAGAGGAGATTCGCAGCGTCATTCTTTGGGGGATCAACAAATCTTTCTGGTGCAATCGCATCGGTACTCCGTCCAAACTGCGCAAATACTACGATGAGGCTTTGACGGAGATGCTCGCGTCTCAGTCGGGGAAAGGCGGCGGCGATGAGAATAGGGAATGGGTCTCTTCTCTCAGAGATAAGGCTGAGGGTAAGTTGTCCATCGAGGTGCTGAATCAGTACGTGGAGATCTCAGAGATTGGCTCAAATCATACGGATTGCATCGATTATTCTGACAAAAATTTCAAAGAACATGTTGCCAGCGCGCTTCGGAAAAGAGGATTTTTTTTCTGAAACTCCTTAGTTTTTAGAAGTTTATTCCCCGCTATAAAAAATTCTTTTATTCAGTTGTTGATTAATAATTGTACAAATGCTCCTATAAGTACAAGGGTGCAGCTATGACCATGATACCATTTTCGGATGCGAGAAGTTGTCTGACAGATGTAGTAAACGAAGTTGCCTATGCAGGGAAAAGAGTGATTTTGACTCGCAAAGGTAAAATGCTAGCCGCAATAGTCTCTCTTGAAGACTTGGAGTTTTTAGAGGCGATGAAAAATCGCAAAGAGCCTCAAGGGGGATTAAAAAAAATTCCTACGCGTCGCAAACGCAAAGCAAAGACAAAAGAAGAAACGGGTAAAGCATGAAATCATTTAAAACAAAAGATGACGCTATGCAATGCAATCAAAAGCCTCGGAAGCCGAAGCGTCTTTTGAGTGGAGGGCGTCTTTTCTGGCTAGGTTTTGTATTTCCATGCTTGGGAACGGCGCAAGAAGCCGAGCAGGCCGTCAAATTGGAGCTCACAGTCAGTGAAGAAACTTCATCGGAGATTGTAAGCCAAGAGGCAGAACCCGTCGATTCTTCGAAATCTCTTGAAGAAACAGCAGCTGTGCAAGCTGAGACGTCGGCTCCTGCTCCCAAGAGATCGTCGCTCCAGGGATCGAGTGTGATCGGCGTTCAGGTGCCGGCACCTCCTCCCGAGTGCTATTCCGAGCCAAAGCCGCCGGCTCCATGTTGCCAACCAACACCTCCTTCCTGCCCTCCGCAGGCCCCGATTGTGCCTCCTCCTCCTGAAAAACGGCTCTGCCCGAAAGATCGCGATTGCTGGCCGTCGCCCATCGGGTCGGTCACGCTGGAGTTCATGTATTTCAAAGCGATCATGGAAAACCTCCGCTATGGGGCAAAATATCCTTTTGCGGTGGCCCATCCCAATTATGTGATCGCGAATATCGAGCCGGACTATCAGTATGATCCGGCCGGAAGGCTTACTCTTGGTTTTACGCTCGACGACTACTGGGAACTCGATGCCATGTGGACCTATTTCCATGCAGATCCAGGAACTAAGACAGCGTTTGGATCTGATGACCAGATTCTTTCGCTTATGAGCGGTACGGTTCTGGGGTCCACCGGTTTCGCGTTGAGCAATAGCCTGAGTGGTAAGTGGGAAATGACAATGAACGTGATCAACCTCGATGTAAAAAAGCCGTTTTGCATCGGAAAAACGCTCATGTTTGCACC
>JAKBAE010000022.1 GCA_021809325.1 bacterium
TGCTAGTAAACATTTTATTTCCATGTTTTGGGTAACTTTCAGGCGGAACCAGTATATTTCAAGCCGTCGAGCATCTGCCAAAGATTTTGCTAAATGGGTCCGACAGCATTGGCATATCGAGAATTGCTGCCACTGGGTAGCTGATGTGATATTTGAAGAGGACGAGAATTTGATGGATAGAGGGAATAGCGCGGAGAATATGGGGTTGTTCCGTCGCTTGGCAATGAACATGGCTGCAGTCGTAGATCCAGAAAGAGGGCTTGCTTCAGTTAGGCGGGCTGCAACTTTTGGTATCGGGTATCTGAAGGGAATGTTGGCAAGATTTTTCTGTTCGAATGTGTCAAAAAATTTTAGTTAAATCGCCCTGGGCAAATAAAGTCTAATCAAAAAACAAAACGATGACAGGATAGTTTGAATTAAAATTTAGAAAATATACTGCCTGTTAAAACAGTCGACGGAGCTTTCCTTGATCGATCTCTTGGTAGAGATCGGCATTAGGAGTTGCAATCCCAAGCCCGTTTCCGTAAGGCA
The DNA here is from genome assembly GCA_021809325.1 of bacterium. Lineage (GTDB taxonomy): Bacteria > Chlamydiota > Chlamydiia > Chlamydiales > SM23-39 > JAKBAE01. The sequence goes on from JAKBAE010000022.1 coordinate 532, forward strand.
AATGGGTTTTATAGAAAGGGAGCTCATCAAAAAATCGGCCTATTTCATTTGGATGTGCTGCAATCTCATGAATCAAGATCACGGCATCCTTTTTCAAAAAGGGCTTCCAATGTGCGTAGTGCATTTTGATATCTTCATAATTGTAGATGCCGTCGATATGCAAAAGATCGATTTCTTTATTCCATTTTTTGGAAATTTCCGGGACTGGTCCGATGATCAGATGGAGGTTTTTAACGCACTTCAGTCTGATTGCATTGAGGATATTGTGGAATGCGCTTTCCATCTCAGCTCTTTTTTGGGAGAAATTCTCGGTAGGGAGCCAATCGATGCCAAACGTATGGCCGCCTTTATTGCCATAAGCAAACGAGATTGCAGAAAGTCCCATGTTTAACCCGAGATCGACAATGATTTTAGGTTTAAGTTTTTTTACGATCCAAAATGCAAACCGTTCATTTCCTCTCCATGAGCTCGAGATTGATTGAATATAAGGGATTGCACGCTCTCTCATTGATACGTTCTAAGTTTAGAGATGATCTCGGTGGTTCTCTCAAGACAAATGTCAATTTCTTCTCTGGTATTGAACCTGCTAAAAGAAAAGCGAAGGGAAGAGCGGGCTCTTTTTTGGCCTAGCCCCATATTGATGAGGACTCGCGACGGCTCGAGGGCTCCGGATGAACAGGCCGAGCCGTGGCTGGCGGCGATGCCTGCCATGTCGAGATGAATGAGAAGCGTCTCACCGTCCACGCCATCAATGAAAAGATTCGAAGTGTTTGGAACTCGCGGCCCTTCTCCATTGGCTTCTATCCCGTCGAGAGTGCGCATAAGGCTCAATTCAAAGTGGCTGCGTAAATCTTGAAGCCGCTGTGTAATTTCTAACTGGTTTTCTTGGAGAATCCGGATCCCTTCAGCCAGCCCTAAGATCCCTGCGAGGTTTTCTGTGCCGGCGCGCCTGGAATGCTCTTGCTCTCCCCCCGTAAAAAGAGGGGTGATTTTGAAGGATGGGCGGATGATAGCGGCGCCGACTCCCTTTGGAGCGTGGAACTTATGGCCGGAGAAAGCAATAGCGCTGACGCCGGAAGGCATGGGCATCGGCTCTTTTCCCACTAGGGCAACGGCATCCAGGATAAGAGAGATTTCCCTCTCTTCCGCGATGGCGGCGATTTGTTCAAGGTCTAGTTTAACGCCGGTCTCTCCATTTGCAGCAGAGAGGATAATCGCTTGTGTGTCGGGGCGGATAGCCTCTTTCACAGCCTCCGGGAGGGGGGCGCCCCAAGGGCCGACGGGGACGAATGTGACGTTTAGTCCGGCGCCCTCTAGTGCTTTTACCGTTTTATAGATAGAAGAGTGTTCGATCGCAGTAGTGATGAGGTGGCCGCGGGGTTTAGAGGAAAAAAAGCCGCGTAAAAGAAGATTGATGCTCTCAGTGCCGCCGGAGGTAAAAAGGACCTCTTGAGGCTTGGCTTCAAAAAAAGAAGCGACTCTGCTTCTCGCCTCTTGGAGCTGTGATTTTGCTTGCTGGCCAAAATAGTGGATGCTGGATGGATTTGCCGGCGGTCCGCTGAATTCAGCCAGCATTATTTTGAATACCCTTGGGTCGAGAGATGTCGTCGCATTGTTATCGAGATAGATGCGGCTATTCACCTTGTCATCCTAGTTTGAAATGATGAGAGCTGTAATGTTATCACTGCTCCCATTATTTTTCGCCCTTTGAATCATGGAACGGACCGAAGATTCCAAGTTTTGGGAGGCATTTAAGATTGATTCGAGTTCAAGTAAAGAAACGAAGTCGCTGAGCCCGTCGCTGCAGAGAAGGAAGAGATCATTTGGATCGGGGGCAAGGGTGGTCAGCTCCGGATTCGCGCGGCCTTTTGTCCCGATTGCGCGAGTAATAATATTTTTTGGAGGAGAGGGGCCGGCCATTTTTTTTTTGATGACCCAGCGTGTAAATAAAGAATGGTCTTGCGTCAAGAGCTCCAATTTATTTTTGCGTAGCCGATAGATCCTGCTGTCGCCGACATGGGCGCAATAGACGCACTCCGGGGTCCAGAGAAGGCAGGCGAGTGTGGTGCCCATTCCCGCCAAGGGTAAAATATCGCACCCCATTTTATAGACCCATAGATTTGCCTGCTCGATCGCTCGCAGAAGCTCTTCGGAAAGGCTCTTTTCCTTGTCGGAGGAAGGCAGTAGTTGGCGGATTGATTCGCCCAGGCTCTCGATCGCCTCCCTTGCCGCAATCTCCCCTCCCTTTCGGCCCCCCATCCCATCGGCCAGAGCGAAAAATCCAACATCGGGAAGCGCAGACCAATAATCTTGATTGGTTGGGCGGTTTAGTCCGATATCGGAGATGCCATAGAATCGAAAGGTCACAGAGCGCTCGAAATATAGAGATTTGCAGCGCTAAGAGCGTTGAAAAGCCCATGCAAGAGCAAAGGTGAAAAGAGCGATTGGCGCCGTTCATAGAGAAAGCCCAGGAAACATCCTAAGACAAAAAGCGAACTGAGTATTGAGATGTTGGAGGCTCCTTGATCTCCCGAATAATGGAATGAGGTAAAGAGGATCGAAGAGATGGCGATAGAGGGGAGGGGTGCAAGGTGGCGTCTAAGCCAGCTTTGAAGAAATCCTCTAAAAAGCGTCTCTTCAATAAGAGGAGCGAAAAGGACAATGGAGCTCATTGCCAAAACGAGAAAGCCGGGTTTTTCAAAGGTCATCTTCAAAAAGAGGACGGCGATCTGGTCGGGGAAATCGAAGGTTCCATAGATAGAATAAAGAAGAAGATCTATGCAGCTTCCAATCAAAAGGACGATAGGGAATGAGATAAGCCAAGCTGCGGCGGCAAGAGAGAGATCTTTTTTCGGCTCAAAGTATCCGCTCCGGAGCAAGATCGCTTGGCGAATTGGCTTGTGCAACGCAAATAGAAAAAGGAGAAGAGCAAGGAAAATGGAAAGAGAGATGATAAAAGAGGCTAGCGTGGTAGTTTCGACTCGCGCTTCTTGCGAGGTAGCGGCAAGAAGCGCTTTAGTAAAAAATTGGGGAATGATCAGTCCTGCAGCAAAATAGATGCCGAATGCGATAAGGACAAGCAGAAAAGTTGGAGGGTTTCTTGGTTTTTCATTTTGCAAAGGCTGGAAAAAACCCTTTTTCCAACCAATTGTAACAGCAATTAGCGATGCTACAGCAGCAAGAACGGCAGAGCCAAGCTCCTCTGCAAATTCACTCATCGGCTTTTTGCCAATTGGATGTAGTCGCCGATCCGCTGAGCCAACTCTTGGATGAGTTGCTTATGGGCTTGTCCCATTGGGGTGCCATAAAAGTCGTTTGTGCCCCATCCGGAGAGCGAGTAGTCTGTTGGGATCGCGTTTTTTGGGATGAAGTAGGAGCTTCGCACTTGTTCTTGCAAGACGATTTTTGGCGTTAGGGACCTTATGTCGATCACGCGCAGCTTCATCGTTGTGTTGAGGTTCATCGCTGTCTCAAAAGGCTCAGCTTTTCCTTTAGTTTCAACAGGTTGAACATCATGCTCTACTAATTCCATGAATACGACAAACTGGTCTTCGGGGAACTCCCGTTTGATCCAGGCGAGGTCCTGGCCGAAAGGGCTGTCGGTTGAATCGAGATCGTCTTTGCAGCTAACGCAGATTCTGCCGTCTTGCGAGACGCTATTTGCAACCATTGAAGTCAATTCCTCCGAGAGGCTCCAGGGAAGATCGATGGATGTAGCATCGATGACAGAGGCAATGGCAACGACGGGTTTTGCTCTGCCGTCTTCGTAGAAGCGGGTCAGCTCGGTTCCTGATTTACTGCACGAAATTGAGGTCAAAGTAAGTAAGATAGGGATGAAGCGGCGCATGGGACTCCTTGCATTCCATTTATCAAGAAACTGTACCAAGGAGCGAGTTAGATTGCAATTGCGACTATTGCGGAATAGGGTGCCATTTTCAGCTCTCTTTGAATCGCTTTTCCGTCACTGGGGTTTTTTAGAAAGTGCTGGCCCCAGGGAAGCTGGGTATTGAGGATTTCTTTCCAGATTTTTCCATGAGGAGAAGGTGGGAGGGTGATCGCGATTTCATCATGGCCTGCATAAAATGCGGCGTAGATATGCGCGTCTTTTAAGGAGAATGCGACAAAGCGCGAGGCGACCCCCCAATCGGGATGCCCGGGGGCCGTTCCATGCCATTCAATATCGGAAGGTTTTAAAAACTCTTTTCGATGCAAGGCTTTGTGTCTATTTCTGAAATTAATGAGAGCGGAGATAAATTCTATCTGGTCAGTCTGCTCTTTAGAGAAATTCCAGCTGAACCAGTTGATCTCGTTATCTTGCACATAGGGATTGTTGTTCCCTTTTCTCGTGTGCGCAACTTCGTCGCCCATAACCAGCATGGGAATGCCTTGGGAGAAAAAGAGAGCGAGGAGAAAGTTCCGCATTTGCCTTTCTCTCAGCTCGAGGATAGCCGGATCTTCTGTTTTACCCTCCGCTCCGCAATTCCAGCTGTCGTTGCTGTTCGAGCCGTCGCGGTTTTCCTCTCCGTTGTCTTCATTGTGTTTGTCTTGGAAGCTCACTAGATCTAAAAGGGAAAAACCGTCGTGGGCTGTAATGAAATTGATGCTGGAGAGGGGGGTATGGGCGGGGCCGTAGCTCGGTTCGCTGCCGCATAGGGCGTTAGCAAAAGCCCCGGCTTGGGCGTCTGTTCCTTTGATGAACCTGCGGACGGTATCGCGATACGGGCCGTTCCATGCTGACCAAGAGCCCCATTTGGGGAATTGTCCGACTTGATAGAGTCCCGCTGCATCCCATGGTTCTGCGATTAGCTTGGCGCCTTTCAAAATAGGGTCTTTGGCGATCAATTTAAGGATTGGCGGGTCTGCAAGAGGTTTGCCGTTTTTGTCTCTTGTCAAAATGGAAGCGAGATCGAAACGGAACCCATCGACCTGCATTTCTTTGGTCCAATACCTAAGGGAATCGAGAATAATCCTGGACCCGGCGGGGGTATTGGACTGAAATGTATTTCCGCAGCCGCTGTAGTTTTGGTCCCGGCCTTTGTCATCGAGGATGTAGTAGGCTGATCTGTCAATTCCGCGATACGAAGAGACGTACTCTTTGTCTTCGGGGGTATGGTTGTAGACGACATCAAGCAGCACCTCGATCCCTGCGCGATGCATCTCCCTGACAAATGTTTTGAATTCGAGACTTGCGTTTTTCGGATCTGAGGCGTAGCGGCTCATCGGGAGAAAAAAGCTGAGCGGGCTATAGCCCCAATAGTTGACAAGCCTCTCTTGCGTTTTCGGATGAACGGTCTTCATGTGCGTCTCGTCGAACTCGAAGATCGGCATGAGCTCGACGGCGTTGACGCCAAGCTGTTTTAAATAGGGGATTTTTTCGATCGCACCGAGAAAGGTTCCCGGTTTCGAGACGGAGCTGGAGGGGTCTATGGTAAATCCTCTTATGTGCATCTCATAGATCACCAGGTTTTCAAGGTGAATCCGGGGTTTTGCCACTCCTTGCCAGTCAAACGGGGGAAGAGGGTCGCAAGAACAGAGGAAGGGAAGTCTTGGCGTAGAAAAATCACCCCATCGGTATGTGCTGGAATATGCCTTGGCGTAAGGGTCCGAGAGCCAAGGCTTTTTCAAAATGCACTCCTCTGAACTCTCGAAGCGGTAAGCATAGGAAGCGCCTTTTGGGATTCCCTCGATGGCAATATGCCAAATTCCGATGTACGGTCCTTCCAAGGGGATTTCGATGTCCGGCTCTTGCTTGCCTTCAAAAAAGAGCCCGAGAGCGGCTTTTGTAGCGTGGGTTGAATAGATGGCAAAATTGAGAGTGTTTTCGTGAAAGCTAAGTCCCAAAGGCTCAGGGGAACCGGTTCTGATTTTAAGGTTCGGGGTCATGAATTTGATGTATATATAATAATAAATTTAATGGAAATAAAAATGGTTTAAAATGTTAAAAATTGATAAAATGTATTATGGTTTAAATGCGCTTGCACGGGCAAAAGAGGCTTGGGCAAATCCATGGAATTTTCTTGCGTTCTTTGGATGAAAAGATTTATAACGTTTCGTGCTCATTTGCTGTATTCTATGAATCGCGAAGCGGTTAGCAAAATTTTAGGAGGAATTCATGTCGTTTGAAAATGCCAAGGCGAATCTACGAGAGTTTGGTAAGGAACTGAATCTCGAGGGCTTGCTGTTTGATGAAAACAATACCTGTATTTTAGGTATAGATAATACCTTTTCCTTACATATTACCTATGAGCCCAATTCTGACAGGCTCTATCTCTACTCTCCCATCTTAGATGGCCTTCCCAAAGATGAAAAAATCCTCCTGAAGCTGTACGCGCGTCTTTTGGAAGGGTCGATGCTAGGCGGCCAGATGGCCGGCGGCGGCATTGGGGTTGCTCCGAAAGAAGAGCTGATCTTGATGCACTGCGTCTTGGATATGGGCTTGGGCGTGGATGCAAATGCGCTCCGCCGATTTGCCCCGCTGTTTGTTGAGACGGTAGAGAAGTGGCGTGAGATCGTATCTAAGATTTGCGCAGGCGAAGACCCTGGGCCTTTCCAGTTCCCGATGCCTCCGCAGCAGCCGACCAGCGGCGCACATCCTGGCTTGGCCGGCGGAAAACCGGGCGAGCGATTCCTCAAGATCTAAGTTTTTCACTCAGCCTTCTCTACACTCTGTGGAGAAGGTGTTTTTTTGTCTAAAATTTCACCTCGTGTTACTGTGTCTGTAAAAATTGAATTGACGAGGTTCTTATGTCAACAAGCACTTCTTGTGCAGCTCATTTAGATTCTGAAACTACTGAATTTTTGCGAACGTTTGCCGAGACATTTGCGGCGATTGCCCATCTTTCCATTCCGGAGCAGCGTTTGACGATCAAGAGGATGTTTTCAGTACCCGAGGAGATGCTGGAGCCGATAGGGATGAAAGAGGACAAGGTTGTTATTGGAAGAAACGGCCCCATAAACATCCGGCTTTTTACACCCAAGAAAATCGGGGTTCTTCCGGTCATAATCTATTATCATAGAGGCGGATGGGTGTATGGAAGCGTAGATGAAAGCGAGATGATCTGCCGGAAAATGGCCAATGAGACAGGCGCTTTAGTCGCTGCAGTCGAATATCGTCTTGCGCCGGAGTTTCCTTTTCCAATTCCTTTAGAAGACTGTTATGACGCAGCTAAATGGATTGTTTCGAATGCGTCGACATTGAAAGGAGATCCCGAAAAAGTGATTCTTTGCGGCGAGAGCATGGGAGGCAACTTGGCTGCAGCAGTTGCTTTGATGTGCCGTGATCAAAAGGAGTTTTCAGTCGCAGCGCAATTGCTGATTTATCCGGCTCTGATTTGTGAGCTGAACCGTAAGAATTATGAAGAGAGTCCGGATAAGTCGCTTCTTTCCTATGAAAACGTACAATTTTTTATCCAATCGTACCTCTCTTCGCCGGAAAAGGGAGAAAGTCCCTATGCATCGCCACTCAAAAGTGACAATTTCTCCGGGCTGCCTTCTTGTTTTATCATAACGGCTGAACATGATGCACTGAAGCATGAGGGCAAACAATATGCAGAAGCGCTTCAGCAGGCGAATGTTCAAGTGCGGTATCAGTGTTATTCCGGAGTGATTCACGGGTTTTTGGATTTGCCGTTGGCGCCCACGGTCCAAAACCAAGCTCTTGCCGATATTAAAGCTTGGGTTGCAAGTCTATGGTCTTGACCTAATGAAGAATTTTCTTTAAGCTATCGCGCTTCTTTGTTGAGGGAGCCGGATGTTTGATGTAACTCCTATATATTCTGAAGTTTGGACAGTTGAGCAATCGCAAGAAAAGCTGTGGAATGCTTTTTTAAAAGAAAATGGCATCGATATTGAGTATTTCAAGAAGGTGCTATCGGCAAATCAAGCTGCCCAAATCCAATTCGGTTCTGTCGATGCAATGCAAAAAGAAGGGGCCAAGGAGAAGCCTCTGAAAAAGCCAACTCTTCTTTGGAGGAACGCATCTGTTGAAGTATACATGCCAGGCGAGCCGAGGGTGATCAATCATTTGGCAGTTGTGTTAAAGCGCTCTGTTAAAGCACTGACCGACGTAACGGAAGAGGAGAGCATTGAATTAAGATCGGTTATAAAAAAGATCCAGCAGATCCTCCGTACGGAATTTGGGACGCCGAGCCTCATTGTCCAATGGAACAAGGCCCAACCGAGGCAGCTCCCGGGGCGCTGCACCATTGAGGTGATCCCGACAAGGCCTGAGTCCGCACAGGTGTTCGATGTATGCGATAGAGCTGAATGCTCGAAATACTATTTATGGCAAGGCAGGTTTTCCAGCTCTCTGGCCGTTCCTACGGAAGAAGAGATAAAAAATAGCTCATCCTATTGGAAAACAGCTTTGCAAGCTGAGGCCCCTCCCTTTTCCAAGCTGCCATTTAGCGAACCGCTGATGCCTCGCTCGATCCTCTGGACGAAAAAAACAGAAACGATCAAAGCGCTCAGAGATCCGATTTTTGAGATTTTGCAAGAGAAGTTCAAGATCCGAAGAGAAAATACGAGAGCTGAGATTCAAATTCCGGATCAGTTAGTCTGCGATCCCATCAGCTGCACATTTTGCAATCAAAAGATCCTTGATGCGGAAAAAGTTTATGAGACGGACCTTTCTTATGTACTTTTGAATCATAAGTCGCCGGTGATGGGAGCTCATTTTTTGATATTTCCAAAGCGCCACGTCCGCTCTTCTGAAGACTTACGGGAAGATGAGCTGAAAGAGCAGCATGGTCTTGTCTGCAGGCTCATCCGGTTTTTGGAAGAGGAGGGGCATACTTCCGAGGTTTTACTCTATACGCAAGACGACCCTGCCGTTGCGCAGAAGGTTCCCCATACGCATACCCATGTAATGCGGATGCCGGAGGCTTTGAAACTTCTCCTTTTCACAATGAACTATGACAATGAACCTGTAATGTGCAAAGAGAAGATGCAGGAGCTGGTGCTTAGAATGAGGGAAAGGCTTAGTGAGGTTGTAGAAAAAGCTTCATAATGAACGGTTTGAGCACCAGCAATCAGCGAGGTGGTCGTCTACAAGTCCGACTGCCTGCATAAAAGCATAGATGATCGTAGGCCCTACAAAAGTCATTCCTCTTTTCTTGAGATCCTTTGAGATCGCATCACTGATGGGTGTAGAAGCAGGTATGTCCTGAAGAGATTTTCTTCGTGATACAAGAGGGGTGCCCTTCACAAAGTTCCAAATATACTTGGAAAAAGAACCAAACTCATTTTGGATTTGTAAAAAAACCAACGCATTTTGGCGGGCGGCATAAATTTTTAAGCGATTTCGTATAATGCCTTGATTTTCAAGGAGAGCGTTCAATTCCTCATCTGTCATTTTGGCGACTTTGGAAGGGTCGAAATGGTAAAACGCTTTCCGATATTCTTCTCGTCTTTTGAGGATTGTTTCCCAGCTTAAACCTGCCTGGGCGCCTTCGAGGATGAGCATCTCAAATAGGCGTATATCATCATAGACCGGAATACCCCATTCTTTATCATGGTATTCAGCATAGAACTCTTTGCCGGGCGCAGATCCAAAGCATCTTTTCTTATTTTCTTTCATATCTTCTCGGGTGGGAGCAAAAATGCTTTAAAATTAATCAATTATCAATTCGGTTTTTCGTTTTTTCTTCCCATTGTTTGAGCTCTAAAAGAGCTTTCTCATGAGAAAGCCAAGCATCATTTAAAGTGACAAACATTCTCCGCATTCCATCAAGAGTAAGAGTAATGCCGACTCCAGCTCCTAATCCACTAGAAACAGTCACACAAAAAATGCCAGATATTGTTTCTCCTACCCCTAACATAAACTCTCGTATTAGGGCAGCTTGTTCCGGAGTATTGCCCCATTCTGAATGGTAATCGGGAATACGGGCTAAGGGCGGATAACGGATAAAAGCTGAAGGAAAATATGGATCAAATTCACCACTGCACCCAGAAGAACATGACATTATTCTTAGAGAATACCCATATTTTCGATACCAAACAAATAGATCGTTCATAATCTGTATCTTCTGACTAGACTCGCCTGCTTTTTGAGCCAATTGCTGAGCGATTTTGAAACAATAGTAAGCCTTTCTTGTTGATCCTATAGATTGCAAAACAAATGCTTCATGAAATTTAATAGCATACTCCCTTCGGGATTCATTTGAAATCGAATGACCAAATAAATTGCTAAGCGGAGTCAGTATAAATACTAACCCAAAGCATAAAAACTTAGTTAAAACGCATCTCATCGCTGCCTAGTGACGTATAAAAGCTCGAATAAAAATCACAAAAATGCCAGAAAAAATAAAAAAAGAGGCTACAACCATCCGGATAAAACGCACTAAATCAGCATCTTGCCGGGATGATTTCCACGTATTAAAACTGTGAATTGATCTGGGAATAAAGAAAAATTGGAGAAGCAGTAGCATGCCGACAAAAAGAACCGACTCAATAAGATTAAATAGCCACAAACTCATTCTTGTTCTAGTCACCTAAAATTGCTTGCGATGAAGCAGCATATCAGAATATTTATTTACAAACAAGCGCTGTATGGCAGGTCTCTATAGTGATCGTATTGGTCTGTCTGGTGGAGTGCGGTATAATTCCTTATTTTCGCTCATGTTTCAAGAGCCATTCCTTTCGTTTGATTCCGCCGCCATATCCTCCTAGATCCCCATTGCTATTGATAACGCGATGGCAAGGGATCACAATTGCAAATTGGTTAGCGCCATTGGCGAGCGCGACGGCACGGAAGGCAGATGGCTTACCGATAGCTTTAGCGATTTCAGCATAAGATCTTGTTTCACCTCGAGGTATTTTTTGCAGCTCTTCCCACACACTTTTTTGAAAAGGGGAGCCAAGAAGAAAAAGAGGCGTTTTAAATTCCTGGATTCTACCTGAAAAATACTCTTCAAGTTCATCCTCAATCTGCTTAATTGGATTTGGCCTTCCGGGAACTATGGGAAGTTTTGTTTTCTTACGCAAGCGCTCGATTTCTTTTTCCAACCCTCTTCTATCAATGAATTCAAGCAGATAAAGAGCCCGATCATCTCCAACAGCTAGCATGGGTCCCAAAGGAGTATCAATCCAAGAAGTGTTTAAAGGGATCATTTTCATCTTTGCAACTGTATTTCATCCAAGCAATATAGCAGATCGTTTTGTATTTGTACGGCATTCGGCCGCTCTTCACGGCAAATTCGGGCCATATTGAAAATAAGATGATCTAACAATCGTGGATTGGAACCGGGAGGATCAAAGAGCGACACTTCTTTTAAAAAATTTTTGACGCTTAGCTTCTTTTCTAGCCGGTTTCTATACATAGCAAATTGGTTGAGCATGATTGTACTTAGCAACCGGGATTCCGGGGGCGTGGAAAGCTCTATTTCGCAGATCATATGCATGAAAGCCCAAATATCGTCTCCTTCATTTGGCCCTTCATAGGTTTTCATTCTTCTTTCGGGAGAAAACATATCTTCAGTTCCCACATCAGGGCCAAGGGGTGCGTTGAAGGGGGTTAATCCTTGCAAGTCAATTACGAGTACACCGGAAATTTTTCCCGCTGGGTCGCGTCTTAAGACAACATTGTCTGATTTTAAGTCCCCATGAACAAAACCATTTTCATGAATTAGAGAGATGGCTTTGATTAGATCGCAATAAATAATCATCCGATCTGGTTTTGATAGATTTTTCTTTTTTGCTTGGAAAAGAGTCTCCCCTCCTAACTCCACGATCTGAACCCCGCCTTCCTTATTCAGAGTTCGACTCACAGGGCTGCCTTTGGGGATCCTTTGGCTAAGATCTTCATCGTATCTTGTATCAAAGCACTGCATGCCAGGGTGATTGCGAAGCGCGCCTCTTAATGTTCCCCTTGGGCTAAGTGCAATATAAAATGAACGGGAGAATCCAATATCTATTTTATTATTTATAATGACAAAAAACTTATCAGTCCAGTTTTTTCTAAATCCTACTCGTTCAATTGTAATTCGGTTGTTGCGAACATGGTTGTAAAAGACTTTGGCCCCGGCTTCCTTATTCCCTTTACCTAAATAGGCGTAAAGAGTTGGTAAAGCATTACCCGAAAATCCATATTTTTTGAAAACACTTTGGAATCTATTTCTGGCAATCTCCTCAGATACACAATTCCTTTTCGGATATTTAACCTCTATAGAATCTCTTAAGTTATAAATCTTCCTCGAACTTTGTTGAAATGGTTCTTGGGGAATGTACGAACGGCCACTTTTTGATTTAATGCAGATCATTTTTTTTTGATTAAATAAAATGAAATTTAGAATTGAAAATTCTAGCTAAGAGATGACTAAAAGGCAAGAGAGAGCGATGCTACGGCTTCGGCGTAAGGCTGTTCTTTGGCAGAAACAGCCTTTTCGACTTGGCGGATGCTGGAGATAACCGTAGAGTGATCCCGTCCAAAGAGCCTGCCGAGGGCTTGGAAGGGGGTATCGAGAAGTTTTCGGCAGAAGTACATGGCAATTTGCCGGGGCTGCGCAAACTCTCTCGTTTGTGATTTTCCGGTGATATCTTCAGGACGGATTCCGAAGTGATTTGCAATCCGTTGGATGATTTTTTCGTGCGTAAGCGCTTCCGTTCCCTCTTTTATGAGGAGGTCTTGAAGAAGCCTTTGGGCTTGCTCGCAGCTTTGGACTTGCTCGGTGCGGATCGCGAGGGCATGCAGAGCGTTTACTGCTGCTTTGGGAGATCTAAAGCGCTGCAGAAGGAAATCAGAGAGGCCGTCCGGCATCTCTAAGCGAAGACGGCGCGCTTTTTCTTCCAAGATTGATGTAAACGAATTCGGAAGGGCTAGGGGAATGGCAATGCCCCATTCAAAACGGCTGATCAATCTCGGCTCGATCTCTTGGAGCTGGGCCGGAGTGCAGTTGGAGCTGAGGACAATCTGTTTTCCAAGTGTATGAAGAGTGTTGAAGGTGTGGAAGAACTCCTCTTGAGTTGCGCTTTTGCGTGCAAGTTCTTGGATATCGTCTACGATCAGGACGTCAATTTCACGGTAAGCTTTTCGGAACTCTTTTGTGAGGCCGAGCCGGATCGCTCCCACAACATGGTCGGTAAAGGTCTCCATTTTGACCGAAAAGACCTTCTTGTTTTGGGCTTTAAGTGCATGGGCAATCGCAGTGAGAAGGTGCGTTTTTCCAGCCCCCGAAGGGCCGAAGTAAACGACGGGATTGAAGGTGGGAAAAGCGCCTTGGCTCAGTTCCTCTGCCATTCGATATCCCATCTGGTTTGAGGCAAGGGGGGAGAAGGTATCCAAAGTGAATTCAGGGTCGAGCGGATCGGACAGGATCTGCATCGAGGGCGTTGCCGGTTTTTCCATCGACTTTCCCGCCTCTGTTTCCCAGTGGATCCGGATTGGGCGTTGGTTATTGTTCAAAAAGGAGATTTTAAGAGGGAGCACATGTTCTTCAAACCACGCCTTTTGAAAGGGCGTGGCTTTGAGGTGAATGTTGGCCGCATCGAAACGGTGGAGGATAATGGGCTTGAGCCAGGTCGCTACAGCTTCAGACCCAATCCGTTTCTCAAGCTCTTTGAGAAGCTCTTCCCAAGCTTTCATTTTTTATTGTTTTTCACCAGTACCGGCCCTGCGGGCTCTTTTTTCATCTTCTTTGTCAAGTACCACTGCTGCAAGATGCCGAGCAGGGTAGAAGAGATAAAGTAGATATTCAAACCGGAGGGAAAGCCGTAAAACATCACCGTGAAGACGATCGACATGATGTTGCCCATCATTTTCTGCTGCTTTTGGCTGTCGGAGAGATCTTTTGTGTCTTTCGGTATTTTTGAGGTCATCTTCTGCTGGATGAACATCGTAAGACCGAGAAGGATCGGCAGAAGGTGGAATTGCGTTCCAATGAAAAAGATTGGGGTGTCCCAGCTGAAAAGGACATCGGGTGCGGCCAGGTTGTTGATCCAGCCGGGGATAAACGAGGCGCCCCGCAGAGGGAATGTTGATTTGAGAAGATAAAACATTCCAATCAAGAAGGGCATTTGCAAAAGGATTGGAAGGCAGCCGCTGAACGGGTTAATGCCTTGTTGGCGATAGAGGTTCATGATCTCCATCTGCCCTTTCTTCGGATCTTTTTTATACCTGTCTTGGATCGCTTTGATTTTCGGCGCGATTTCCTGCATTTTCAAGGACGAGCGGATCGACCAGGTGTTGAGAGGATACATCATCAGCCGAAGCGCAATCGTAAGGAGGATGATGGAAAACCCCCAAGAGCGGGTAACGGCATAAAACATCTGCAAGAGCAGGGAGAGGAATTTAGAGAAGGGCTGCGAGATGAAAGAGAACCAACCCTGGATGCTCTGGGCGCTTTGGTAGTCGGGGCTATAATTTTTGAGCGGCTCGTCGTAAAGCTCGTCGAGATCTTTGAGAAGAGACTCGTCATAGGGGCCGGCAAAAATTCTAAATGTTGCCGACTCGCCGCTTTTCATCGGAAGATACGTCTGATATCCCGGATAGCTTGCAACAGGATACAGGTTATGGGCGGCATCAATGAGCCTTAAACGGGTTGGGACTGATTCTCCGGGGATTTTCGCCGCGCGGTAGCCTGTTCCGATGGTTCCGAGAGGGTCGAGGATGAGGCCTAAAAAGCCGTTCGAATTGCTGATCCAGTTTGGGGTAAAGGAGCTGCTTGTAGAAATCGGGTGTTTGTCGGAAAGGTCGATGGTCTCGACATCGTTCGATTTGCCTTTTGTCATTTGATAACGGATCAGCGGGCTGAATGCTCCGCTGAGCAATTCCACTTCCGGTACGCCGGAAGTGAGCCAAACGCCGCGTGCGTTGCCATCGATGCGGATGTCCATTTCAAGGCAGTAAGGACCGTTTTTTTCTTCCGGAATTGTAAACGTTTTAACGATGCGGCGCTCGGAATCGGAGCCTTCAAATTGAATTAGGTTCTTCTCGAAGCGGGTGACGCGGTAGGAAAGATTTGCCAGGTTAGAGTCTTCCGCAAATAAGTTCAGAGCATAATACTCCGGAGAGATAGCGGCTAAGATGTCGCCGTTGTTTGCAATCTGCGTTCTCCGAAGGAGAGGGTAGTAGCCCCCTTCTTGGCTGAGCGTCTCGACTCTTTGTCCGCTCTCGTCAATCGAATAGGAAGAAAAAAGCGGGAAGCGTGCGTTTTGCGGGCTCTCTTTAACGATTTGCCTGTCCGGTCCGATTGGCTTCACAAGGCTTTTTTGATTTTCCGGAGAGTGGATTGGCAAGTTAATTTCAGCCAAGGCGCCGCCTCGGGTTGAAAAGACGAGCTGTTGATATTCGTTTTCAAGGATATAAAACTGCTCGCCGCTGCTGGCCACTACTGCAGTAAGAGGTTTAGTTTGCTGCACCAGGGATTTCAGCCTGTCGTATTCGCTAAGCAACCTGATTTTTTGATTGGAAGATTCAAAGACGCCGATGGGAGCATAGACGCCATTTTCTTTTTGAAAGGCGATCGCATTCTCCTCCAGGGTTTCGTAGGGGAGGGCAAATTCAGTGCCCCGCTGCTCGCCAACGATGACTCTTGAGGCGGCGAGAAGCTGCAGGTCGGTTAGAGTGTCTATCGAAAGCGATGGGGCTTGCAGGGGGGCCGGCTTTCCCAAGGAGTAGATAACAGGTTCTCCGAGTTTATGCGATGGGGTGGCAAGTTCGAGTGTGCCGAGTTCGGGGACGAAAACGGTTGCCGGAAGCCTGTCTGTCCATGCTAGGGCAAGGATTGCATTGTTAGAAGCTGCAGCGTATGCGATCTTCTCTTCGCTTTTTTCTTCCGCATAGAAGGCAACGAGAGGCAGCTCGGAGAGCGATGCGCGCCGTTTATTTATTTGGACTTCTCGCTCAGCCGTTTGAGCTGCGGCCATTTCGGAACGGGTGCGCTCCAAAGCGGCGCGCTCTTCAGCGTTTTGCATTCCGAACCAGTACTGAATTCCAAAAAAGGAGAGAGTCGTGCAGATGATAAAAAGGATCGTCCGTTTGTCCATTGCGTGTAAACCTGAATCTGTAAATAGCTATGGATCATAACAGATTTGGGATAACACGGCTGTAAAAATCCATTCGGGGTCAAAAAGATCCTTTTTGACCCCGGATTAAATTTCTTATATCATTTGTAATGAGAGTGTTGTGTAAGAATTATCTGGGTTTCTCTGCACACAGATAGTAGCAGGATGTAACAATTTGATTTTTGTCTGCCTCGACAAATGCTTGTCCGTCTCTTGTCAAGCGCTCGAAGAGGACTGTGAAATGCTTAGGCAAAATCTTACATTTGACAAGCAGCTCGATCGCTTTCCACACGCGGGTGTAGAACTTATCTGCTCGATCGATGAGCGGGGCTTGCGTGCCTCCGACGCTGGGGTTTTCGCTTTTCAGTATCTTGAAACCGGCATTTTGGAGGCATTGCGTGTACTTTTCGACGGAAGGGGTTCCGATGGCCCCCACGAGCGGTTTAATGCGGCGCATCAAGTCCATGTGGTGCGGGTCTTTCGGGTTATAATTTGCAAGGCTTACCCAGTCGAGGCAAGCAAATCGTCCACCGGGCTTTAGCATCCTGTAGATCTCGTCGAGCATTTTTTGCAGGTCTTTGGCGTACGAGAATACCTGGACATGATAGACTGCATCGAGCGAACCATCGGGGAAAGGGTGGGGAAGCTGATTTAAATCCCTATGAATAAACTGGCACTGTTTAGATAGTCCCTTTGCTGCTGCAAAACGCTTTGCGCTGGCTAGCTGGTCGAGATCGAGGTTAAGACCGGTGATCATCGCTCCGGTCAACTTCGCGATATGGCCGGCAACGCGTCCTCTACCGCATCCGATATCAAGCGCTTTATTTCCCGGTTTCAACTCCAGATCGCGCGCCATCATTTTTTCAAAAAGAGATTGGTTTTTAATGATGCTTGCCTTGAGGTCCATCGCAGGAGGAATGTACATTTTTTCCACCTGGCCAAGAGCGCATAGATGGTTTAAGACCGAATAGTAATCGACAAGTTTTCGTTGGATTTCTTTGTAATAGTCGGGCCCCATCGACTCGATCATTTTTGTTTCGTCTTCCCAGTCGTGGTGGTAGATTTCGTAAGACTTTACGAATGCGTCGACATTTTCAGGAGGCAAGGTATAGAGTGTTTTTAAGGAGCGGGCTATGGTGGCGCACCGATAGCCAAAGAACTGCAGTTTAGGCACGAGGGTAGATTCTGACATGGAACACCTTTAAGTCTTAATAGGTGCAGTTTTTCCGAACGGGATAATTCAATTCAACTTTTTTTTAGAAGAGCCATTCCCGCTGTGAATTTCTCAAGGAAATTTTGAAAGTTTTGGGGTTGCCCGAGAAAGCACAGGGGGAATGGCTCAATCGGGTGATCCGTTTCCGTGGCGGGTTTCCAAATTGGAAAGAAACTGTGCAAAAACTTCCGTATTGCGCAAGTTGTCGAGCCATTCGTCTTCGAACATCTCTTCGATGGAAGGGAGTACTGAGGCGCTTTCGGCCCTATAGATGAACTCCATCGCATCCTCATAGCGGCCGAGGATCGAGTAGAGCGAGGCGAGATTATAGAGGGCGCTTAAATTGCCGAGCTGTCCTGCTCGAATTAGCTTTTGCTCTGCGTCGGCGTAATGCTGCGCTATCGCTTCCGCATCTAGCGAATGGTGCGCCAGATGGATGGATGCAAGGCCGCATTCGATCCAGGATGCGTCGTCCTCTTCATCCTGCCGGATTGCAAAACCGAAATAGTGCAGAGCTTTTTTATAATACTCGGCTTCCATTGAATGTTCTGCCAATTTTATGAAACACATCGCAATCCTAAAATGGATTTTCGGTGTTTCGGGATCGATGAGCAGCACATGCATATAGAGGTCGGCGGCCTTGGCAAAGCAGGCGTCATCTGCATTGTATTCGCCAAGCCATTCAATGGCCGTCGTATATTGGAAGAGCCATTCCGGATGGTTCAGAAGCGCGTCCTTTTGCGTTTGCAATAGAGCCTCGTAGAGATGGATCGCCTGGGCCAGATCCGATGGGTCGTCGTGCAAGTCGCAGGCGATGAGCCATGCATTGGCGGCATCGAACATCAAAGCGGGGCAAAAGGGCTTTAAATCAAGGGCTTTTGTGTAAAAGCGGGTCGAGCGCTCGATCATGTCGAGATCGTCGGTGAGATTGGCGGTATGTGCATGGGCCAGGGCAAGCGCGTGCCAGATCTCGGCATTTGTCCGGTCGAGGGAAAGGCCGTATTGCAGCTTTTCGATCGCATACTCGTAATAATCGGGATCGTTGTAATACTGTCCAAAGGCGATCAGGCAAATCCCATAAGCATGCCAAAGGTCAGGCTCATCGCCAAACTGGTCGTGCGCGTTCAAGATCTTGTTTTCCGCTTCGATGAGAAGATCGAGCCTGCCCGTTAAAGCGCCGAGATGGGAGAGCGCTTCGACCCATTGGTATAATGGCGTGGGGTTGGTTTTATCGAGGTTGTAGCCGCGTATCGCCTTTTCAATAGAGAGCCGCAGCTTTTTGGCATCCCGGTTCAGCCTGCCTGACTCGCCGAGGATTTGCGACCATCCGAGCCAATGATCTGCTTGATAAGGGTTTTCTTTACAGAGGCGCTCGTAGCAAAGAGAGGCGTTTAAGCTGTATTTCTCGTCCATGGTGTTGAGGTAGAGCTGCGCGTAGATATGGGCTAGCGTGGCCCAGCCTTCCAAGTAGAGGGGGTCTTGCTCGACAGCTCCGTTCGCAAGGTCGGCTGCCTGCAAAAAGAGCCTGGCGTCATTGACCAAAAGGCCCATCTGGAGATAGGCGCATGAACTGTCATTTAAAAATTTAGGAGAGGGTTTCTCTTGGCACTCCATAGAAGCGCGGAAAGATTGGATTGCCAGCTGCACGTCAATCGCCTCTCCGGAGTGTTGAGCTATTTCCGACCACACAAGCCCGAAATTCCAATGGAAGGACGCTCGCGCGGCTTTAGGAAGCCGGCTGCATCCAATTTCAGATGCCTTTTGGAATTTTTCTTTCGCCTCAAGATAAAAATGATGCTCCGAATAGGTTGCGCCGAGTTGGAGCAGGGTAGCGCCCCAAGCGCTCCAGATCTCCGTTTTTTCAGGGGAAAGCTGGGCGGCTTGCTTGAAATAGCGGCTGGCGAGAAGAAGCGCCTTTTCCCGCCCTTCGGTAAGGCCATATTCGTAGAAGGCAACGCCTTGGCGATACCAGGCCTCAGAACTGTCCCCGCTCAAGGAAGCGGCAACCTCGAAGTGGGTCAAAGCGTTTAGGTCTTCATTGTGGAGCGAAATCTCTCCTACAGCAAGCGACCTGTCTGACAACTCATTTTTTTGATCTTCCGTTAGATACTCCCAATGCTTTGGATAGCTCCCCAACCCTGTTTTTCGGGGAAAGAGGCGAAGGACCATTTTACGCAACGGATGCATGCTTTAGGTTCTGAGTTATGATAAGGAGCGGATTATAGAGAAGGGTATTTTTTTTGCCCAGGCCGAGAAGAAAGTATCTGTAGTTTAATTAGTTAAAATCAGAAAAATAGCTCAATGTAAAGAGATTTTTCCCTTACCTCTGCGAAAAACCGACTCCCAATTTAGGAGTTGCAATCAAATCTCTAAGAAGAGATCCTATCTCGTTCTAAAAAAGCTGTTTGGAGAATTTATTCTATGTCTGAACATAAAATTTCATCTTTATTGGCCTTATCACTGCTTGCAGCTCCTCTATCCCTGCCGGCGACCACATCTTGGCAAGAAAGTGTTAGCGGATCTTCGATCGCCTCCTCCCAGCGCGCATCGGCTCGCAGGATGAAACACCTGTTGATGGCGGCGCCGGTACTGCAGCCGATGGGGGTATACCGCGCGCAGGAAGGTTTTGCGAATTTAGACTTGGCGAGACAAAGCCAAATCGACTCGAACGAACGAGACCATTGCACTTCGTGCAAGGCGAGAGAGGCTGCGGAAACACGAGAAACGCAGTTTCGAAGTAGCGAGCAGGTGAGCGAATGCGAACCGGCCCGAAGGGGTCGATTTGGCGAAGTCGCAGCCAGTCAAAATTCACAAAACCTGACGGAGCGCGGTATATATGTGGGGCAGCTCCATGAAAAGTGGCAATTTCCTTCCGACCATTTGCCGATTGGCATGACTTTTGAAGATCTCCATATCTTGTCCTGGAATGTTCTGGATGCCGAATATATGAGCTGGGTTACGGAAAAGGACTCTCAAGGTCTCAAAGATTCTCTAATTACAAAGGAGCATGTCTATATTGGAGACTCTAAGCTTACTGTCCGAGACCGTCATGTTGTTCTCCTCATCTTGGGAGCGATTTCGCATCCGACCCACCCGCGCAGTATTCTTGCTTTGCAAGAGTGCGGAAAACCGTTTTTAGAAGAGCTTCGCTCCAGGCTCCCTGCCCATTTTGAGCTGATCTCGCATCACGGAGAGGCTGTTCTTTTGGATACCCGCCGCTTTAACGTGATCGAGGCCAAGGAAGCATCCGGCATTTTCTCTGATGCTCCCAATCGAACCCTGCAGGACGTCCGCCTTTGCCGTTTGGAAGATGGACAAACGCTTCGGCTTATCAACGCCCATTTGCCGGGCGATCCGGAAAAGCCGGGCCGCCTCGAGTTTGCCCGCTATTTAGAGCGCACATTTGATCCAACCATCAGAACCCTTGCGATGGGTGATATGAATTTCAATGAACGGGAAATATCTGAAGCCTTGACGGCGGCCTTTCCAAGCACCTGTCCCTTTTCCCTCCACTCGCCTTATCCGACCAATATTTCTCCTTTTGAGTTTAACTCGAAGGCAATCGATCACTTTATTGTCTATTCTCCCGGCCAATCTGCTCCTCTTTTGAATGCTCCTGAGCAGATCATGAGGGGTGTGGATTCGATGGCTGCTCTTTTACAAGGAAAAAGAAAAAGCGCCCGTGTACTCAAATCGACGTATTGTTCGGATGATTTGAATGGGGAGATGCTCTACAAGCTCGATAACGGCATGCTGCTCTCTTTCAGGTGGTATGCCGATCCAAGGCTTTCCGTGGGAGAAGAGATCTCTTGGGTGAAAGAAGGAAATGGCATTCGCATTTTTTATGAAGGCGGATCCTCCTGGCTTCGCGGCGATTTTGAAATGAATTGCTTTACAATGCCTTGAATTCATGAGCGCTTTTCGGCAAAAGCACAAATCGTATTTTGAGCCGTCTTTACCCGATGCATTGCCTCATCGGACCCGCCTTTATCAGAATGCAGGGTGAGGGCTTCATTGCGCAAAAGGCGCTTAGCATAAGGGCAGCCCTCTTTAACAAAGCTTTGCTGGTTGAATTTTTTTCCTTCTTCTCCTCTTCCAAGGATTGCTTTGGCATGAAACCAGCAAGTAGGGTCTAAGGCAGGGTTCGTTACAAAATCCAAGTCAGGCAAATGTTGAAAATCACTGGCTTGAATTTTGCATTCAGGCCGCCAAAGTTCTAATACAGTGGCTTGCAAGGTATCGACCCCTTCTCGCCAATACTCTCCAAGAGATTTGTTCATACGCTTTTTTGATCCTATATGTGCTTCGTCGTATTGTTTGCTCTGAGAGGCAAACTTTTGTTCCATTTTTCTAACCTTCTCTTCGGTTTTTTCACGCTCCCTTTGTGCTTGAATCTCTCTTTCTACGTTGCCGCTTTCTATTTTAGCATCTAACTCTTCAAAGAATATTTCTTTTTCAGCTGCTCTTTGCGCCCACTCGCTTCGCATCTGAGCTTCTCTGTCTCTTTGTGCATTTTGTGTATGGGCCTCTCTTTCTTCAGCATCTTTAGTTCTTTGTAAGTCTAAATCTATATTGTATTCATGGTCTTGTTGGCTTTCGCGTTTTAGTTGTTCCATCCATCTTGCGTTTTCCTCTATTAATGCCATTGTTTCAGCTTTGGACTCTTTGAATTTGATATTAATACGCTCGGAATTGAAACCCTCGTTCTCCACTTCGTCTATTTTAAAAGATGTAGAGTACATGCGAGAATATGCGTAAATAGAAGCGCTTGCTAGGGTAAATGTAATGGATCCTAAGATCTTGGTTTTATTGCAATCTAGATAGGTTGCTATTGTTCTTAATTTTTGGTTATTTTTAGAGTCGTACAGGAAGGATGGCCAAATGCTATCCGATCCCACTGCACATCCTCTCATACGAGTTGCCTGCAGAGCCAAGAGTTTTTATATGCTGCGAGTTCTTCTCTTACTTGTTCTAGCTCTGATTGCAGCTCTGCATTCTCCTTGTATAATTGCGAAATATCTTCCATTTTTCTCAACATATTGCCGGAATTAGCGTCAAGGCGAACTTGAAACTCAGATTCGCGCTTTTCTCTTTTCTGCTCACAGAGCTCTAGCTGCTCTCTTCTTTGTTTTTCGCAAGATGCAACTGCGGCATCCCTTCTTTCGTTGCAAGACTGTTCCGCCGCCTCTCGTTTTTCATCGCACAATTGAATTGTCGTGTCCCTTTTTTCTTCGCATGATCGCAGAGAAGATTTATGCTCTTCATTATTTAAGCGCAGGGCAGCCTCGTTTTCTTTTCTCAATCTTTCCAATTCTTCTATCAAGCTATTCTTGCAGACGTTGATTTCGCTTATTGCATTGGTTACTTCGAAATGTCTTGATTCAGCAAGTAAGCGGCTATAGCCCTCCCTCTCTCTCCACTCATCCAGCTCTTTGCCAAGGCGCACTGTCTTCTCATAACAGTCATAAACATGATGTGTTAGACCGCTTAGCTGCCTCATAACCCCAGCCGGATTTTGCGGGTCTACTGACAGAATCGGAATGTGGCGGGACTCTAGCGCACTCTTCATTTCGTCCGGAGCTCTTTGCCACATATCTAGTGACTCCTGAACCGCCGTTGCATATTCCCTGTTTTCGTACATCCGATGCGTAAGAGCACTTTCAATTTCATTATCAGGCACCTCTAGCGCTTCTACAATCTTGTCTTTAAGGGCTTCAGCTTTTAAGAGTTGTTCTTGAAGAGCATCGATTTCCGCATTCAGATGCAGCGTTTGCCAAGCAAGCCAACTAATTGTCCCAAGGGCCGCTATTCCTATGAATATTTCCAAGACCGGAAAGTTTTGAGGAATACTTGTTGCGGTTGAACTTCTTATCTGAGTCATCCCTTTATCTCCACTTGAGTTCTTATCAAAGAGGGGAAGAAGCTATATAACCCTTTTTTTTACTGCAACTATATTTACGATCCTGTAAGAATCCTTCTGATATGGAAGACCTTCTGAGGAGTCAGCTATTCAGTTGTGCTAAGAAATACCCTCAGCTCCGCTTTTTGCTGCTTTTTGGTTCGCGGGCGCAAGGAAAAGCAAGGCCTGAGTCAGATTGGGATTTTGGATATCTTGCAGATCGTGAATTTGATCCGATGCCACTTTACACCGATTTGTCTCTTCTTCTGGAAACCAACGAAATTGATCTTGTCGATTTGAATCGGGCCAGCGGGTTATTGCAGTTTCGGGCTGTCAAAGACGCTCTTCTCTTATTTGAAGTTAAAAAAGGGGAGTACGAAAGATTTTGGCTCCAAGTGCTCAATTTTTGGTGCGATGTTTCTCCCTTGCTTCAAAGGGAATACGATTTTTTACTTGAGGGATTGAAATAATGGCCTTAGATAAAGAGATTTTAGCAGAAAGAATCAGTGCTCTTGAAAGACATTTACGCCGCGTAACAGAGAAGCTGCCTAAAAATCCGGCTGACTTCACACAGGGATCCGATTCTTCCGATGCTGTCATCTTGCATCTTTGGCAGGCTGTTCAGTTGACGATCGATACTGCTCTTGCCGCTTGCGTGAGGCTGAATTTAGGTTCTCCTACAAGTTATACCATTTATCATAAATAACGTTCAGTTTGGCTAGCGTGAAAGCTCCCTAGGATCGACGATCGTAAAGCACCTAGTATTAGGCAATACAAGGTGCTTTACGATCGTCGATCCTAGGGGCTTTGACGCAGCCAAACTAAACGTTATTTATGATAAATGGTATAATATAGC
>JAKBAE010000137.1 GCA_021809325.1 bacterium
CATGAGCGTACTCCTTTTTGTTTGATTTTTTCCTGCCGGAAAAATCATTGAGGATACGCTCTCTTCAACCTTCTAAACACAACTTTCGGTTATATCTCATTTTTGGGAGATGGAATCTGAGAAAATTCAGGCGACTATTTTCGTGTTTTACGTGTTTAGAACCAGCTGGTTGCACGGCATGAATTTATTTTTTGTCCAGTACAGAGCAAAATTTTAATTAATTTAATTGAAACAAAAACGAAAGAACTGGATAATTAAACAAAATAAACCGAGGAAATTATTATGACAATGTCAATAAATTCTTCATTTAGTGCAATAGCCCAGCCAATCCGGTCCCTGTCTCCCAAAGAACAAACCGCAGCGGAAATCGCCGCGATCAAGAATGACCCTAGACTTCAAGAAAAGATCGGAAATAGCACTTACGAAATCAAGAAAATGGATCAAGAGATGCCCGTAAGTTATTTGATCGTCACAGATTGGTGTACACTGCAGGTGGATGTGCGCTATTTGCCTCCTGAAGAGCAAATCTGCGGACCGGCCCGCTTTGAGCTTGAATTTCACGATGCTCTCGAAAAATTCCCGCATATTACAGAGAATTAGACAACGGGTGTTTGGGTTTTCGCCGCGACTCCGGGCCGTGCAAGTCTTGTGCGCGGCTCATTCTATTTATTGGGACAGATCGATTGCGGGATTCTTTAACCATTCCGCGTAAGGAGTTTTGCGGTCGGATAGGTAAGTGGAGTCGATCCAAAACTGCATGTAGTCGGCTCCAAAGCGCAAGGCTCCTTTTTGAGAGAGCTTGGCATACGCGGGAACCGGGTTGATCTTCTCGCTGGTATAGTGAATGCCGCCTCGCAATTGCGATGAGGCGATGAAGGTGTAAGCGATTTGCGGCTTTTTGCCTTGGTACTCCCAGGGGATCACAACGACAGGGACCAAGTCATACCCTTGTTCCCTTGCCAACAGAGAATGCAAATCTTTTCGGGTCGCCTCGAAGATGACTCCATTGGTAAGCCCATTGCTATTTTCAAAGAGGTTCAGCATACCCGTATCGCCGGGCCTTTCTTTTTTCCATTTGGTTTTAGGCACATGGCGATCGAATGTCCGGCTGTATCCAAACACGAGGGCAGGCCGGTACGTTCTCAGGGCTTGGATAGAAAGGGATTTTGCCGCAGATTTTTCATTGAGCAGGCTGCCATAGGCAAAGATGGTCACTGTTTTTTTTCCCAATGCCTCAAACAAAGGATCTAGATCGCTTATTGGGTAGGCAAAACAGGGAAAGGAATCAAGACGGATTTCTTTGGATGCTTTTACAATCGGGTTGTCAGGCTCCGATAAAGGATGGAGAGCCGCGGCCAAAAAGAATAAGGCTGCGATCATTTAGGCTCCTCCGGATGTTTGCGCCCAAGCGCTTCCCATTGCAGATAGAGCTGCTCGATCTCAGCTTCTTTCACGCTAATTCTAGTGCATAGCTCGGAGAGTTTTTCCGCGTTTTGTGCGATTTGGCTATCTTCGAGCTTGCGGTTTAAAAGACTTAAAGTTTCTTCCGCCTTTTCAATCTTGCGCTCTAAGCTCTCTACTTCCTTTTTTTCAGCATAAGAGATTTTGGATTTTGAGGCAGGGGGCTCGCTCTTTTTTTCTTTAGGCTGCAGCGCAGCCTCCCATTGGGCGAAATCGGCATAAAAAGCACACTCATTTGGGTCGCCAAGGGCGAGGAAGGTATTGCATACCCGCTCTAGCATGCAGCGGTCATGCGAGATAAGAACAAGCGCACCGGGAAAGTCGAGAAGGCTCTCTTCGAGCGTTTCTAGCGTCGGGATGTCGAGATCGTTTGTCGGCTCATCAAGGAGAAGGAGGTCCGCCGGCTGAAGCATCAGATGGGCGATTGCGATCCGCGCCCTTTCCCCTCCCGAGAGGGTGCCGATCTTGATGTCGAGAAGGTCCGGCGAGAAGAGAAATTTCTTGCACCAGCCGTTGATGTGGATGGGACGGCCGTGGAACTCCACATAATCGCCTTTGGGCGAAAGGGCGTCGCGCAGGGTCAGGTCCGAGGAGAGCTGGGTGCGGTGCTGATCGAAATAGACGACTTTCAAATCGTCCGCCGTTTTAATCGTCCCTCTATCGGGAGAAATCTCGCCCGCCAGAATGCGAAGAAGCGTCGTTTTCCCGGAGCCGTTCGGCCCCATGAGACCGATTCGGCTTTTGGGCGAGAGGACGAAATCGAGATTGCGAAAGAGGGGATCTTTTGCGAGATTGTTTGCACTTAGCAGCTTTTTTGTCTCTCTTTCGCTGGCGGTAAAATCGATCGATGCTCTTCTTTCAACGTTTCGGGCGCGGACGGCGGCATGCTCTTTTAAAAGCTCATTTGCCTCGTCGATTCGCGCCTGCGATTTTGTAGTGCGCGCTTTTGCATTTTGCTTTAGCCACTCGCTTTCCCTTCTCGCTTTGGAAGCAAGCGAGCGCTCATGTTGAAGCTGGCCTTGTAAAAACTCTTCTTTTTTTGAGAGGAAAAAAGAGTAAGAGCCGTCAATCGAAAAGAGCCCTGATGGGTAGGCCGGATTGATCTCGATGATCTTGTTTGTTGTGTGCTGAAGAAAATAGCGGTCGTGGCTTACGAGCAGATACGTCGGCACTTCGCGCGAAAGGAATTTCTCCAGCCAGAGGATGCTCTCCAAGTCAAGATGGTTTGTCGGCTCGTCAAGGAGGAGCAAATCGGGCGAAATGATCAAGCTCACGGCTAAGCCTAGCCGTTTTTTCCATCCGCCCGAGAGGGCGTTTGCATCCGAGTTTGCCGCAAAGCCAAGCTTGCTCAGCCAGGTGTCCGCCAAACGCTCTTTTTCATAGTCGGGCAAATTGGATCCTCGAAGAGCGTGCACCAAAATTTTTTGAAGGGAAAGGGAGGGGAACTCAGAGCTTTGAGGGAGGTAGCCGCAGACAAGATCGCGCCTTGGAGAGAGCTTTCCGGAGTCGGGGTTTTCCCGGCCTGCCAAGATCTTGAGCAGCGTAGTCTTTCCCGACCCGTTCGGCCCGATCAAACCGATTCGGTCGCCCGATGAGATCCCAAATGAGAGGTTCTCAAAAAGCTTTTTTGTTCCAAAGGACTTGGAAAGAGACTGGCAGCTGACAAGAAGGGTCATTGGAGAAAAGCATCTTGTGACATAAGGGAATGATAATCCATTTCTTCTGCAAACTCAAGGATTGGTTCGCGATTCAAAGTAGGGGGAAATATCAAAATCAAAATTACCCCCTTCCTTTTGCGTGAGTGCTTTTCAAGTGGACGTGCTATAGATGGTAGCTGCAGTGCGAAGCAGTTTATTGAGCCGTCCCAGATCGCGATCGTCTAGCCCCGCTTCTTGCTTCAAGAGCTCTTGGCTTCCCGGGGTGGTGAGGACGTATGACATTTTTTCTACAAATTCTACGAGTGTGAAAGCATTGTCTTTTGTTTCGAGTAAAAAAGATGCTTTGACATCTTTAATTAATTGATCGAGAGTCTTTTTTGAAAAATAAAGATCCAAGGCTTCTTTTCTGAACTCGATGTGCCCTTCTTTTTTAATGTCATGATAAGGGCCGTAATTGGTGAAGATTTCCTCTCCGGGTTGGATGGGCTCCAAAGCAATGAGAGCGATTTGATAGGGCAGCCCTCCCACGCCGTTTTTTTCGGCGGCAAGAGGCAAAAAGGCTGCATTGGGGAAACTGTCGTTTACCATGGAAGAGGGAGTTCGAAAATATTTCGCGTCCATAGTCAAATCTCCCTCTTGCACATATTCGTCGCTCTCTAGATTTTTACCATAGAGATCCTTGTTATTAACCATTACATGCAGCTCGCCGCCATAATATCCGATGATATCCCCCTTTTGAATCGGATCGAGGGCGTAAAGACCGCAGGAATTTTCCATTTGGTCCGGCCGGATTGCTAGGCGCGGGCGTGTTTTGAGAAACTCTTGATGACTTTCTAGAAGGTAACGGTTTAGCCGCGGGTTAAGGTCCGCTTCATTTTTGATGAAACTTCGGAAAGACCAGAGGAGATCGGTTAATACTTGAGGGGACCCCACAGCATTTTCGGTTACAGAGACTCCTTTTCCCAGGCATACCGGGTCAAAGTCATGACGGGCTTGGATCGTATTTTGTAGATTTTCCCACTGGACAGAGTCTCTGAAAGGAGCGCTCATCCGGAGTAGCTGAGATGGGGTAGCTTTGTCATTTGTTCTGAGTTTTGTGTTTGCTCCAAGAGATTGCAGTAAGTGAAGTCCTGCGGCGTTGCCTTGCATCGCTAAGTGGTGAGCCGGGGTAAAGCCGTAAATGTCTTTTGCATTCAGATCTACATCATCTCTGGAGGCAAGCTCTTCAATCGCGCCCAAGTTCTCTTTCATGGCAGCTAGATGGATTGGGGTGATTTGGTATTCGGTGAACTTTTCATTTAAGGGGCAGCTCTTTTGGACAGACGAAACTCCTAAGCAATACGACAGAGCCTGATCAAAGATCGAGGGGGAAGGGCAGCAACGCTCGATTTCGCCTGTGATCTCGGTAATGGATTTATTTTGAAAGAGAGCTAAAGCGAGATCAGGACAGGGGGCCGTCTTAAAGCTGTCCGGCTCGAGAGTATGATAAATCGTGGGTGAAAGAACCATAGTAATCTCCACATTTTAATTGTAAGGGGGTGGCGAGTCTATCAAGGCATTTTGATTTTTTACAATGAATCAGATCGAAATGTTGAGGTGATCGGTTTCAGAGGGTGTCTACAAAGCAAGGTTCATACCAATCCCAATAAATAAATTCATATTTGAGCGCGTCAAAGCGCCGCAAATCGACGATCGCAAGTGGTATTGTATTGATTAATACTATGCCACTTGCGATCGCCGATTTTCGGCAGCTTTCACGCTGCTCAAATATGAATTTATACCATTTATCCAAAATAACGTGAGCCTATCTCTGACTTCTTGACAAGATCTGCATGATTGGTTTTTTTGAACGTGCATAAAGTCTTTTTAGTCTTCAGAAAGGAACAGGATTTGCATGATCGCAAGCG
>JAKBAE010000138.1 GCA_021809325.1 bacterium
CTTGCCAATTGGGGCAAAATTGGACGGCAGACGATCCGCCATCTGGAAGAGCTGCCATCTCAAGAAGCGTATGAGTTTGAGCCGGGAAATAAACGGCTGCACCGTTTGCAGCAAGAGTTGCTCGAGCTGCAAACCGAGACGGGAGACGCTTTGGCAGACGACTCGATCGAGCTCATCGCCGCCGGCTCGTCTAGGCTGCGCGAGCTGCAAATTTTGCGCGATCGCTTGCTCGCCTATTTCAAGCAATCAGGCGCCGATCCGGCCGAGGTTTTAGTGCTTGCCCCGGACATTAAACCGTATGCGCCTTTGATCCAATTCGTCTTTGGAGATGAGATGCCGTATTCCATCGCGCCGATCGATGGATTTAGATCGAATCTTTTAGCGCAGGGGCTTTGCCTCTTTTTCGATTTGGCCGGCGGGAGCTGGGATGCGGACCGCATTTTGGAGCTCTTTGAGTCGGGCCCTTTCCGAAAAAAGCAGAATCTTTCAGCCGAGGACCTCGAGCTATTTCGAGGGTGGATGAAAGATGCAAGGGTGAGAAGCGGATGGGAGAGTTGGTCGGACGGGCTGAAGCGGATGGTGCTCGCCCTGGCTTGTCTTTCTCCTGATGAAGAAGTCCGCGGCCTTGATTTGGGCCAAGCCGAGCGGCTAGAGCGGCTTTTGGAGATGATCGAGAAGCTCCGTCTCTTTTTTGATCTCTTCCGCTCCCAAGAAAAGCGATCGCTTGAGGAGTGGGGGGGCAAGTTGAATGAACTTGTAAAAGAGCTCTTTTTGCCCGAGGAGAAGGAAAAAGAGCTCTTTATCTCGTTTTTGCGCAAAATATTTTCGGCGGCGAAGAAATTTCCCGAAACCCTCTTTTCTTGGGAGCTTCTCCACTCTCTTTTTGTAGATTTTTGCAAAAGCGATGCCCAATCGTATCAGCCAAACCTTTGGCAAGCAGTCCAGTTTTCATCCTTGCAGCCCGGTTCGATCCGCCCGGCCAAGGCCATCTTCTTATTGGGCATGGAAAACGATGCATTTCCCCGCAAACGATCTTCCGGCTCATTTGATTGGGCGGCATCTGCCCCCGATCCTGCCGACAGCGACCGTTATCTTCTCTTGCAAGCCATCTTCGCTGCGAAAGAGCGTCTCTCGATCAGCTATTGCCACATCTCTCCCGATGACGGCAAGCCTGTCGAGCTGTCTTTGCCTTTGCAAGAGCTCAAACTAGCTCCTCTTCCTGTAAACTCCTTGTCACTGCAAGAAGAAAAGCCTTCCTGTTTTTGGCCAGAAAAGCCGCTAGCCGAGAGAAAAAAAATCCTCGACTTGAAAGATCTCGCGGCCCTCGCCAAAAACCCCTGGAAATTTTTTCTCCAAAAAACGGTTGGGATCTATCTTCACGAAGAGCCTCTTTTTTCAGAGCTTCGCTGCCAAGAGTTTGAGCTGCCGGTATACACGAAAAGAGAGTTGCTTTTTGACTCCCTTTCCCGTCCCATCGAGGATCTTCTCAAAGAAAAAAGACATCTTCTTCCACCCGGTGTTTTTGGAGAAGGAGCTCAAGCGCGGTTAGAGTTTGAGTCGAATGAGTGGAAAGAGAAGCTGGCCGGTTGGAAGATCGACCCGAAAGAAATCCATTCGATCCATTTTTCTCCTCGCTGCAAAACTTCCCGCACCCTCAAAGAGGGGTGGATCGAAGCGCCGGCCTTGCGAGTGGGAGAGATCGAGATTAGAGGGGATTTGCCGGGAGTTGCCCCCTCGGGCCTTTTGCTCCAAAGCGGCGGCACAAACCGGTCTTTAGCTGTCCGCCACTGGCCGCTTCTTCTTGTCCATCTCCTCCATTTTGGCCAAAACAAGGGGGCTCTTTACAGCTTTCAAGGCAGTGCGAAGGGAGCGGTTTTTGAAATCGATGCGAAAGCAGCGCTAGAGCGGTGGATCGCCTATTTCTTTCGGGCGCAAGAGAGCCTTTCTCCTCTGATCACGCCGTGGATCGATTCGTTTTTAAAAGACGATTTTCATGAATGGAGCCAAAAGGCAGATGAGGCGCTTGCCCAGGAAAAAGACCGCTGGATCGGCTGGGTTGCGCTTCGGGCGGATCCGATCCCTTGCCAAAAGATCTGGGAGGAGTGGAGTGCATTTACCCGAGAAACTTTTGCGGAGCTGATCGATGCAGACGTTTGACATCCTCGATCCTGAGGCAGCCCTTTTCGGCGCAAAGGTGCTGCAAGCGTCGGCCGGCACCGGAAAGACATTTGCCATCGAGCATCTCATCGTGCGGCTTCTTCTCGAGAGCGACATAGAGATCGAAGGGATTTTGGCGATCACGTACACGAGGGCGGCTGCGCGCGAGATGCGGATGCGGATCCGCTCGAACATCAAGCAGGCGCTAGACGCTCTTCGCAGAGGATCGGAGGCGTGGCCGTATCTGAAACGCCATCTCGGCTCAAAAGAGAAGGTCCGCCGCCTCGAAGGCGCCCTTTCGGGGTTTGAGGGGGCGCAGATTTTTACGATCCACGGCTTTTGCCAGAGGATGCTCGCAGAATTTTCTCTTGAGGCGCGCTGTTTGCAGCCGGAGGGGGAAGAAACGGCCCCGCTTGGAAAAGCCCTTCGCCCGGATCTCTTGGATTTTCTCGAAACACAAGAAGCTCTCGGCCCCGAACAGATGCAAGAGCTTCTCAAGAAGAAAAAAGAGTTTTTGCGCTTAGCTAAGGATCTCCTCAATCAGCCGCAAAAAGAAGAAGCGGGCTGTTTTCGTAACGATTGCCGCACAATCGAAGAGCTCCTCCGCAGCTCTCCTTTTCTCGGTGCAGATGTAGCTCGAGAATTTAGCTCTATTGAGAGCGGCTGTAAAACGACGGGTTTCCCTCGCTCTGCCATTGCCGAGCAGCTCGATGCATTGGCAGAACTAATTTCCGATCCCTCTTCAGAGCAGGCAATGAGGCGTCTTCTTCGCTGGAAGGGCGATCTCTTTCGCTTTGTCTCCCTAACAAACCGCAAGAAAGGAAAAGAGGCTCTTGGGATGCCGCCCCTTTTCGAGTGGTGCATTACCCACCTCCATCCTTTGATTGAGGAGATGATGGATCCAAAGCGGCTCTTTCAGCGGCTCCGTTTCGCTTGGCAAAAGCCATTTGAAGAGTTGTTGGAAGAAAGGGGTCTTTTTTCTCCTGACTTCTTACTCGAAAAGATGCGCCGCTCTCTTGCCTATCCCGAATTTTTGAGCCGCATCCGCAATCGTTATCAAGCTGTGATCATCGATGAGTTCCAGGATACCGACGCGCTGCAGTGGGAGATTTTTTCTACGCTCTTTCAGAAAAAGCCGTTTTTTTATCTCGTCGGCGATCCGAAGCAGTCAATCTACCGCTTCCGAAACGCCGATCTCTACACCTATTACCGCGCCTGCGAGTCCTTTGGCCCCAGCGCCGTCTACTCTCTCGATACGAACTACCGCTCGCAGCCAAAGCTCGTCCACGCATTGAACGATCTCTTTGATGAAAGGCATGCGCACCCGTGGTTGACACTTCCCGGAGAAAACCGGGACATTCCTTATCGGCCCGTAAAAGCCGGGGTGCGAGGATCGTGGGATCCGGATGATGGAGCGGGGTTTTTACAGTTTTTCAAGGTAGATAATCTCAAAGAAGACGCCTATGCCTACATTGCAGACGAGATCCTCCGTTTGCAGCCAACGCTTCCCGGCTTCAGCTCGTTTGCCGTCCTCGTGCAGAGCAATGCCCAAGCCCAGCGCGTGCAAGAGTATTTACAAAGCCGCCTTCTGCCTTGCGCTGCAAAGAGCCGCTCTTCTCTGGGTGATTCGCTTGCCATGCAGACGCTTTTTAACCTCTTTGACGCTCTCTTTTTCCCGCGTGACGCCGGATCGGTAAAGCTGTTTCTCGCAGGCCCTCTCATAGCCAAGCCGTTTGAGGAGACCTCCGATCTGCCCCATCTCTTTTCCTGGAAAAATACGCTCGATCGCAAGGGGATGGCGGCCTTTTTTCGAGAGTTTCTAGCATCGCGCTGGGATGGGGAAAAAAGTTTTTATGAGAAAATCGCAGGATGCGGGGCCGCCTTTTTCCGCGACTTTTTCCAGCTTGCCGAAACCCTTATCGCGAAAGAGCCGCAGAGCTACGAGGCCATCGTCAGGATTTTTCGCGAGATCGAAGAGGCCGACCCCGAGGAAGACGCAAAGGCCCGCAGGCGGATGGATGAGAGCGAGGATGCGGTCCAGATCCTGACGATGCATACTAGCAAGGGGCTTGAGTTCGACGTGGTCTTTGCGCTGGGAGCGGCGACGCCGACACCGGTTCAAACAGAGGATCTCGAAGAGGTCCAAGCGGAAAAACTCCGCCAGCTCTATGTCGCACTCACAAGAGCCAAAAAGAGGCTCTATATTCCTCTTACCCCAATAAAACCTAAGAAGGGCGGCGAGCCGCCTCTCGAGCTGTTTTGGGAAAAAAGCAAGCTAGGGAAAGAAGGCGTTGGCATTGTCGAAAAGCTCATCGAAATCAATCCGCATATCCGCCTTGGCGGACGGGGCTCAGCTCCTCTCATCCGCCCTCTCGGTGCAAAAGCGAGATCTTCCGTCCCCCCGCCCGAGCCGTTTTCCTTTCCAAAGCCGCCCGGCGCGATCTATTCCTACAGCTCGCTTGTGCAGCAGAAAATCGGAGATCCCCTCGCCCCGCTTGAAGGAGGGAAGACGATCCACACACTGCCGCGCGGGGCCGAAGTAGGGACGCTTTTCCATCGGATCTTCGAGAGGATTTTTATGGAGCAAAAGAGCGCATCCGAGATCGTGGAAGAAGAGATGCGCCTCTTAGATCTTAGCGGATGGGAAGAGGTCGTTTTACAAACCGTGA
>JAKBAE010000139.1 GCA_021809325.1 bacterium
GCCTTGTCTGCTTGCCCAATTGTGCAAGAGATCATGCATCCGGGTGATCTCTTGCTCGGGCGAGGCTTTCAGATCTTCCAGATATTCGATGTTTCCCACGTCGAGCTGGATGGGAGTGCTTCCTAAAAATCCGTAATTTGCTTCGATCATGAAGCTCCTTTCGATGTCGATGAACCCCTCTTTTGCCCGCATGGCGAAAAACTCTTCCAGGGATCGGAGTGCCTGTCTTCTTTCCACTTCAGTGATTTGAGAAAATTTGTCTTTCACAAGAACAGCTTTTTTCTGCAAGACGAAAGAGGCTCTTGAGAGGTCGATCCGGTGCTCTTTTTGTTTGTTGTCAAAGAGCCTTACTTCCGGAAGCGGGCCTGCCGCTACAAGATGCATCGCGATCAGGCCGGTCTTGTTTTTGAGCTTATCAAAGGCTGCTACGTAATTGCGCATCGTTTTGAAAAGGCTCTCTTGATAGATGCGCTTGCGCCTCTCAATCCGTTTTTTCCGATGGCTTGGAATCCAGTGCGTAGGCTTGGGGATGGGGTAGCGCTTTTTGCCGTGCATGCTCCTTCGAAGAAAGAACTTCAAAACATAATTGCCGTCTTCGCTTGCAAACGCGACTGCTTGCGCGCCATGCCCAATGTAGTGAAACGGCTGATCGGCGATTACAGATAAATCCGGCAAGGGATATACCGGAAAATCGCCTTGTACATCCATCGCCACTTTTTCGATGCTGAACTCATCGGGCAGCCTTTCTTCCAGGTAGATTTTCGCAATGCGGAGGCCGTTTGGGGCGGCAGTTGCCAAGAGCAGCAAAAATGCAAGGACAAGGAGCTTTTTCACGAAAGCGAGTATAGAAAAAAATGAGATAATTTCTATACATTGATTGCTCGATGGCGGCGCTCGTTCCTTTTTTTCTTCTCGCAGCAACGATCGGCTCTCTTTGGGTTACCCGCAAGCCCCGAGTCTGGGGAGTGCTCTTAACGGTGAGCTTGGCTGCGGGACTATTTACGGGGCTCCTCTCTCTTTTGGGCCTGGCCTGGATTGTATTTCTCCTCTATTTTTGGCTCTCCTATCGCAAACACGATGGACTTACCTGGTTTCTTGTGATTGTGATTTTTAGCCTTGTGCTGAAGATGCGGTTTCTTCCGGGATTTTCTCCGATCGCGATCACTCCCAAGTTTTATCTCGGGATGGAAGGGAGCATGATCGGTTTTTTTCCGCTTGCCCTGATCGTCCCCCTCTCGCATACCGCTAAAGAGTGGCGCCTCTCTTTGCAAGGCACCCTTGCCGGCATCGGCGGCATCGCCCTGATGGCCGTGCTTGCGATTCTTACCCATACCGTCTCTTTCGAGTGCAAACTTCCGAGCGAGATGGCCTTGCGGACATTTAGCAACCTTTTTTTTACCTCGATTCCTGAGGAAGGGTTTTATCGCGGGTTTCTCCAAAACCGCCTCTGCAGCTATTTTGGAAATCGCTTTTGGGGAAAGGCGGGG
Organism: bacterium; assembly: GCA_021809325.1. Classification (GTDB taxonomy): domain Bacteria; phylum Chlamydiota; class Chlamydiia; order Chlamydiales; family SM23-39; genus JAKBAE01. Next base: position 1,488 of record JAKBAE010000139.1, read on the forward strand.
GCTCTTGTTTTGACTTCTTTGATCTTTACAGCAGCCCACATTTTCTGGACCCCTGATCTCTCAGTTCTCGTTTTCGTATTTATCGCAAGCCTTCTCTATGGCGGCGTGTATCTTTGGTCCGGCAGGATCGAGGCTGCGATCGCAACGCATTTCTTCCTAAACCTGATCCATCAGAGCTGTTTTACTTATCACGCGATGTGATGTAAATCGAAGAGCCGTCCTTTGCAGACGGTGTAGCGGGGCCAGCCTTGAAGGGCCATCCCCAGATAGGGCGACCAGCCGGCTTTGGAGCGGATCATTGAATTGCCGAGGGTCCGTTTCTCACTTAGATCGACTAAGACGATATCATCGTCGATAGGCAGGCGGAAAATCTCTTGCGGCCGGGTATGCGTCAAAGAGACGATCTGTTCGAGAGAGAGTTTTTTTTCGGCATGTGCGTTCAGAAGAAGCGCAAAATAGAACTCGATGGAAGGAAATCCGGAGGGGGCAGAGCCATAGGGCTTTTGCTTTTCCTCAAGGGTGTGGGGCGCATGGTCGGTGCCGATTGTGTCTATGGTCTCGTCGTGGATCGCCTCCCACACGGCCTCGCGCTCTTGTTTACTCCTGAGCGGCGGATTGACAAGGGCGAGCGTGCCGAGCTTGGCATAGGCAGAATCGTCGAGGAAGAGGTGGTGCGGCGTCGTCTCCGCATAGATCCTAAGCCCTCGCTTTTTAGCGCTGCGGATGAGGGCCAGCTCTTCTTTTGTGCTGACATGGGCGATGTAAAGGCGCGCTTTTGTCTCCTCGGCCAAGCGGATGGCGTGCTCTACGGCCAGAGCCGCTACTTTAGGAGAGCGGATCTCGGAGTGGACGGCCGGGTCTTTGCGGTCTAAAAAATGCTTGCTGCGCTCTTTAATGAGCCCCTCGTCTTCGGCGTGTACGGCAACGAGGAGGTCGTTTTCGGCGGCTATTTGAAAGGCATCTTTTAGCGATCCGGCATCGTCGATGAGAAGGTCGCCCGTCGACGATCCCATATAGATTTTGAGTCCGACGACGCTTTCTTTGAGTTTGGGGATCTCCTGCAGATGGCGCCGGTCTGCGCCGAGATAAAAGCCGTAGCGCAAAGGAATCCTCGCGGCGTTGAGCTGGTCTTTTACCCTCTCTTCTTTGGCCTGCAGGGCAAGCGCCGTAGAGGCGGCCGGCGTGTTGTTCGGCATATCCAATACGGTTGTGACGCCGCCTGCAATAGCGGCTTTTGCCGCGCTCTTCCAATCTTCTTTATATTCGGCTCCGGGAGTGCGGAAATGGACGTGCGGGTCGATGAGCGCCGGAAAGAGCATCAACTCTTTCGCATCGATGGAAACATTTTCTTCGGACGGGATGGTACAGTCGATTCGATGGCCGTCTATTGTCTGCACTTTATAAATTTCAATCATAAGTCGATCAGCTCTTCTTGACGGTGCACTTTTTCGCAGAACCGGCAGCGCAGGCCGGTCCGCCCCCGCAAATCGATGAGGGAAAAGCTCGTCCGGATTTTTTCGATCCTCGTAATGCAAAGGGTATTGGCGCAGCACAGCACCCCGTCGACTTGGTCGGGCAGCTCGACCCGGTATTTCGATTCGATCGCAAAGTCTTTGATGACATTGACGGTCGCATTTGGAGCAAAGAGGGCGATCTTGGCAGTATCTGCTTTGGTTAAGAAGACGTTTTCTACTTTGATGAGATCTTTCAAGCCCATCAAAGAGCTTTTGAGGTTCAAGCCAATGGTGACCGGGTCTGAGCTTTGGATCTTAAGAAGGCGGACAATACGCATCCCTTGCCCGTTTTCGATATGGTCGATGACCGTGCCCATCCGGATCGCGGTTACGGAGAGCATCGCAGTTTCTTTCATTGCCCCTCCAAAATGAGAGATAGAATTGCCTGGCGGACGAAAAGGCCGTTGGCCGCTTGTTGAAAGTAAGCCGCCTGCGGCAAGCGATCGATTGCGGGGTCGATCTCCGTTGTACGGGGCAGCGGATGAAGCACGCGGAGCGTTTCTTTTGCCTCTTCGAGGTGGGTTTTTCGCAATACGAACGGTTTTTTTTCAGGAAGAGAGCTCCGCTCTTTTTGGCGGCGGGTCATGTACAAAATGTCGATTTTAGAGAGCACTTCGTCTAAATCTTCATGGTAGGAAAACTTGACCCCCTCTTTGCGAAGGCCTTGCGCTATCTCATCCGGCAGGGCAAACTCGGGCGAAGAGATAAAGTAGAGACGCACAGCATAATGAGCAAGCCCGAGCGCGAGCGAATGGACTGTCCGGGCAAAGCGCAAATCACCCATCAAGGCGATTTGCAAGCCGTCGATCTTGCCGTGCAGCTCGCGGATGGTGAAGAGATCGAGCAGGGTCTGCGTCGGATGTTGGTTTGCGCCGTCGCCTGCATTGATGACGGGCTTGACCGAGGCCTCTGCCGCGGCAAAGGCGGATCCTTCCGCGCTATGGCGGATGACGATCAAGTCCGAGAGGTTTGAAATGATCCGGATTGTGTCGGAAAGCGATTCCCCTTTTTGCACAGAGGTGCTCGAGCCTTCTGAAAATCCGATGACGGACCCACCGAGACGAAGCATCGCCGCTTCAAAAGAAAGGCGCGTCCTTGTCGAAGGCTCAAAGAAGCAGGACGCCAAGATTTTCCCTTTCAAGGCATCCGAAGGGGCCCCTTGCCGTTTGATCAAAAGGGCAGCGTCCAAGAACTCTTCGATTTGGCGCTTTGAGAGATCAGCCATTGAAATCAGATCTCTTCCTGCTATGGCCGAACTCATCAAAAATGATTCCATGTTTTCCCCGCCTAAGGGTAGCAGTTTTTTGACCTCGATGCAAGGAACCTATTCAAACAAAGAGCTTCTGTCGATTTTGAGGTTCTTTTGAGTCGCTTTTCGAACCTTTTGGGTGCCAGTGAGGTGGAACCAGTATATGCTGGTTTCGGCTCAATCTTACCCACAAAAACCGAATTTAAAGCTCCCTCAATAGGACTGCCGCAGGGCGATTGCACGATAACTTGTTTGAAAAGAAAAACAGGATCCGCTTCGCGGGAGGATCGCGCATGATATGCATGATGCAGGGAAGCCCTGCAACCCAAAAATAATCCTGCTTATCATGCCGCTTGCGATCATGCTCATCCTGTCCTTCTCTATGAACAAGGCATGTCAAGAAATTCTTCGTGCAATCGCCCTGGGAGCCGGGCCAGGGCGATTGCACGATAACTTGCTTGAAAAGAAAAACAGGATCCGCTTCGCGGGAGGATCGCGCATGATATGCATGATGCAGGGAAGCCCTGCAACCCAAAAATAATCCTGCTTATCATGCCGCT
>JAKBAE010000023.1 GCA_021809325.1 bacterium
GACGACCCGCTCATCCCGCAGCTTTTCTATAGGCTCTATCTCGATCTCTCATGGAGTCTTCCATCGTGGGAGCTCACCTCGCAAAACGGCTGGGACTTTCGCAATGGAGTGCTCGACCATTCCAACACACGCCTGCGTTGGACGGTCAATGAAGATCTCGCCTTTTCACTCGAACTTCGCTACCGCTCGCAATATGATTGGCGCAAGGCCGATCATGAAAATTATATACTTGACGTAAGCCGTCCCCAATCGGAGCTGCTCCTTTCCCCTCTTTCCGATAAACGGATGACCCTCCTCATGAATGCATTCGTCCGGCTGACCCCTTTTTGGGAGTGCCACATCCAGTCGCATCAAGGTTTTTTGCGGGACAATCAAAAACCTTATAATGAATTTAAAGTCGATTTATTCACTTGGCTCAGCTCAAGCTGGAAATTACGCATTTCTTATACTCATACATTGAAAGATGATCGCGTAACAGCAGGCATCTCTTTAATTAAAAAATAAAAAAACATCTTAAATTCCAATTAATAAACAAAAGTAGTACAATTACACAAACATATTAATAAAAGGAGATAAAATGTCAGAAATAACTATTAATCCTCAAGAACAAACTACGCAATCGAGCTGGATGCCATCATTAAAAACTTTAGCATGGGGCGCTTTAGCCTTAGGCACCATCGCAGCTGTTGGAGCAATCTGCTATTCCACTTCCTTTCCTGAAGCAGAAGCCGGAGGCATGTGCACCTCTTCTAGCTATCTCAAAGGACTCAGCGAAAGCACCGTAGATCTTTGCAGCGACTCGTCTCCTTATAATTCAATGTGTATTGGCAACCTCGGATTCACACGCTCTATGATGCCCCAATTGAACACCAGCACGCTTGAGATGTACCTCGCCGAAAAAGCATGGGTAAAAGAATTAGTCGATCCCTCAAACTTAACTCCTGTACAATCCGAAATGAGCATGCCATCAATTGCCGGAATGATTGGATCTTGGATGAAAGGCGTTTGGGATCCTTGCCAATCACCAATCCTCTCTGCCGACGGATATGTAATCGACGGCCACCACCGCTGGGCTGCTTGCGCACTTCTCGATCGTCCGATGACGATTTTGAACATCCAAGATACTGCGCAAAACGTTTTATCTGAGCTCGCAAATTTCAATGGCGTCTTCAGCCTCGCTTTGGGCCAGCCAAACCTCTAATTTTTGATCATGCTACATTTCCGGGCTCGGAAATGTAGCGCTTTTTTTAACACCAAATTATGGAGTTAGCAATGTCAACACCAATAATTGTCTCTCAAGAACAAACAGTTCAATCGAGCTGGATGCCGTCAATAAAAACTTTAGCATGGGGCGCTTTAGCCTTAGGTACAATTGCATCTGTCGCAGCAATCTGCTACTCCACAACCTTTCCCGGCGCGGATGCGCAAGGCATGTGTACCTCTCCCAAATATCTCCACGAATTCAGCAAAGATGAAGTTGATTTATGCAGTGAAATCTCTCCTGTTCACTCGCTCTGTATGGGCAATCTAGGAATTCCTCGATTAGAGATGCCCCAACTCAACTCCACTACGCTTGAAATGTACCTTGCTGAGAAAGCGTGGGTAAAAGAACTAGTCAACCCCTCAAACCTCATTCCTGCTCAAATTGAAATGCATACTCCAACGATTGCCAGCATGATGGATGAGTTCATTCATGGGATTTGGGATCCTTGCAAAAACAGGATTCTCACTGCCGGCGGATATGTGATCGATGGGCACCATCGCTGGGCTGCGTGTACGCTTCTTGATCGGACCATGGAAATCCTGAACATCCAAGATACAGCGCAAAATGTTTTATCAGAACTTGCCAATTTTCAAGGCGTTTATCATCTTGCCATGGGTGAATAACAAGCTGGAATCTCGAATGGAGGAAGGATTGCAGGCCATACAGAAACACTCCTTCGAAATGAAGATGCGGTTATCCGCGTCACAGGAATTGCAGGTCTCTTTTTTGAGTCAAGGCGCATGGAAGATTTAACTGAGATCAATGTCGCACAGCGCCTTTACAGCCCGGCTGTTGTAGAGGAGTTTAAAGTTGGATCTGAAAGAGCGCGAAGCCTTCTCGATGCAATGCGCGCTCCGATACCCAACAGAAAAGAGGACAACCGCTCTTATGAGTTCTACGCGACAACGAATGACTGGCACATCCCGAACTTTAGCTCGTGCCTACCGATTCTAGGCAAAAACGAAACGCATCACCTTCTGACAGGTCATAGCCACATGAGCATAGCGGGCGCTGTCTGCAAAAGAGAGCTCGACCTCGCCTATGTATGGATGGATGCGTAATCAACTATTTCTATACTTCTTCTTGACGGCCCGAAGCTGCGGCTCGATCCCTGAGCGCTCTTTTGGTGTAAGGCGGTCGATAAAAAGAACCCCGTTGAGGTGATCATTTTCATGCATGATCACTCGCGCACGGAATTCAGAAACTGTTTCTTCCACAAGCTGGCCATCAAGACGCTGATAGCGGATTTTGATGCCGACAGGTCTTGTCACGTCTGCATGGATGCCGGGGATGGAAAGGCAGCCCTCCGACATGACGGCCAATTCGGCAAACGGCTCCGAGAGCTGGGGGTTGATCATCACCTCGGGAGGACCGAAATTCCATTTGCCATCCGGCAAGATGTACTCATCGCGGATGATGAAAATACGGAGTAATTTCCCCACTTGCGGCCCTGCAAGGCCAACGCCATTATGCTGGTTGATCATGGTCTCGATCATATCTTCGGCAAGCTTTACGATCTCCGGCGTGATCTCTTGGATCGGAAGCGCTTTTTTGCGCAAAATAGGATCGTCGAAATAACAGAGAGGGAGAATCATTCTACACTTTCTACAGGCGGAGCGGATTCAACAACTCGCCCTCTCCCAATAGAGGCTCCCCAAAGAGAAAGGCATAGACAGCCAATGAGAAAGATCGCGCCTAAATAAGCGGTAAATCGCTTAAGCACTTCAGCGGTAGATGTCCCAAAAAGAGAGTCACCCGAATCGCCGCCAAAAGAAGCTCCAAGGCCCAAGCTCTTTGCTTCCTGGATAAGGATAGTTGCGCTCAAGAGAATGCAGAGCAAGAGAAAGAGAAAAAGAAAAAGGTAAAATAAAAAGGTCATCAGATTCCTTCACACTGTTGAATGATCTCAGCGAAACTCTCCGGATCGAGGGACGCTCCTCCGACAAGAACCCCATCAATGTCTTTTTGCGAAACAAGGCTTCCTACGTTCTCCGGCTTCACCGAGCCGCCATAAAGAATGGGGATCTGCCCCGCCTTGCGTTTTCCCAAAAGATCCCCTAAGCACTTACGGCAAAAGGCGTGGGTCTCTTGCGCGATCTCCGGCGTGGCAATTTTTCCCGTCCCGATCGCCCAGACCGGCTCATACGCCAAAATCAACTCGCCAATCTTCTCTTCCGGCAGATCGACAAGGGCCGAGTCAATTTGTTTCTTAAGGATCTCTTCGGTTTGTCCGCCTTCCCGCTCTTCCAGCGTCTCGCCAACGCAAAGGACAGGAAGCAGGTCGTCTTGTAAGGCCCGGACCACCTTGCGGTGGATAAACGTATCGCTTTCGCCAAACACACGGCGTCTCTCGGAGTGGCCAAGGAGGACGAAGCTGGCGCCGGCCTCTTTGAGCATCAAGGCCGCGATCTCCCCCGTAAAAGCGCCGTCGCGGGCATCGTTCATGTTTTGCGCGCCAACCTCAACTTTTGCCAAACGGGCCGCGGCTGCGGCAGTTGAAATCGAAGTATACGGCACAGCGAGAAAAACGCGAGCCTTGCACCCCTCGATCTTCGGCAAGAGCTGCTCAATAAAATGAGCCGCCTCCCGAGAGGTTTTATACATCTTCCAATTTCCGACGATGATCAAGTCTCTGGCCATATAAGAGGGGAATCATACAGACTTTCATTTTTTCCATCAATTCAGTAGTATATCGCCCTATGCAACAGCTGCCCATATTGTCCGTATCCGAGTTGACTGCGAGGGTTAAATCCGTCTTGGAGCCGGCCTTCCGGTCTGTCTCGGTCCGAGGCGAGATCAGCAACTTTAAGGCGCAGTCTTCGGGGCATCTCTACTTTAGCCTCAAAGACGCCTCTTCCCAGATCCAAGCCGTCCTCTTCCGGGGAAGCGCCGCAGGGCTGCCACGCATGCCGAAAGATGGCGACCAAGTCGTTGCAAGAGGAGAGCTTAGCATCTATGCCCCAAGGGGCAGCTACCAGATCGTCATCCGGGAGCTCGAGTTTGCAGGCGCAGGCGAGCTCCTCTTAAAACTGCATCAGCTCAAAGAGTCCCTCGCTGCCAGAGGCTGGTTTGACGCTTCCCATAAAAAATCTTTGCCATCGATCCCGAAGCGCATCGGCGTCGTGACGAGTCCCACAGGGGCCGTGATCCAAGATATTCTTAACGTGCTGACCCGCCGTTTTGCCGGCTTTCAGGTGATCCTCAACCCGGTCAAAGTGCAAGGCGATGGGGCCGCAGCCGAAATCGCCCGGGCAATCGCCGACATGAACCGCTATAATTTGGCCGATGTCCTGATCGTCGGACGCGGTGGAGGAAGCATCGAAGATCTCTGGGCGTTCAATGAAGAAATTGTCGCCAAGGCCATTTTCGAATCGCGCATCCCGATCATCTCGGCCGTAGGACATGAAACCGATTTCACCATCGCCGATTGGGTTGCAGACGTCCGGGCGCCTACCCCCTCGGCGGCTGCAGAGATGGCCATCGCCGAAAAATCCCAGCTCTTAAAACACTTGGAAAAGGCGGCCCTGCAAATCAAAAATAGTCTGAGCACTCTTCTTCGGCAGCGGCGGGAGCGTCTGGGAGCGTTGCAGATCCATCCCCTTCTGGCGCAGCCATATTCTCTTTTGGCCCAGCCAACGCAAAAACTCGACGATTTACGCCAATCCATAGAAAATAGCCTCTCCCAATCCATGGCCCAAGGAAAGCTCCGCCTCTCCTCCCTCTCGCAAGCGCTCGACCATCTGCGCCCATCAAAGCAACTTGCGGCCATGCGCTCTTCTTTAGCAGCCAATACGCTGCGCCTCGAAGAAACAATGCGCGCGATCCTTTCCCTGAAAAAGCGGGCTTTTTCTGCAGAGCCCCTCATACAAGCGCTCGACAGCCAAGAGCTGCGCCTCCTTGCCTCAAAAAAAGACCTATTAGCGCGCCTCAAATCGTCTCTTGCATCACTTCACCCGAATAACCTCCTCCAAAAAGGGTACGCCATTCTCTTTTCCGAAAAGGACCGTTCAATTATCCTTTCAGCTAAAGAGCTTCAACCAAATCAAAACTTTACAGCTATGCTTGCGGACGGTACGGTCCGGGCATCAGCTTTGCAAATCAGTGAGACGCCGGATGGACCACACATTTGAATCAGCTTTTGAGCGCCTGGAGCAGATCCTCGCAAAAATGAATACGGGAAAAACAGCCCTAGACGAATCGATCAAACTTTTTGAAGAAGCTGACAAACTGATCCGCTTTTGTTCGGGACAGCTCACTTCAGCAGAACAAAAAGTGGAGATGCTGATTAAAGGACGAAACGGAGAGATCGCGACGGATGAAGCAAACCTGCCAAAAGCTCAACCCTACCCACGCCCTGCTCATGAGAGCACCTGTCCGTTTTAAACAGGGATTACCGCAGCGGTTTTATCCATCTCCTGCCCGATGTAACGGGCGGCAGGAATGGAAATGGCGCTGATCACAATGGCCAAGATCCCGATGAAAATGGCGCTCTCCATTGGCCCCCCCAACGCTAGAAAGAGAACAATGCTAATAAAAGAAGATCCCCCTCTTCCCATCCGCGAACCGATCCCATCAATAATCAATTTCCCTTTCATTTGCCCCTCATCGTTTAGGGGAATAAAGGCTAATTCCTTGATGGCATCAAACATCGTATATTTCGTCGCCCTGCAAATACAGAAGTGAAGGCTGCCTAAAGCGACCGCCATCGTAAGAGGAGAAACCCCAAAAAAAAGACCTTCTTTGCCGCAGAAAATGACAAAGAAGAAGGCGAACGTGATCCCCATCATAAGAAACGGCGTGACAACGATCGTTTTGCTCCATCGGTATTTTTGTAAAAGGTAGGGAGTTAAAAAGAGGGCGCTAAATGCGGTCATGATCCCCATCCAAAAGGAGAGCGATCCCATGTATTGGCAATAATCGGATGGAGTTGGATATTTGGCTTTGAGCGTCTCTAAGAAAATCAACTCTCCAAGGGCGTAGCAAATATACTCGGCTGTGACGATCAGCAAAAGAGATCTTAAGTACTTCGAGCGGCTCAAATAGCGGAGGCTCGATGTGAGCGAGAGCAGTTTTTTCGAAAATGGCTCCTTTTTCACCTCATGAACCGCTTCTCTGCCCTCTATTGGCTGCAATTTCTTAAATAGGAAATCAAAAAGAATCAAAGTGACAAGGCCGCATAAAACCAAAAAAATAGTTAAGAGATACAGCGAGTGCTGCCACCTTTGATCGGAAAGGTTCAACATCTTCCAGCTAAAAAGAGAAGCGGAAAAAACCGTAACAGGACCTGCCAGGATTGTGCCGACGCTGCTCCCTAAAAGCAGAGGCGGATAAAACCGCTTCGCTTGTTCAAGAGAGAGTTTTTGGTTTAAAAACCCCCAAAAAATTACGGAAATAAGAGCTACCTTCCAAAGCTCGGACATAATATAAAAAACCATGTCCGGCCAATGAGTAATAACGACTTTAAATTGCGCTAGATTAAAAAATGTGCTCAACCTTGCTTCTAAAATGGATTGAATTTCTCCTTTATGGGGGTAAATCCCGAAGGCAAAAACTAGGAAAAAGCAGAGAAAAAAAAGCATCGTGAGACAGAAAACACGCCTGAAAGAACAAAAGCGCATCAATCGCGTAAGCGCCCATGTAAGAAGAATTGAAGCGGGAAACGTCCCAAAAAGCTCGAAATAGGGGATATAAGAAGCGCTTCCACCCGTATCCGCAACGACGAGTGTATTGCGCATGCTACGTAAAATATTGAAATTCATGTTGATCAAAGCGACGATCAAGAACATGGATCCAAAAATCAGCCACTCAGTGCGCTTAATGGAGAAGAGCATTCGACTGAACATAGAGCGCCATCTTAAAGACTGCTATCGTATAAATGCAATACCTATTACACTGAGGGTCATGGAAGAATGGGTCGTCCTTGTGGATAAAGCCGATCAGGAGATTGGTTTAAAAGAAAAATTAGCAGCCCATCGGGATGGGGACCTCCATCGAGCCGTCTCCGTCTTTCTCTTTAATACCAAAGGAGAAATGATGCTGCAGCAACGGGCTCTCTCGAAATACCATTCAGGCGGCCTTTGGACAAACGCCTGTTGCAGCCATCCAAGGCAAGGCGAGTCCCCTATGCAAGCAGCCGGCCGCCGCCTTGTAGAAGAAATGGGCATCCGATGTCCTTTGAAAAAAAAACTTGATTTTGTCTATCAAGTTTCTTTGGACAATAATCTGTCCGAACATGAATTCGACCACGTTTTTGTCGGAACATTCGATGGCGCCCCGCTGCTCAATCCGATAGAAGCGATGAACTGGAAATGGATCAGCCTTGAACAGCTTCAAAAAGAGATAAAAGCATATCCGGAAACATTTACCGCCTGGTTCAAAATAATACTGGAAATGGGATTTTAAACATGCTGATCGCCCTCTTTCCAAATGAAAAGAAGAAACACTCCTTTGAGCTGGCCATCCAGATCCGTGAATTTTTTCTATCCCATAAAATTGGAGTTGTCGCTGAAGATGAAAAGGCCGATCGGATCGGCGCTCTACCTCTATCTAAAGCAGACCCCTCCCAGATTAAATTTCTCATCTCAATGGGTGGCGACGGGACGCTCATGCGGCTTGCACACCGCTTTAGCCATATCGACGCCCCAATCTTGGGAATCAATTTGGGCCATCTTGGCTTTATGGCCGACATCCCCGCAGAAGATATTTTTAAGAGCCTCGAGGACCTGCTCAAGGGTGCCTACCAAGTCCGCCAGAGGCTGGCGCTGGAAGCGCGCTACCAAGACAAGTCGCTCCGCGCCGTCAACGATATCGTCATCCACAGAGCACAAAACTATAGCTTGATCGAACTTTCGATCTCTCTCGATGGCAACTACGTCAATACGTTTGTGGCTGACGGAGTCATTCTCGCCACTCCTAACGGCTCAACGGCTTATTCGCTGGCAGCCGGAGGGCCGATCCTCAGCCCCGAACTCGAAGCCATTGTACTCACCCCAATCTGTCCTCATACCATTTCAAACCGCCCTATTGTCCTCATGCCCCACCACAAGATTGAGATCGAATACCTCAGCGCTTATAACCCGATTGACGTACGGGCAGACGGGCTCGACGCGATAAAATTGCCAAGCCGAGGCAAACTCACGGTCTTTCGCTCTGCCAAACCTTTCAAAATCGTCAACTTAAATCGCCACGAGTATTTTTCTACCTTGCGATCCAAGCTAGGATGGTCAGGCAAGCTCAAATCGGAAGATTCTAATTTATAAAATCCCTTTTAAAAATTGCTTGGGTGAAATCTGCTTTTTCAGCAGGCGAATCATCACAGGGTCCTTTGTGCAATCCACAAGAGGTACCCTTTTATCATAGAGCTGATTTGTATCAGCGCCATAATAAATCAGAAGGGCAGCAAGAGTAATGTTATTGTGATTTACGGCGTCAAAGAGAATCGAGTTGCCATTCATTTCATTATGCGCATTTGCCAGATGAGGATATTCCGCTAAAAGCAGATGCATAAAATCATAATCGTCCGTCAATTTCGCCATGTCCAGCGCACACCATATAGGCGAGTTGCCATTGACAACAGATGTTTTTTTATGAGGATCAAGCCTTTTATCAAGAAGTATTTGCAAAGCCAGCGGTTTAAAGGCTGTATCGGTTTGGGCTTTAAGCATGAGCGCAACCAAACTGCTTGTCAGCTCAGAGCCATCCGAGCAAATTTGCGCAGATCGATTGATATCGTATCCATGATGCAAAAGAGCTTGTGTTACTTTCGATAGACCGTTTTGAGCTGCCAAATTCAAAAGCGATTGTCCATCCACCGTTTGAAATGCACTGATCTTATCCTGTCCGCCAATCCCCTCAAGCAGCCTTTCCCATGCACCTATCTCTTCTGTTTCAACAGCATATAAATTCCACAAAGCAATGATATCCGGATGACTTGAATCGAGTGAGCGCAAAATTTCTTTTAAAGCTGCCGGGTCTCCTTGTTTCAAGTGCCCCTGTTCATTGAGATAATACCTTTTTATAGCGTATTGATAGGGCGAAGGCTCGTAATAGGCAGAATTCGCCAAAACCATCATTGCTGCAAAAACTTGGATCATTGTCCACCTCCATGAAAAAATGAACCTCTTATTTTTTCCTTAACGGAGATAGATTGCAAAGAAAAAAATTAGCTTTCTAAACCAGACAAATATTTATTTGGATCAATAGTTCCGTTCAAGAGGCCGATCATCGTTGGATCACCTTGCGACGGGATAGGAACGCCATTCTCATCATATTGGATATTATCCGGATCAAGATAATATGTATGTTCCGCCAAGGTTACATAGCTGTTGCCGCTAGTATCAGTACCACTCGTATCAGCGCCGGCAACGATAAGGGTTGCAACAAGTTTTGTATCATCGATACGGATAGCCTGCTCCAGTGCAGTCTGGTTGTTTCCACCTTGTTGAATGTTCACCAGATCCGAGCCTTCCGGCTGATTGGCCAACATAAAGTCCAGTGCGTAGTAATCGCCTTCGCCGAACGGAGGCTTTTTCGCGAGATCGACCGCTTCAAAGAATGGATAAGAGAGATTAGCTCCTTCTGTATTCATCATTTGAATTGCGATATCGCTAAAAGCTGGATCCGTTTCAGATTCCAAAATCGCAAGCGTCATGCTGCTTGTTGTCTTACCCTGTGAATCAACCATTGAAATTGTATTAACATCAAAACCATCTAGTTGAGCGGTTCCATCATCATTGAGTGTCGCTGGATGATCTAAAAAAGCTTGTGCTGTGTTCGGCTCATCATGTGTTACTGCATAGCCGAAAAGAGAATATGTATTCCCATCTTCCTCGATTGTATAAGTATTGATGTTCTCTTCGCCGCCAATGTCATACATCAACTGTTCCCATGCAGCATCATATTCTTCGGGATTTGTTTCAGGATCGATTTCATTGAGAGAGTCTAAATCATCAATCACTTGCTGATTCGGATTTTCAGGATTTACCGGATCTACCGGGTCAACGGGATTCATTGGTCCGCATCCATGCTCAGACAAGATTTCAGCAGAATTATCTAAATCGTACTTTATACAATAGTCATATAGCGACATGGGCGTTCCATCGTCATCGTGAATGACAACACTATTAAGATCATCTTCGCTGTCAATATAGCCATAACTCGTTAAGTCAGTTATTAATTGATTCCAAGCCTGATCCGTATCGCTAGCGTCGTTCAACATGTAGAGATCGACTTCAATCTTAAGGTCATTTTGGGTTTGTCCAGAATCAGACTGAATACTTAAAGAACTATTAATACCTGAAATCATTTTATACCTTTATTTGTTTTTTCAAAAATTATTATACTTGAACAACAAAAAGAAAGCAACAAAATAATAAATTACCTTTTACACAAAAAAAAGCGCCAGAAATCTGTAACACCCTTATTTTTAGATATTAACAAATAAATTCACATTGATTGACAACCTTCAACAAATGAGATATAAAACAAATAGTATGAACAATACTAAAATAACGCGGGTTTTGGGATTTTCAGTTCTAGGAATGGGAGGCTTATTCACCTTAAGCTCCCATTTGCATCTAAACGGGTGCCTACAACCCTTCCCTTGTGCCTGGCCTATTTCCATGCCCACTTCAATTTGTATCTTTTTAAGCGGGGCTGCCCTTGTTTGTTTCAATATCTATTCTAAATTCTTTGGCATGACCATTTTGGCATTAGCTTTACACCGCTTTGTCGAACTTTTCACCGGAACATTCCAATGGATTGATTTAAGCCAAATGAAATTAATCACTTCATTTGGCTTTTCAGTCACAGGAATTCTGTTTATACTAAATAATCATAAACTAAAAAAAAACACAAATAATCTGTTTTCTGTTTTTTTGTGCACAATTCTCATTGCAATAAGCAGTTTTGAGCTCTGCCTGACATTTGACCCCATTGAAAAAACCAAACCTGAACTCCATCAGTATTATATGCATTTTTACACTGCTTTAGCATTTTTTTTTATTGGGATCGCAACTCTTCATTCTGCATTGAAAATAAACAAATCCAAAAATTCATGGAAACAATTTATAATTCAGAGTTATGATCTTGAATCTTAGCCAACATTGATTCTTCATCATCCTTCAAAGCCACAAACAAAAGCGTTTTGTAATTCGATTTTCTTGATAGAATGGGAAAAACCAAAGCCGAAGCTGTTATTCCACAGCTCACTAAAAAAGTGAAAAATAAATCCCATCCGCCGAATTGAATCACCATACCTAACGGCCCTCCCGCAACAGCCGCTCCAAGATAAGCAAAACATCCGGCAAAACCACTTGACGTTGCCGCTGCCTTTTTGTGCGTGAGTTCCGCTGCCACCATTCCCATGAGCATTTGAGGTCCAAAAATGAAAAATCCCACAAAAAAAATGATGGCGACATCGAGTAAAAAACTTTGGAATTCATTGCCATGCAAAGTCAAAAGGGCAAAGAGTGCGCCTAGTGTAAATAGTAGGTTTACCGGATTTCGCTTCCCCCCAAAAAACCAGTCAGAAGACCACCCGGCAAAAAGGCTTCCTACAAAACCTCCAATTTCAAACCACAAGATTGAACTTGCCGCTTGCATCTCTGAATAGCCTTTAGCCCTGATCAGATAGAGCATCCCCCAGTCATTAAATCCAATCCGTATGACATAGACAAAAAAATAGGCAAACGCAATTAACCAAAGCGCTTGATTGCAAAGTACATATTTAAATAAAATCTCTTTTACAGGCAGAGATGCTGCTTTTTCTTCATTCAAAACCGGTTCTTTTTTGAATTGTTCGACCGGAGGCAATCCCATTGATTGAGGAACATCGCGCAATAGAGTCATCAATAGTAAACCGGTAAGGATACACAACACTCCGGGAATAAACATTGCAAAGCGCCACCCAAATTGCGAAGCGCAAAAAGCAACTAGAAGAGGAATGAGGGCCCCGCCTAAATTATGTGACGTATTCCATAAACTCCACCAAGTTCCTCTCTCCGATTGAGAATACCAATGCGTCAGCAGCTTTGCGCAACCGGGCCAGCCCCATCCTTGAAACCAAGCGTTCAAAGCCCAAAATATGGCAAACGCCATCCAAGTCGATGAAAATCCAAAACAGAGATTGAAGATACCCGTCAGGATCAAACCAAGTGACATGAAATAACGAGGATTTGACTTGTCCCCGAGAATGCCGCTAAAAAACTTGCTAAATCCGTAGGTAATCGAAAAGATGCTCCCCAAAAGACCCAATTGGGTCAGGGTATGCCCTTGCTCAAGTAAAAACGGGATTGCAAAGGTAAAACTTTTCCTTGTAAAATAATAAAATCCATAACCAAGATACATCCCAAAAAAAATGCGAATGCGCCAGAAATTATACTTTTTACGAACTTGATTAGGATCTTGAATCTGATTGGGAAAGGTGGCGGATTTGAAAAAGTCTAAGATACCCCCCCCCTCAAAATAAAATGATGGCTCAACCATCACGAATTTCTTAATTTAAGACAACAGAAGATTCAAGCAGGCAGATAGGCGGACGTTTCTTTCCAGAGCAAAGCGCGCTCGGAGCACTTTCGCATGCGCCTCTTGTAAAGACAGAGGCGATGGGACTTCCAAAGGATAATAGAGGAGCTCGTGCGCCCCTTTTTCTTTGAGAAGCTCTGCATCGCGGGCTCGCATGAGATAGGCCGCGAGCAGCCACTCGATTTGATGATGAAGATCAATTCCCTCCAGATCTTCAAAGAGAGCCTCGATCTCTTCGATCGCGCTGAAAGGAGAGCTTTTCCCATCCAAAGCTGCAAAGAGAAGACGGCGCGCCTTTTCTTCGCACTCGTTGTCCAAAAGGCGAAGCGCTGCTCCCAATGAACCGTGCGACTGTCTGGCTAAGAGATGCGCTCGCTCCGGAGGGAGGCTTCTTTGCTTTTGGAGATATCCGGAAATAGCGTCTTTCGGCAAGGGTTGGAATGCGAGATGGATACAGCGCGAATGGATCGTCGGCATCATCTCATTCGGCGCGCTTGTGAGAAGGAGGATCGCAGAATCGAGATCGGGCTCTTCCAGCGTCTTTAGCAAAGCGTTGGCCGAGACTGGCTGCATTCTCTCTGCATCGTAGAAGATGAAGACTTTTTTGGGGGCTTCGAAAGGCGGTTTATGCATCTCCGAGATCATTTCGCGGATCTGTTCGACCGGATGCAAACCGCTTTTCCCTTCCGGCTTCAAAATATGCAGATCAGGATGGATCTCCTTTTGCACCCTCGTCTCACAAGAATCGAGGAGCCGGCGCGCAAGCGCTTTTGCAAACAAGGACTTCCCAATCCCCTCCATGCCGCTAAAGAGAAGCGTATGATGAAGAATATCGCTTTGAAGCGCTTTTTCCAGATAGGCTTTGATCGGTTCATTGCCCAGGATATGAGAAAACATGCCTCAGCTCTCTAAGAATGGACGGATCAGCTTCATCGCCTCAGCGCACACAACTTCTTTTTTTTGCGATGCATCGAGGAAATGGAACCGAGAAGGATCTTTCTCGTGGATCTCCCGGAACGCTTTGCGGATCTTGGAGTGAAACGCAATCCCCTCCACTTCAATCCGGTCATACCCTCTCTCTCCTGCAATCTGGGGAGAAGAGCCGCGCGCTCTAGCCAGCCCTTCTGCCGGATCGATATCGAGATATAAGGTCAAATGGGGCTGGACACCTTGGCAGATGAACTCGCAAAACTCCTCAACTCGCTGCATCCCAAGACCGCGGGCTGCTCCCTGATAGGCGATGGTCGAATCGTTGTAGCGATCGCAAAGGATAACTTTGCGCTTTTCCAGCGATGGGACGATCACCTCTCGCAGATGCTGGGCCCTGGCAGCAAGAAAAAGGCAGAGTTCGGCGTAGGGCGAGACCTCATGCGTGGTGTGGTTCAGGAGAAGAGCGCGGATGTGCTCGCCTAAATGGGTGCTTCCCGGCTCGCGCGTCTTGACCACTTGGATGCCATCCGATGCGAGCTGTCTTGCGACCTCTTCGATCAAACTCGACTTTCCGGCGCCCTCCCCTCCTTCAAAGGTGATAAAGACGCCGCGCGGGAGCACTGTCGGTGCCATCTATTCATCCACTCCGGCTTCGATTTTTTGCGCCCCGACGACAAGATCGTCTTCCTTGTTCAAGTGGACAAGGCGTACCCCTTGCGTCGAACGGCCCATGACGCGCACATCGCCCATCGGAATGCGGACAGCCTGCCCTGCAACCGACATAAGAAGGACGCTGTCGTCGTCTTTGACGCTGAGTGCCGCTACAACGGAGCCGTTTCTTTCGGAAACGATGATCGAGCGAACCCCTACGCCTCCGCGGTTCGTCTGGCGGAAATCCTCTACGCTCGAGCGTTTGCCGTAGCCGTTTTCACAGATGACAAGGACGGTGTCTTCAGGAAGCACAACTTCGCAGCTCACGACTTTATCGCTCTCGTCTTTGAGCGACACGCCTCGCACGCCGCGTGCGACGCGTCCCATGGGCCTTACTTGCGATTCATCGAAGCGAACCGCCATGCCGCTCCTCGTAAAGAGCATCACTTGATGGCCGGGCTTCGTCATGCGTGCGGCGATCAGCTCATCCCCTTCATCGATATTTAAGGCAAAGACCCCTTTCCTACGTGGATTGCTGAAAGCGGCCAGCTCCGTTTTCTTGACAACGCCGCGCAGCGTCGCCAGGAGGATACTTGCCTCTTCTTCAAAACTTCGGACGCGCAAGACAGCCGCCACCTTCTCGTTTTCATTGAGATCTTCGAGCAAGTTGATGAGCGGTCGCCCTTTCGTGCGCCGGCCCCCTTCCGGGATTTGCCATACCTTGATCCAATAGCAACGCCCCAGAGTCGTAAAGAGAAGGAGAGTCTCATGCGTCGAAGCGATATAGATGCTCTTGAGGATATCCCCCTCTTTCTTCATCTCCATTCCGGCAACGCCTTGGCCGCCTCTGCGCTGTTCGCGGAAGGTGTCGATCGGCATCCGTTTGATGTAGTCATCGTTCGAGATGGTGATCACGACCTGCTCGTCGGCAATCAAATCTTCCATCTGGAACTCGCCTTCAGCCGCGACGATTTTCGTCTTGCGCTCCGATTTGAGCGTCTTTTTTAGATCTTCCAGCTCTTCACGGATGATATCGCGCACCATCGCCTCAGAGGCGAGGACCGCTTTATAGTGGGCGATCTTTTCGAGCAGCTCTTTGTATTCATTGTCGATCTTCTCATGCTCGAGGCCGGTCAACTGGTAGAGCCGCAGATCGAGAACGGCGTTCGCCTGCCTCTCGGTCAGAGAAAAACGGCCCATCAACTCCGTACGGGCGGCATCGCGGCTTTGGCTTGCCCGGATCACCCGGACTACCTCATCGAGATGGTCCAATGCTTTTAGATAGCCCTCGAGGATATGCGCCCTCGCTTCCGCACGGAAGAGCTCATAGCGCGTCCTCTTGCGGATGACATCGATCCGATGGTCGATCCAAGCAGCAATCATCTGCTTGATGTTCATCGTCCTTGGCAGATTGCGGTCGAGCGCTAGCATGTTGCAGCCAAACGTCACTTGCAAATCGCTGTGCTTGTAGAGCTGATTGATCGAGACATCAGGGATTTCACCCCTCTTAAGCTCCAAAACGATTCGGAGGCCGTCTTTATCCGATTCGTCGCGGATGTCGGAGAGGCCGGTAATCACTTTGTCATTGATCAGACCTGCGATCTGCTCGATCAGCCGCGACTTGTTGACATTGTAGGGGATCTCGTCGACGACGATCTGCTGCGCTTTTCCGCCGTCACGGTCTTCGACGCGCATCTGGGCGCGCAAAAGCAATTTGCCTCTGCCGGTATGGTAGGCCTCTTTGATCCCTCGAAAACCGCAGATGACGCCCCCTGTCGGAAAATCGGGCCCGGGCATCACCTTCATGATCTCGTCGATGGTTGTATTTCGGTCATCGAGGAGAAGAAGCGTCGCCTGGATCAGCTCGCCTAGGTTATGGGGAGGGATGTTGGTCGCCATCCCGACCGCAATGCCCGAAGAGCCGTTGCAGAGGAGATTCGGAAACTTTGCCGGAAAGACAACCGGCTCTTGTTTCGTCTCGTCGTAGTTAGGGATGAGATCAACCGTTTCTTTATCGAGGTCTTCCATCAAGGCGATCGCCGCGTGGGTGAGTCTCGCTTCCGTGTATCGCATAGCAGCAGGAGGGTCGCCGTCGATCGAGCCGAAATTCCCTTGCCCGTTGATGAGCGTATAGCGCATGACCCAATCTTGCGCCATCCGGACAAGCGTCGGGTAGATCACAGTCTCGCCGTGCGGGTGATAGTCGCCGGAGGTGTCTCCGGAGATTTTGGCGCATTTACGGTGCTTGGCCCCCGGGGTCAAGTTGAGCTGGCGCATGGCAAAAAGGATGCGCCGTTGCGAAGGCTTCAAACCGTCGCGGACATCGGGAAGCGCGCGAGAGATGATGACGGACATCGAGTAGCGGAGATAACTTTCTTTCATCTCCTCTTCGACGTTGCGCGGGACGATGATCTCGTCTTTGGTATAACTCATAGCTCTCTCTTAAATATCCAGGTTTTTTACAGAAAGCGCGTGCTGTTCGATGAACAGCCGCCGCGGCTCTACCTCTTCTCCCATCAGCATGGAAAACATATGGTCTGCAGCAATCGCATCGGGCAAAGTAACTCGGACGAGCGTCCGCTTTGTAGGGTCCATGGTCGTCTCCCAAAGCTGGTCGGCATTCATCTCGCCCAAGCCCTTATAGCGCTGAACTTCAACCCCTTTTCGTCCATTCGCACGGATCGCATCAACCAGTTCGCGAAGCGTATGGTATTGAGTGGTCTTGTTTCCCTCTTCTAAAAGATCGAAAAGGACTCCGTCTGCAACCAAGTACTGATCAAGTTTGATCTCAAAAGCAGCCAGCCTCTCTTGGTACTGGGTCATCCGGGCAGCATCAAAGAGTTCCATGAAGGCAAGCGAGGTGGGTGTAAATGTGCGCAGCTCATCGGTCATCTCTTCGGGCGGGATGGACTGCATAGTCTCTTGATGGCGTCTGCGCTGAAGCTCCTCATGATCTTTTTTCAGCTCGAACAGCTCTTCTTCGGTATAAACAAACTTGATCTCGTCGCCCAAGGCGATCTGGTAGCGCGGCAAGCGGCCTGTCTGGTCTTTCGCACTGAGGAAGTCGCGGAAAAGAACCCCTTTTCTTTCGATGGAACCGATAAACGACTCGAGATCGAGGATCAGCTCGAGCAGCTTTTCCGCCCGCTCTTTCTCTAATGACTCGCTCGATCCGTGCGGGCGAATTAAAACGTCGCTCATCCCCAGGCGCATCAAATACTCATCCATCTCTTTTTCAGAATGGATGTACTGGCTTACCTTTTTGCGCGTAACGCGATAAAGAGGCGGCCTTGCAATATAGACGTAATTGTTTTCTATGAGGGCCGGCATGTGGCGGTAGAAGAAAGTCAGCAAAAGGGTCCGGATGTGCGAGCCGTCGACGTCGGCGTCCGTCATGATAATGATCTTGTGGTAGCGCAGCTTGGCAAGGTTAAAGTTCTCTTGGCCGATCCCGCAGCCGAGAGCCGCGACCATGGCACATACCTCGGTGTTCTGCAGCACCTTCTGGACGCGCGCTTTTTCCACGTTGAGGATCTTTCCGCGGATTGGCAGGATCGCTTGAAACCTCCGGTCGCGCCCCGACTTGGCAGAGCCGCCCGCCGAGTCTCCCTCTACGATATAGATCTCGCAAAGGGACGGATCGCGCTCTTGGCAATCGGTCAATTTTCCGGGAAGCCGAGCGGAGTCGAGTGCCGTTTTTCGAAGTGTCAGCTCGCGCGCCTTTTTCGCCGCCTCTCTCGCCTGAGCTGCGATGATCGCCTTTTCCGAGATAATCTTCGCGATCGCCGGATTTTCATCTAAAAAGATCGTCAGCTCTTCGCCCGTCACCGTTTGGGCAATCGAGGCGACTTCGCTATTGCCCAACTTTTGCTTTGTCTGTCCTTCAAACTGAGGATTGGGTACTTTAACGGAAATAACCGCAGTCAACCCCTCGCGCATGTCGTCTCCCGAAACGGAGATCTTTCCCGACTTAATGAGTTGATGGTTTTTGATGTAGTTGTTAAGCACTCGGGTAAGCGCCGTAGAAAAGCCGGTCAGATGAGCGCCCCCTTGGCGCGTCGAGATGTTGTTTACATATGTGTAGATCGATTCGGTGTAGGTGTCGTTCCACTGCAGGGCCGCTTCAAATTCAACCGGGCCGTCGACGCCTTCCTTTTTGGCATGAAAATAGATCGGCTTGGGGAAAAGCGGCTCTTTGTTCTCATTTAGATAAGAGACAAAAGAAGAGAGCCCCCCTTCGTAATTGAAACGGACAGGCTCGCGAGTAGGATCCCTTTCATCTTGAAAGTAGATCGTAATGCCGCGGTTGAGAAAAGCAAGTTCCCGGAACCGCTTGACGAGTATGTCATAATCATAGGTCGTGACGGTAAAAATCGTATCGTCGGGCCAGAAAACAACTTTTGTGCCTCTCTTCGTTGTCTGTCCTAGCTTTTGAAGAGGCCCCATCGGCTTGCCCCTTTGAAACTCCATCTCGTAGACAAACCCGCCGCGAGAGACGGTAGCAAGGAGCTTTTTCGATAAAGCGTTGACGCAAGAAACGCCGACGCCATGCAATCCGCCGGATACTTTGTAAGTGCTTTTGTCGAACTTCCCGCCGGCATGCAACACCGTCATAACAACTTCGAGCGCAGAAACGTCGCGCCCTGATTTTAGAGACTCCTTCTCGTGCGTCTCTACCGGAATGCCGCGCCCATCGTCTTCGACGGAAACGCTCCCATCCTTATGCAATGTAACGACAATTTGGGTACAATACCCGGCCATCGCTTCGTCGATCGAATTGTCGACAACTTCGTAGACAAGCTGATGGAGCCCTTGGACATTCGTATCGCCAATGTACATCCCCGGACGCTCTCGCACTGCCTGCAGCCCTTCGAGCACTGTGATCGAGCCTGCTCCGTATTCCTTATTCTCTTCCGTCATCGTCGTCATATCCTGATTTTCATCCTATGCGGAAAACTATATCCCGCACTCCATTTTTGGGAAAACGCTCCTGCAGCAAACGAAGCAATCTCGGTTTTTCATGCTGACAGAGCACACTATAAAGCGAGGAGCTTCGCACCGCTACCTTCAACACCCCTTTTTCAAAGGCAAGAGCAGTTGTCATCGACGCAATCTTCGGCCCAATGATGTGAACCCAAGCCTCTATTATATCGACAGCCCCTGCACCGCTTGTCTTCTGGATGCGGCCTAACACTTCCGGAAGCATCTCCTGAATCGTTTTGCCAGGAGGAGATATTCCGTCGTAATTTTTTGGTGTACGATGCATTGTGAACCGAACATCAGACTATAGCCCATTCAATGCAAAAATTCAAGCCTCTTGATCCTCTTGCAGCAGCTCCCGTCAAAAAGGATTTTTGAGTATAAGGAAGAGCACGCGCCCGCCAATGTTTTTTTTGTTTCCAAAAATAATCCGCGGTAAAAGAAATATTCGAGAGCCTTGTCAAAAACCGGCAAGTAATCCAAAATGTCCGGCTAAAAAATGAGCTATCATGGAGAAGATACCTTGCCAGCCGTTGAATTGGAATATGCCTATTAAATGCCAATGGGATGAGTTTCAATTGAACCGTGATCAACTTGTTGCCATGGCGAGTGAAATCATAGATCTTAACAGCGAATGGCTGAAATGGCAAAAAGAACGGTGGAAAATAGCTGAAAATGCCGATGTCCTCAAGCAGGCCGTTCAGCGTATGGAAGAACTAGGATATAAGTTCAGTCGAAAGCAAAGGGGATATGCAGTTTTTTGTGCTTCATCAGCTGGCGAGTTAAAAATTGTAAACCTTTGGCTTAGCCGAGGTGAAATCGATGATCTCAGCAGAGGAGTTGCTGTTGCCAATGCCACAGAAGGTGGACATTTGGAAATAATAGAAACCTTAATGAATTCTGGAACTGTACCCGATCCCTATAGAATTAGAGCTGCCGTTCTCGGCGCATCAAAAGGTCATCTGCAAATCGTAAGAACTCTTTTATCCACCTCACTGAATCCCGATTTGATTCCGCTTCCCAATCGGAAAGAACTCGTTATTTTTGCCGCAAAAATGGGTGCGAAGGATCTCCTAGCCATATTGCTTCCGAGCAAAGACGAGATAGTGGCTCAGGATCTGAGAGAGCTCGCTGTGTATTATTCTGCACAAGCGAAGCAATCGGATACCGTTTTTTATATTCTTAAACAAGGCCCCATATCACTCTATTCAAGAGGCCATGCTGTAGAACTTGCAGCTTTCCACGGAGATCAGGACCTCTTGAACAAGTTGCTTTCCCTTGGCCCCATATCCGCGATTTCTAGAGATTTTGCAATTCGAGGCGCTCAAAATCAAGGCCACCAGAAAATCGCAAACCAACTGACCGCAATATCAGTTGCCCCATAGGATCTTCCTGTCGTAATTTTTTGGGTATTCGATGCATGGGAATTTTCGTGTAGAAGGCAACCGTCTTCTTTTCAATAGCGGCATTCAAGAGACCATTAAACATTATTTAAACCCCTCCTATCACACGCAGCAAGTGATGGATGTTGCTGAGTTTTTCATTAAATTCCTAGAGACTGCTCAGGGCAATTCCCAACAAGTCCTGGTAAAAAAGGCAAATGACTTTATCGCCCATTATCGTTCAGACAAAAGCGTTGCAAAAATCGTTCGCTCTCTTGACAGGCGGATGTACAGCTATCGATTGAACCCTGGCTACATCCATCCGCAAAATCACCTAGAATTTACCAAGTGGATGCGAGCCTCTCAACCTGCGGAAATCTTCCAGCGATTCCCCGATTTTGCCGAATTCCTGAACCGCTCTAAGCTACTCAGCCAGATCAAAGTGACTAGAGATACGCTTCGGATCATCGATGGCCAGCCGGCCATGTTGGTCGAGGGCGAATGGACGGGGTGGGAGAGTGTGAAAGAGAGATTTCATATTGAGAAGTCATCGCTCTATGGCACAACCTTTGTAACCGACCCGATCGGGATGGTTTATACTTATCTCGACAATCGATTAGGGCTGCAAAAATACCATCCTTACCAGACAATCGGCGAAATTCCGATCAGCGTGATTGGTGAGAGCGAGATCGACTCGCTTCGGGAAATCGCCAATCGATTTGTCCGCCCTGAAGAAGCCCGCCTTTCTCAAGAAGAGCTAGATGCGCTCAACCGTAACAGGCCCTTTGTGTTGCAGTTCGTTACGTCTTACACGAGGCTGGGGGAATCAAATTTTCATCAAACTGTGCTTAATCCTCGCCATGCCTATGCCCGTATTGTAGCCGGGGCCGATTTGGCTGAATATAACGTGTCAAAGGGAGACGTCTTTGAGTTTGGATTTGGGTGGAAACGAGGGGTATTTCTGCCATTAAAAGCGACGCAAGGCCATTTCTGTTCTCCCGATCCTTGGGAATATGCAGATTGTGAAAAGCGCTACGTTACTTGTGCTCCTATTTCCAAAGAAGAAGCTGCAGCCGGATTTGAGTTCGCACTGTACCAACAGCGAAAACACGTTCAGCTCGGCCGCAAGATTGACTTTCGGCTCACTCAACAAAACTGCACCGTTTTTGATAAAAAAATCGGCGAGCAGGCCGGAATCGCAATCCCGACGGAGATCCTCCTAAAGCCCCTTCTCATCCGAATTCTCCCCGAATGTCTAAAACGGCTAAGAGAAACAGTTGCAAAACTCGGAACCTATACGCCAGGCTCTTTAATTTGTGCCATCGAAATGATTCAAGGCATCTATAAAAAAGCACGCGATGCCTTGATGCCGTTTTTGCCGCTCCCCATCCAAAGTCTTTGGGATTGGCTTGACCTCTTTAACTATCGCTATAACCTTCCCATCATTCTCCAAGAATGGCAAGAAAAACAGCCATCAACATTTATCGTTGAAAACCCGGTTAGGTTGACGATCCTGCCTCACTCTTAGAGCGAGGCTTCAAATTAAGGTTCAGTCGATTTTCGGGTTCTTTTGAGCCGATTTTCGAACCATTTTCAGGGGGCAATATCGACAAAAGGTATATAGCCCCCTGAAAATGGTTCGAAAATCGACGAATCCTTAAATTGAAGACACCCTCTTAGTCATACATAATTCGAACTCGTAAGGACTCATCTCAAACGATTCTCCGGCGGCGAGCTGAGCTAAATTTAAAAGGGGTTGTTCCGAATGAAAATTCAAGTCTCCGGAAGATAGAGAGCAATAATCAGGAGATCCACATCCCCAAAGGTCATTCTCTCTCGAAGAGCGTTGAAATAAGGTTTGCGCGTTACAGATTTCGCGCTCAACATGCCTTGTTTTTACTGTAAGAAACGGCCGGCCGCATTCATCAGCTCCCCGCATCAAAGGCTCCGGCAAATCTTCTGATCGAATGCGATCGATCTCACCCGTATCTCCTGCAAATCGCCTTTCCCAAGGTTTTACAGGAAGATTGCAAAATGGAAGAACACCGCCTATTGCAGCAATAACCCTGTGAATCCCTGCCCTCTCCGGAAAGGTTTCAATCGCAGCAATACACTCTTGGGTTGAACCAGCAATTCCTTGTGTTTCAGGCATCCGGTGGCCTAGCGAAAAAGATTTGACCTCAACGATAGGAATAAAAACATCAGCCAGATTTTTCACACTCTCCCAAAGCGATTCAAGTCCTGTAGCGAAAAATCCGATCTCTGTAGAATTGGCGCTTGCTGCAGCGAGAACATTTGTCACCATAAACACCTCATAAATGGTATATAGTGGGCACATTCTAATTTTTCATTTCCAAAAATGAAAAGAGCTTTTTTGAACCTATCTGCACATCTTGCAAATAAAATCTTAATGAACATATCTTTGACTAGCCACTAAAATCTTTATGTGGCATCGTATTTCCCTCATTTTAGCTGAAGGAGATGATGGGTAAATTTACAGGACTGAACGATCAAGAATGGGCAGTTGTAGAACCCTT
>JAKBAE010000024.1 GCA_021809325.1 bacterium
TTGCCTTGCTCTCTTTTTGTTCTTCCAAATGACATTATAGAGCAAGGCGTGTCTTTTCTAAATTTTTTTGTGCTTTCCTTAAAACCCCACTTCGTCAGAGTTTTGCAACTGCCTCAATGGTATTACTCTTGACGGGCTGGATTTGGCCGAACCGGTCTTGGTTGGACAGATGCAATTTCCTTTGCTCATCCAAGCAAAACCGGGCCTTGGAGATAGCAGCTGTTCCAGATTTTTGCACAAGCACCATAAAGCTCATGGAGTTGATGAACATATCCATTACAAATGGAGCGTTGGAGTCAAAAAGCAGGTGAGCTACGAGGCATGCGAGGAAGCTGAAGAGATCAATCGCGTTGTGCAAACTTTCCGTAAGTGTGGGTGGGTTGTCAAAATCTTGACTTCCCGAGGATTGGAAATGAAAGAGATGACCCTTCGGCACATCAAAGAAGCGGGCTTGGATTTTTCTCTAGGAGATGTGATCTTCAAAGAATTCCGCCCCGATGCAAGCGGCAAGCTTCTGCCAAAAGATGAAAACTTAGAGCAATGGATGAGATCGCAGCCGGAGTGGGGCAGCAAAAAGAGCCGGAAGAACTTTATACCACTTCGTCAGAGTTTTGCAACTGCCTCAATGGTATTAATTGTCGTAAAATAACGGGGATCCCTGGGAAGGTTGGCGATTCTCTCCTCTAGTTTCCTCTCTACGCGCCCGCAATCTTTCGGTCTTTCACGCGAAGTGAAGGGCAATGAGATATATTTGTTCTCAAGTATTGAAAATGCTTGATCGCGGGGCAGTTTTCTTAATGTAGAGTCTTGTTTGATCATCCGAAGTATCTGATCTGGAGTGGGCCTATCGGGTATACAAAGCAGCTTGATGACTTCGCCTTTTTTAGAATAGATGTCGTCTAGCACGTTTTGGGTAGACATCTGTGCTAAAGTAGCCCAAGCTTCATGATTCATATTCGTTTCAGAAAGACCTAAATTCACGACCAATTCATGCAAGTTTTGTTGGTATGCTGCGCTTTCACGATGTGGACTGTGGTGGGCATGAACCCCTGTAGTAGTATTAGAGCCGAATACTGGTGTTGCCATGATTTTTCTCCTTTTGTTTTTAAAAGGAGAGAGAGACTACTCAACAAGTCAATTTCTTTACAATAAGGAATTTTAGGACCACCAGATAGCCACTGCAGTCGCGTAAGCATTGCAGTGGCTGATCGAGAGAAGTATCTTTGGATTGTTGAAACGGCGATTTATAGACTCTGAGAAGTGGACAACGGGTTTGCCTAACTCATCGTTGAGGATCTCAATTTCATGCCATTGGACATGTGCGCCAAAGCCTGTTCCTAGCGCCTTGACGACAGCTTCTTTGGCAGCAAACCTACCTGCGAAATGGGGGGCAGGATCCTGGTATCTATAACAGTAATCCTGCTCCTTTTGGGTAAAGAGGCGGTTGAGAAAGTGAAGGCCGTGCCGCTCAATGCTTTTGGAGAGCCTTTCGATCTCAATGATATCGTTGCCAACTCCCAGCACTGTCAATCCCCATTGTTTGTGTCGTAGCCGCCATGATAGGTATGCGGGCCATTGCCTTCCTCATCCATCGCATTGCAAAAAATCATCCTGCCTGAAGAGGTGTGTTTCACAGAGAGCACGAGCGCATCAATTACCTCGCCAATGTAAGAGCCGCCCCCGTTGACGACGACCATCGTGCCGTCTTCCAGATAACCGACCCCTTGTCTTGGCTCTTTTCCGTAGCGCTGGATCTTGATTTTGATCTTCTCTCCCGCCTGCATGAGCGGTTTCAAGAAATTCGCAAGAGTATGGATGTTGATGACCCGGATTCCCTCAATCGCAGATGTTTGTACACGGCTAATGTCTGCACTTAAGATATTCGCATCCAGCAGGCGGGCCAGACGGACCAGTTTGCTCATCGCATCTTTTACATCAGGAAAATCTGTGTCGTTATAGCGCAGCTCCAGCTCGGGGATGTGTTCGAGCTTTTTAACAACTTCAAGGGCGCGGCGGGCTTTTGTCCGGGTAGCCTCGTCGCTGATCTCCGATTGGGCATAGATCTCTTTCAATAAAAAGCGGGGCAAAATGAGGTGGTGGTCGAGAAGGCCGGAAGCAGCAAGATCGATGACGCGAGGATCGCTCATAACAGAAGCATCGAGGATCAAATCTTTTTTCTTTTGCGCTTGCGGAGTGAATTTAACAAACGGGATGCTGACATAGATCTCGTCGGATGCGCGCAAAGTCATGATCGTTCCTAGATAAACGCCAAAGAGGAAAATGCCAATTTGCACAATCTCCAAAACCCTTCCATGCAAATGGATCGACGCAGAGGAAATCTCCAAAACCGCTTTCAAGACTAAAATGAGGGCTTCTCCCATCAAAAATCCGATGAAGATCCCGATGATGGCAATATTGAAAGAGCGTAAATTAAAACGCTTGAACAGAAGATCAAATCCAATGAGTGCGAAGCCCAAAAGAAGGCCGATGCCGGCTCCTCCCAATAGGTTGCCCAGAGTATAGCCCTCCGGGCCGGTGATCATGTAAGTAGTTATAAAAAAGATACTCAGAATAACGAACAGCAATCGGGTAAAGGCTAGTGATAAATTCATATTTTCCTTGAGGTTTATACGCGTTTTCCTCGGATTGTAGTGAGGGGGTTCATTTTTGTCGATTGCATTGCAATAATCTTTTGAATCGGCTACCATCCCCGATCATTATGACGCAACGTGCTTATATTTACCTAACTGCCTCTTTTTGGTTTCTGATGGGGGCTTGGCTGATGCTGAAAGGACTGAAATTTGTCACTTATGGCATTTTTGACAGTGGAAATATCTCTTCTCTTTGGTCTATCCGAACTAAAACGGCCTTTTTGATCTCAGCAGGGCTCTTCGGGGGCTATCTGAAAGGCAAGTTCGTTTTGAGCAAAAGCGCTGTTCGAGTAGCCGGGCATATCCGTTCGCTAACTCTTCCGGTCCCGTTTTGGAAAGTCTATAGGCCCTCTTATTGGCTTCTCATCGCCTCGATGATGGCCCTTGGAATGCTCCTCAATTTCCTTCCGGTTCCTGTAGAGGTGCGCGGATGCGTTGATCTTGCCATCGGTGCCGCGCTCATCCGCGGTTCATTTGCCTACTTGTGATAGGGGGAGCCTCTATCAATTTCAAAGGCGCGGTAGAGCTGCTCGACTAAAAGAAGCCGTGTCGTTTGGTGGGTGAAGGTCAGGGGGGAGAGGCTCCAGCGCCAGATCGCCTTTTCGAGAAGGCTGGGAGGGATGCCGTCGGGTCCTCCGATGCCGAAGGTGATGCGCGATCCTTTCTCAACAAAAAGGCGCATCAACTTGCTGCTTAAAGAGAGGCTGTCGAGAAGTTCTCCCTTAGGGTCGAGTGCAATATAGGGCTCGCTTTCCAAGAGCTTTGCTAGCTGGGCCTCGCTTTCGGCCTCCACCCAGGAGATTAGAGCTCTTTTTGAGAGCCGTTTTTCATACTCGGCAAGAGCCTCTTGAAGCCAGGCCTCTTTGCACTTGCCCATCGTGATCACTTTGACTTTTAACATCTTTTTTTCCAATCTGGTGGGTATGATTCACTGGGACCCTAATCCGGATCTTATCATTATCCCTGTCTTGAACTGGCCAATCAAGTGGTATGGCTTTTTCTTCGCGCTCGGATTTGCGCTCGGCTTTCCCATCTTCAAAAATCTCCTTTCCCGCTGCTTTCGGCTTCAGGGAGAGGCTGAAGCCGATCTCAAGAAAAAAGCCCTTCAAATCACCGATAGGCTCATCATCTACATCGTCGTTGCGACGATCGCAGGGGCAAAGCTCGGCCATATCCTCTTTTATGAAAGTCCCAAAGAGTTTTTGAAAAACCCATTTGGGATGCTCCTCAGCCGCGAAGGCCTTGCCAGCCACGGCGCTGCGATCGCCATCTTGATTGCCCTTTGGCTCTTTGCCAGATGGACCAAGAAGCTCGCCCCGGACCTCGGATGGCTCCGCCTTCTTGATTATATCTCCATTCCAACTGCGCTGGCCGGAGGGTTTATCCGCCTCGGCAATTTTATGAATCAAGAGATCCTCGGCACTCCCACATCAATGCCTTGGGGCATTGTCTTCGGACATCCGGTCGATGGGAGCTTGCCGATAGCGCGCCACCCTGTGCAGATTTACGAGGCGCTCTTTTATTTCGCCGTTTTTTTTCTTCTCTGGCGGCTTTCATTCAAACCAAAAATACTGCTTGCGAAAGGATGGCTGATCGGGCTTTTCCTCTTGCTTGTCTTTTCTTTTCGCTTCTTCATCGAATTTTTTAAAGAAGAGCAGAGCCAGCTCGTCTCCATGGGGGGCGGCTTGACAATGGGCCAATGGCTCAGCATCCCTTTTGTTCTTTTAGGGGCGGCTTTGCTGTGCATCTCCTGTATGCGATGCAGGAAATTTCGATCCGGGCGTTCCGGGGGAGTTTAGCCGCTTCAATCGCTTGCCGCGCCGGGGCCGGTTCTTCAAAAAAACGTTTGCCATAGGCTCGGTTCATCGCCTGGAAATCGCTCATATCTTTAAGAAAGACCTCTGTTTTGACGACATCGGAAAGGGTCATCCCCGCTGCATTTAAAATCGCAGCCAGGTTGTCGATCACCTGATGGGTCATCGCTTCGATATCTCCCTCGATGAGCTCCCCTGTTTTTGGATCGATCGGAAGCTGGCCCGATACAAAGAGAAAATCGCCCGCGGCTATTGCCTGAGAGTAGGGGCCAATTGCTTGCGGTGCATCGGTAGATGTAATTTTTTGAATCTGTCCCATGGGGAAGCAGTATAGCAAAAACGGACTTGACCCGATAGGGGGAAGAGGGGATAATGGTTATAAAAAAGACTGGTGAGGGATTATGAATTATATCATGATTGCAGGCCACTTGGGTGCCGATCCCGAAGTGCGCTTTACATCTACCGGAAAAAAGGTGACGACGCTTCGCGTGGCGACAAACGCCAGGCGCGGCAATACGGATGAGACGATCTGGTGGCGTGTAACGCTCTGGGGCGATCAATTCGACAAGATGATTTCATTCATGAAAAAAGGATCTGCCGTCATCGTTTTCGGCGAGATGCAAAAGCCGGAGATTTTTACCGACCGCGATGGCAAGCCGCAGATCTCGATGAACATCACCGCGAGCAATATCCAATTCAGCCCCTTTGGAAAGCCGGACCGTCCGCAGCAAGAGGGACAACCTTCTGCGCAGCAGCACCACGACGCGCCAAGCGCTCCTGCGCCTCAGCAGAACCGCGATGCTTACAATCCCTATTCGCCGCCCACTTCACAGATGGGGTCGCAAATGGGAAGGGGAGCGCCGGCTCCTACAGGCGGAACCTTTGACGACGAGATCCCTTTTTAAACGATGACTGTACGACTCGTCTGCCAACCAGATCCAGCTGCCTGCGACGCCTCAGCGTGCGAGCTCCTTGTCCTCCCCTTTTGGGAAGGTCCTGAGCCTGCTTCCGATCTCTCGAGCTGGAAAGAGATCTTTGAGGCGCCGATTGCCAATGGCGATTTTAAGGCAAAAGCGGGCGAGACGCTCCTTTTATACTTTAAAAAAGGGCGCATCCTCCTTCTCGGTTTAGGGAAAAAAGAGGGCGTCAGCAGCGAAGCCATCAAAAGAGCTTACGCCGCTGCCGTTCGCTCAGCGCAAGAGAAGAGGGTAAAAAAGATCCATCTCGCGTTTCCTGAGATCCCATCTCTGGAGAGTGACGCAGCTCTCAGAGCTGTTGCAGAAGGGGTTTTGCTTACGAATTACGCCTTTTTGCACCTCAAAGGAGAGTCCCTCAAAGACAAGCCGGTGGTCCTTCTCAAAGAGGCTTATTTTCTTGGGTTGAATAAGGCCCAGGACGAGAAGTTAAAAAAATGGCAGACAATCGCATCGGGCGTCCATCTGGCGCGCGAGCTGGTCAATGGCAACGCTGACGATGTAACGCCGCAGATGCTTGCCGAGACGGCAAAAGAGTGGGAAAAGAAAACGAGCGGCCTGAAGGCGACGATCCTGGAAAGGAAGGCGATCGAAGATGAAAAGATGGGTCTTCTTTTAGCGGTCAGCCGAGGCTCTTCTTGCGATCCTTGTCTCATTCTTCTCTCTTATCACGGAAACCCTTCCTCCAAAGATCACGTCGTGCTCGTTGGCAAGGGAGTTACTTATGACACCGGGGGCCTGAGTCTTAAACCGACCGAGAGCATGCTGACGATGAAGTGCGATATGGCCGGCGCCGCTACGGCGCTTGCGGCTGTGCAGACGGCAGCAGCGCTCGGCTTGCCTGTGAACGTGACTGCTGTCGCTCCTGCTACCGAGAATGCCATCGATGCGCAAAGCTACAAGATTGGAGACGTCTACAAGGCAATGAATGGCAAGACAGTCGAAATCACTAATACCGATGCCGAAGGAAGGCTCATCTTAGCGGACGCCCTTTCTTATGCCGTAAAGCATTTGAAACCTTCTTTAATCATCGATCTAGCAAGCCTGACGGGGGCGATTGTTGTTGCACTCGGCGAAGATTTGTCCGGAGTGTTTTGCGACGATGAGCCCTTAGTGAAAGAGCTGGTTTCTGCCTCCAATACTGTCGGAGAGCCTCTTTGGCGCATGCCTCTTGTAGCAGATTACAAAGAGATGTTGAAATCGGATATCGCCGACATGGTCAACTCGGCAGGAAGATCGGCCTCTTCCATTACCGCTGCCCTCTTTTTGCAAGAGTTTTGCGGCAAAGTGCCCTGGGCCCATATCGACTTTGCTGGAAGTTGTTTTTTGACGAAACCTAAACACATCAATACGACAAAGGCAACTGGATTCGGAGTTCGTCTATTGATCGAATTTCTCGAGCGCCGCCAAAAATGAAATGGCGCCTCACTCGCAGATCCAGACTGATCGATGCTCTTCGGGAAAAAGTTCCATCTACCCATTCCGCCCGCTCTTTAAAGCGCGCTCTGGAGTCGAATGGCTGCCGTGTCAATGGCCGCATTGAGCGCTTTGCTTCGGTGCAACTGGAAAAGGGCGATTGGATCGAGCTCATTTCCTTAAGTCCAAAAGTCTCTGAAAAGATTTCCTACCCAATCGTCTATGAAGATGAAGATCTTCTCATCTTAAACAAACCGGCAGGTGCAATTTGCACCGATAAGGCTTTTCAACAGGCGCTTGGCCGCTCGGTTTATCTTGCACATCGGTTGGACAAAGAGACAACGGGAGTGCTTCTTTTTGGCAAAAATCCGACGCTTGCAAAAGAGCTGCAAGGGCTCTTTGAAGAGCGTAGGATGGAAAAGGAGTATCTAGCTCTTGTCGATGGCATCCCATGTACGCGCTCAGGATTGATCCGCAGCCATTTTATAAAGAAGGGTCATTTTGAGGGGCAGACGATCTGGGGCTCGAATCCTGCAGGACGGGGCCTCTATGCCGAGACGCAATGGGAAATTTGTTCTTTCATTGGGAAAGAGGCCACGTTGGTTAGATGTTTTCCTCGGACTGGCAGAACCCATCAAATCCGCGTCCATCTCGCCGAGATGGGCCATCCAATCTTGATCGATCGGCAATATGCATCCCAGTTTCGATCATCGCTTTTTGCCGCAAGGCCTCTTCTCCATGCAAGCCGTTTGCAATTTGTCTGGAAGGAAAAGCCCTTGTCATTCGCTGTCGATCCCCCGGCTGATTTCAGATGTTCTATTTCTGATGCGATAGTTTAATTAACTTTTGAATTAAAAAGAGAAGGATAAATGCGGGGATGAATGTGAGAATGACGAAAAGGCCAAAGAAGTCATAGAGCTCTTCAAATTTGTCCATGAGTCCGGCAAGGAGGCCGCCGAGATAAAAGGCGAGCCCGACGCAGAGATACCAAAATCCAATGAAAAAGGCCGTAAGGCGCGGCGGCGAGAGTTTTGAGACGAGAGAAAGGCCGATTGGCGCAAGGAGCATCTCGCCTAAGGCCATCAGGAAAAATGCGCAGATCGGATAGTATGCCGGTACCGAAGCTGACCTTGCGTCTAGAGGGACCTTCGCCGCGGCTAACATCATGAGCAGAAAGCAGCCTGCGATGGAAAAGAGGCTCAGAGCCGTTTTAGTAAAGGGCGTGGGGTCGATCTTGTGCTTTTGTAAGCGCGCATAGAGGGCTGCCAGGATTGGAGCCAGAACAATCAAAAAGAACGACTCGCTGGAAAGAATCCAGCTCGGCGGGATTTCCCAGCCGAAAAGAGAGCGGTCCGTGTAATTTTTAGCAAAGAGCGACATCGAAGAGTAGCCTTGATTGAAGGCGATCCAAAAGAGGATGGAAAAGAAGCTGATGGCGATGATCACTTTGATCCGGTCGCGATCTGCTTTTGTCAGAGGCTTTTTTTCACGGAGGCTTTGCTTTTGCAGGCGGTGGAGCTCCTGATGCATCTCCTTATGTTTGGTAAGGAACCAGATGATCGGGATAAGGCCGATCATTTGCACGATCCCTGCGGCTAGGAAGGCCGCATTCCAGCTCACTTCTTGTGAGATGTAGCCAAGGATGATCAGCGCTAAAAAGACCCCGATGTTGATGGAGGCGTAATAGATGGAAAAGCCAGCTTCCCGAAGGGTGGGCTCTTTGCGGTATGAATACCCGAGTACGGTGAGGATACTGGGCGTGAAGAGCCCGTAGCCGCAAGCGATGATTGCAAGAGCCGGATAGAGAAGAAAGGGCATCCCGAGAGAGAGGAGAAAGCAGCCGATGGCATTGATCAGGGCGCCAATGAAAAGAGGGGCTTGATAGTTCCATCGGTCGGCGATATACCCGCCGACGAGCGGCAGGAAGGTAGCGCATCCGGAAAAAACCCCGTAGATCATAGTGGCTTTTGCGTCTTCAACCTGATAATATCCCACTAGGTAGAGAACTAGCAGGAATCCTATGCCCCAGAAGGCAAACCTCTCGCAAAGTTCTGATAATGCGAGGATATACAGTTCTTTTGGATGTTTTTTATAAAATCGCATAGAGTCCCGGTTTGAATACAGGTCTTAAACTCTGCATGTATCGTGCACCCCCTTTCTTTACAAGAAGGATTTTAATCGTTAAGACTTCTGCTCTCGGCGATATTGTTCAGTCTTTTGTTATTCTCAATTATTTGAAAAAGAAATTTCCCGATGTCGAAATTGATTGGGTTGTCGAAAAGCGCTTCGCCTCGATTGTAAAAGCACATCCGCAAGTCAGCCGCGCCATCGAATTTGAGAGCAAGGCTTGGAAAAGCGGACAATTCAGAGAGTATTTTCGGGCCATAAAAGAGCTCAGGGGACGCTCTTATGATTTTGTTTTCGATCTGCAAGGAAACTGTAAATCGGGGATCGCCACGCTCCTTTCCAAGGGTAGATGCAAAGTTGGGTTCGGGTGGAAAAATGTCCGGGAATGGCCTAATCTTTTGGCTACGAACTTACGTTTTGAGCTTCCCTCTCATCTGAATATCCGTTTGCAGCTCCTTGCCCTAGTCCAGCAGGCCTTAGGCGATTGTACTTTGCTGCCAACTTCTTTTGATGACGTTTGCTTTCGCATTTCACTAGAAGAAACAATGCGGATTGAAGCGCTTTTGAACAAAGTGCCTAGGAAAAAGAGGATCATGGTCTGCCCGGGCTCGAAGTGGAAGAATAAGCAGCTACCCTTCAACACTCTAAGCCAATTTTTAGACAAGATCGCTTCCTCAATGGAGGTGTCCTTCTTTTTTATTTGGGGCAATGCAGAGGAGAGAAAATGCTGCGAGGAGCTGCAGCAAAAGTTTAAAGGCAACAGTGTTGTCGTTGACAAGCTAGAGCTGCCTGTTTGGCAGAACTTGATGGCTGAGATGCAGATCGTGATTGCTTTCGATTCGGGGGCGCTCCACCTTGCAGGGACAACCTCTACGCCGACGTTCAGTATTTTTGGGCCTACGATGCCGGAGATTTTCAAGCCTTTGGGAGCGGGCCATTTCTCGGTCAGGGGAGAGTGCCCCTATCAGCGGAAGTTTGAAAAGCAGTGCTCTCTTCTTCGCAGCTGTCCAAGCGGAGCGTGCATTCGCAACTTGGAGGTGAAAGAGATTTTCAACCTGTTTGAGAAGTGGAAGATCTCAATAGACAGTCAAAATCGATGTGGCTCTCCACCAACTGGATCGCCTGCCGAACTTTAACGGTGTCTTCCGTCCGGATTTTCGAGATGTGGCTGCTGATCATTTTCATGGCGATAAACGAGCTGACGGGGATGTAGAGCATTGGGATATCAGCTCTTTTGATTTGTTCCACAATCGTATCTTTTGGGGCCTGCTTGCCGGTCAAGATCATCCCGATCTCCAGTTTTTGTTCCGGTTGGGCGATCTTTGTGTCCCAATATTTTGTCAAAGTAGCCAAGATGATCTCTTCTCGAATCGCCGGGGTAACGATGAGCTGATGGGGTGGGATGTTCGATTTATAGATTTCAAGGGAGCTGGCCACTAGACGGATATGCCTGAAATGACGGATGCGGTGGCTCTGTCCCGAAAGGAGTTCGGTTTGAAAAAGCCCTTCGAAATCTTGCATGGTAGGAGAGCTCAAGAAGGCGCTGTAGGGGATACAGCCGAGTAGCGGGATATTCCAGCGGCTCAAGGCTTTTGTCATATACTCGACGACCATCCCTCTCTTTTCTTCCAAGACGCGGTTGAGGATCACTCCCGCAACCCGGGCGCCATGATGCTGGCACATGAGGATATTTAGGGCTAGTTCGTCAAAACTCGATCCCAATCCGCCGGGAGCGATGAGCAAGACCGGGACGTCGAGCATCTTGGCGACCTGCGCGTTATTCAGTTCTACGATGGAGCCGACGCCGGTATGTCCTGTCCCTTCAATGACCGTAACTTTGGCTTGCTCTGAGATTGTTCGATAGGCGTTTTGAATTTTCGCTGTCATGTCGCTATGGTCGATCTTTCCATCGAGATAGCCGCGTGTAAAGCCTTTTGGAAAGAGAACCGGACTCATTTCTTCGCAGGATTCTTTGAGATGGAAGTGGTCTTTAAATAAAATGACGTCTTTATCGACCGGGCTTCCGGAGGGGGTGATGATGTGCTCTTGCCCTACCGGTTTTAAAAACCCGACGGATCCAAGCCGTTTTTGAAGGCCCGAAACAAGGCCAAGGCAGCTTGTTGTTTTTCCAACGTTTTGCCCGGTTGCCGCAACAAAAAATCCGGATGCTTTCGTCATTGATATTTTGTGGATTTCGGGTTGCCGCAGGTAGGACATCGCTCAAGATCGAGCCGTTTATCAAGATATTTTTGCACTGCAGAGATGTAGCTGCCGTGGCTCCAGGTAAGAGGCGAGACGGAAAGGGGCTCCATCGTTTGGGGATTGATCTGTTCGGCAAGGATTCCGCTCGGAAGGGCGCGGTCGGCTACCCATTCGAGAATGCCGAGCGCCTTTTCCAGCTCAGGGAGACTTTTTGCTTTTGCAATCCGGTATTCTGCCATCCAAAGAGTTGCAATAAACCAGGGATTGGAATCGTTTCCCTGCCGATAGTAGGAGTCGTTTTCGTAACGGGCAAGCCCGCCGCCGTCTGTTTTCACCCAGAGCTTTTCTTGGATTTGTTCCATTGTATTTTGAACTTTTTCTTCATTTGCATCGTAGGCGCCGAAGGCAAAGATCCCATAGAGGCTCGCATCCAGCGCGGCGTCGATCTCGATGCCGTCTTTTCGAAAACGGATCATTCTAGCAAACCGTTTTTCCTTTTCCAAATAGAGATATTTGTCCATTCCGTCCCGCATCCGTTTTGCTCCTTGCCGGTACTCCTCGGCAAGTTCCGTCTCTCCGAAGAGATCAGCAAAGTTTGCTCCTGCCATCAGCCCTCCGAAGACTGCTGAAACCGTGAAGGTTAAAATACCTTGCCGCTCTTCCCAAAGATCGAAGCTCTCTTGTGGAAGCCCTGTTTTCGGGTCGCGGTAGTTCATGAGAAAGTCGGCCATTTTTCGGATGAAGGGATTATAGAGGGTCTTTATGAGTTCAAGATCACGGAAAATCCGGTAGTGGTTCCATAAGGCCCAGAGGACGAGGGCCGTCTCATCTTCTTGAATGGGAAGCTGCGGTTTTTTATCTTTGATCCAGGGATGCCAGGAGCTGGCGAGCGCGCCTGAAGGGGTGTATTTATGAAGAAAGTAGCCATCTTCGGTCAAAATTTTAGAAGCAAACTGGTAAAAGTTCCGGGTAATGTCGTAGCCTGCGAGATCGAGTCCGTAGGCGACAAGGGCGCCGTCGCGCGGCCACATGTAGCTGTAAGTGTCGCTATTGAAGTCGACAGCGTCTGAATCATTGCCGGCAATGATGCTGCCGCAGTTATTGATTTGCGTGCGGCAGGTGAGAAGGCTCCGTTTGTAAAGACGCAAGACCTTTTCGGGAAGAAGTTTGGGATTGAGGGTTTTTTGATTTACCCAAAGTTTCCAAAAATCGAGGGTCCGTTTAAAAATTCCTTCCGGAGTCTTTTTTTTGACGAGTCGATCTATCGACTCAACCTCTTTCCATGATTTTCCGGCAGCGATCCAGTAATAGCAGCTCTCTTTCCCTTTTGGAGGGAGATTCATTGGGATTCCGATGACTGAATCGACCGATCCTTGGGCGATCGGATTGCCGCTTAAGATCCCGTCTTCCGCATCTTTCCATGCTCCAAGAAGACCGCTTTTTGTTTCCTTTTTTCCCGTTGCAAAAAGATCGATTCCGAATTTATTTCCCGCTAAGATGTTGATGAGGAAGTATCGTTCGTCTTTATAGTGGATGAGGCAGTTTTGCTCCGGCTTGAATGCGGCCGTATCGCCGATTTCATTACCGTAGAGATGGAAATCATGAGCCAAGAAGAGGCGTATTTCTCTTTCTTTATCGGACTCATTTTGTACGGTGATTTTTTTGAGATAGAGGTTTTCTTCGTAATCGACAAGATCGTTTACAGCAATTTTTAAATCCATTCCCTTAAACGTAACATCTGTAACGAGCGAATCGTCAAGATAGCGCCTTTCTATTTCAAAGCCGTCGGGAATCCAGCGGAAATGGCCGCCTGACCATACGCCGAATCGAAACCGCTCCCCTTTAGTGTGGCTCTCTTGTCCTACATAAGGGAAATAGAACTCACGCAGGAGCGCATCGCGATCAAAGGCGATCAGGATATTGCCGTTTCCGATAGGTAGGTCTCTAGGCATTCAAACTCGCTACGAAGGCTCGGACCTTCTCTTTGGCCTCTTCGATCTTCTCTTTTTGCAACTCTTCTCCCATATCCATCGGCTCTGCTCGGAAAACCGAGAGATCGGTAATCCCGATAAACCCAAAGATTGTCCGAAGATAAGGTTCTTGGTGATCAAAGTTTTGCATTTTTCCCCCATAGGAGCCGCCTCGGCTTGTAATGATGACCATCTTTTTATCTTTGACAAGGCCCTCTACCGTTCCATCTTCCCGATATCGAAAGAGATACCTTGGCTGGACGATGATGTCGATGTAGTGTTTGAGCATATAGGGGATGCTGAAATTCCACATGGGGGTGCTGATCAAAAAGAAGTCGGCGCTTTTAAAGCGCTCGATTTGCTGGATGATCTCGCCCCAAGTCTCGCGCAAACTGCCAAAAATCTCTTTCCCTTGCAAAAGGACATACTTGCCGCTGACGCTTTTCATGGAAAGCGAGGGAAGTGTTTCTTGTCCGAGATTTAATTCATCGACAATCCAGTCGGGAAATTTTTGAAGAAAGGCGGAAAGAAAGACGTCGCTGATCTGCAATGTACGCGACTCCTCTCCTCGAGGAGAGGCGATGATATGAAGAAGCCTCAGCATATCGTCAAAGTAGTGAAAGAGCTATTTCTCAGCAAGGGCGCTTTGTGGCATTGATCGCTGCAACCGCATCAATGGCAAGGCGGCTTCGGATTTCCGGCTGAAGGATAAATTCATATAGATGGTCAAAAAATTCCTTGACTTGAGGAAAGACGAACTTGTCTGAGAGCCCTGTCGTCACCGCCTCTGCGCCGTTCATCCCTACATAGCCTAAAAGGGGAGGAGTGAGGTAGGTTCCTATACCGGGAAGGATCTGGGAATAGGAGGCAAAGCCCGCCCCTGCGGCGCAAAGGAGGGCTTGGGCCCCGGCCCCCGCGGCGCTTTCCCATGGAGCCGGTGTTTTAGTTCTTTTTCGAGACAATTCGTCATCTGTGCTGCTCATGTACTGGACGGCGCCGGCGAGAAGTCCTGCTACGGGAGCAGCCCATTCCCCGTAACCGGTATAGGTGAGAACCCCTCCCGATGCAAGGCCGGCAATACCTAAGATTTGCGATGTATGATTTTTCAAGATACGGCCGCTCCATTGGAGGGTACTTTCGATTCGATCAGGTTGGATCTTCTTGATTTTGGACTTCATCTTGACTTGGACCTCTTGCTCCATTTCGCTCAAAAGGCCCGTTAAAGCTGTCTTCGAGGAACCCGCTGTTATTTCATCCATTTGCAGCTGTTTTTGGATCCAGGCTGATGCTAAGTGAAGCGTTTGCTTGAATGTTGCAGAAGAGCCTTTTTGATCT
This sequence comes from bacterium, assembly GCA_021809325.1. Taxonomy (GTDB): domain Bacteria; phylum Chlamydiota; class Chlamydiia; order Chlamydiales; family SM23-39; genus JAKBAE01. The sequence goes on from JAKBAE010000024.1 coordinate 14,490, forward strand.
TTGAGATGGGCGCAGTACAGTTTCTGCATTGTTATTTTTAGTTCATCCCATTCCCTGCGAAGCTCTTTGGGAGACTGCGCTCTTCTCATTGCATCGACGTGGGAGAGGACCTGTTCTTTTTCCGTTTCTGGAAGGACTTGGCAGAGAATCGCAATTTGCGCTCTGAGCCTGTGGGCAGAAAAGATAAAACTTGGTTCTTTCAAATTGCTTTCAATCGCTTTTGCGAACTGGGTAAGAAGTCCGCTGCCTTGCCCGAGGGCATAGAGGTTCCGGACAATCGGAGTTTCTATTTGCAGACGATGATGGGCTTCTTGCAACTTTTGCAGGTGCTCTTTTGCTAGGCTAATATCGCGCTTCGCTAAGCGCAATTGTTCGAGCGCAGCATCATAAAGCGGCCAGAGTTCATCGAGCTTTTTTGCCGATGAATGTTCCGATAGCGCATTTTGTAGTGTTTGGAGAGCTCCGGCAGCGATGGATGCATTGGCCAGCTGCTCTTGCAGATCATGGACGTGGTTTTTCTGAATGTGTAGGAAAGAGAGAAGAAGTACGATCGGGTCCAGCGCCTTCTCAAATCCCATTCGAAACGGGGTAGGAAGCTTTGATGTATCTTCTTCCAGGCTCGACCAGATTGAAGAGCGGCATGAATCGATTTGTTTTACGAGCAAATCGAGATCTTCGCATATGTTTTTATCGGGGGCAGGGTGGGGGATGCCATTGGATTTGAGAGGAATTTCCTGCACCTTTTTTTGCATGCACTCGATTGTATTCAGAATCTGATCGGCGACCTCTGTTAATTGAGCGCGCTCTTTGATGCAGAACTTTTGAGCCAAGTATTCTTGGTGGTCGTCCGATATTCCTTTTAGACGCGTAGTAACCGATTCCCGGCCGATGCTTTGGAAGATCTCGCCGGCTTTTTCGTGCATTACGCCTTGCAAGCGCTCATAGTCCTTTTTCTGGTTTTCCCATTCTTTGGGAGTAGAGGGAGCATCGGTAACAAAAGGGGTCGTAACTTGGTGAAGCAGTTGGAAGATGAGTTCTTCTGAATGGTTCGAATCAGAGAGATAAAAGAAAAATGCGCGGCAGCCGTCGGTCAAGCTGTCTTCCAGCTTCTTTGTAATAGTAGAGGGACTCGACTGGGATAGTTGGCTTCTGAGCTCGTCTCGTTCTTGATAAGGGTCGAGGCGGAGGATCTCTACAAGGCTCGAAATGACGTGCGGCAGTTTTTCAGTTCCTGCGATCGGCCCGGTGGGGGCGGCAGGGTATTTTTCTGCTCTTCTTTGCTGTTCAAATTTTCCGAGCTGTTCGATGATGCCGTTGGTAATTGCAATGGAAAAGGAAAGATCTCGCTTTTCATCTTCCCATTCGGTCTTTTCTTCGATTAACGATTGCATCTCGCTTGGAATGGTCTTTCTCAATGTAGAGTGGATGAAGGAGGTAAGCCAAATCTCCGGGAAATAGGCGAAAATCTTTGCTAGCAGGCGGACCACGAGAAACTGGTTTTCTTTCCAGCTACGAAAGAAATGGATCCGGTCCGGCAAGAACTCATTGGCAATCAAGTCGCCGAATTCTTGGCAGATGGGGCGCATCTCCTTTTTGAGCCTTTCTTTTATATACTCTTTTTTCGTTAGGCCGGAGCCTGCTCCATTTGCGTATTCTTCGATTGCTTGATGATAGTCCGATAAGAATGTATTGAGATGGTCTAAAACAACTCTGAATAAAATCGTAAAGTTCTTTCCGCCTTCTTTCTGAAGAAGGGCTCGGCTTTTATCCAAACAAGCTTTAGCGGTGCTTTCCATGATAATGGGAATGATCCCGCATTGATACAAAATGAAATGGGCGAATTTCACATAAAGGACGCTGAGAAGGCTCAGTTCGTGGCCTTTCCTTTCGAGGTAAACGTCGCAAAGGGAACGTTTTGTCTCGAGAGTCTCTCGCAGGATCTGGCTTGCGGCGTTGGGCTCCGCTTTGGCTAATCCGGGATGCATCCATTTTAGAGTGGTAAAGAGGGAGAAGATCCGAATCGAGTCTTTAAGCTGTTTTTCCGGATGGATCGGCTTTTGAGGGACTTGATGCTGGTCGGTTTGTTTTCTCAGCTCGTTCAAATGTTCTCTAAGTCTTGGCCTTTGCAGTGCAAATGCGGATTGAAATGCACTCCAAGCCCTGCCGACGAGCGATGGGTTGGCCGGCTCTTCTATGATCCGACAGACGGGATTGAGCAGAGCTTCTTGGCGAAAATGGGAAGAGACGGAATTCATACTGGATGTCATTTGCAATGAGCTAGTTGTTGTTTTGTTGGATATAGATGTGATTGTGGATTTCAGGTTTTCGGATAAAAGAGTCATGAAAATCGGAAATGAATGCCGTGAAAATTTTCAGTGCTCTTGGGTCGATTTCAAGGGGCTGTTGGAGATCGAGTTTCCAAGAGCTCCAATCTCCTGATAAATCTCCCTTCAACTTGCCTACCATTGTGTTAGTAGGGGAGAGTAGAGTAAAGATTGCCCGATCAGAATCCGAGCCGAGCAAGGCGGAGCCTGTTTCCACTCCGGCGGCATTTGTAAAGATAAACTTGGCCGGTCCATTTGTCCAAAATTTGCCTCCAATGTAGCCTACATAACCATTCATCTCATCATAGATATCGAACTCCATTTGATTTGGTGCGAAGAACCCCAAAGAAATCACACGGTTAATGGCTCTGACCATAAACGCTTTTTCGGGAGAATAGAGATCGTAGTAATAGCGGGGAGTAAAGAGCCCGGAACGGATTACGCTGCCATTCGGCGTATTGTCCTTGAAGCAGTTAAACTCAACGTAATAGGAAAGCGGAGAGCTGTTTTTCGTCATAACCCACATAGGTTCAGCATGGGCTAGACTAAGCCAAGAGAGAAAAAGCATCAGGGTTTTCATATTTTTTATCCCTTTCCGAGAGGTTTATGGAACTTGGACAAAACATGATGCTAGATTTCTTGAATTAGAGGAATAGAAAAGGGACGGCTCGTTTCAAAACTGTAGCACAGAGGATAAGAGAAGATTTTACGGGAATATGGAAATAGGCGAATATTCGCACACCCCGCAGGGCGATTGTACCCTCAAAGTTTACAGAAAAGTTTGTAGATAAGGTCTTCGTGGATCATGGGATGTCTTGTTTCAGCCCTCTCCGGCTGATCTGCCGGAAGCTGGATCAATCGGTTCATGATCACATCCCGGTTTTGATCCAAAGAGAGATAGTGATAAATCCCTCGTTTGGCTAGGAAAGTGGCCGGCCAGAATAAGTAGCTCAATAGAGTTCCGATGATCTTGCAGAAAATGAACTCAAAGACTAAGCCTAAGGCGTGTTTGATTCTCAGACCGCTTTCGCCAAACGCGCTTTGCACGATTCGGTCGGACGCTTGCTTAAATTGAAAATAATAGCTTCGAATGAAGTTGCTGATTCCCGCATCGACAACTTCGCGGGATGCAATCTTTAGCTCTTTTCCAAGCCGGTCCATTTGAACGCGATCATACGCATCTCTCTCTTCTGCATGTACTTTTGTAAATTGAACCATATGATCGCCGGTGGCAGGATCTCTCTCTGCCGCTTTTCTAAGGAATAGTGCGAAGTTATCTCGAATGAAAGTATCTGTGAGCTGTCTGGTCAGGGCGAGTCCGAGCTTTTGAACCATGGAGTCGAGCAGTTTCCCCTCAGGGGTAAAGAGCTGTCTTTTGATCCTCTCCGGCAACTCTACGTTTTCAAGAAGCGGCTCTAAAAACTCTCCCATCGCTTTCACGAGATCAGGATCGGCCTCCATCTTCTCCACTTCGACGATCTCCCCATTGAGAGAGTCGCGCGACGTTTTCAGAAGATTGACCATGAGTTTGGATACATTGACGGGATTTAAGAAGGCCTCCACACCAATTTGGAGCATGGAGGGGAAGAGCGACACTTTGATCATTTCCCAAACTTTTTCTCTGAGTTCTTCCGGGATAAAGGTCAGGTCCTTGTCGTCATTTGGAAAAAGAAGTTTCAAGGCATTGATGCTTGCTTGTTTATAAAAAGTCTCAGAGCGCTGGCGATCAATTACTTTCTTTTCGCTTTCGGTTTTAGGAACTGCCGGATGAAGGGCGTCTCCCATTTCGCTGACAAAGCTTGCGTGGGAGATTTTGCCATCCGCATCCGTTGCGGCATTGAGGGCTTTCAAATGCTCTGCCCCCACATGGAGAAGATCCGCCATCAACTTATGGGTCTGCTCTTTCCCATTGCCCGATTCAAATTCTGTAACTTTAGAAAAGAGGGTGTTGAGGGGGGCTAAGAGAAGATTGCTCAAGAATTCGGTTGAGGATTGTTTTTCTTCTATAAACTGATCTTCTTTGGCTGCTTCATGGATGAGAGATCCGAGCATTTCTTTTGCAGCACCGATATTGGGGTAGTGGAGCAGGGCTTCTGCCGTTTCCAGTCCTTCGGCGCTATAAGCTTCGAGCTTTTCTCGCGCTGTATTTGAGATGAGGTCCAGCCCGATGGTCGAGTTTCCTTTCGGATCATCTAGAATAAAGGGAGTTGACTCGATCACAGCTTGGGCTACATCGCGTGCGAGGATTTGAGCCAAGGGTTGGCCTGTCTTTGGATCAACGCCAAATGTTCTGAGCGCATCGACCGTTTTTTCTGTGTTCCGATTCTCCTGTCCAATTTCATAGACATGTCTGATGAATTGGGCGAGCCGCCTTTTTACAAAATCAAGGACTATCGGCTGAAGAGGCGGAGGAAGGCCCGGGAGATCAGCGCCAATTCCCAAGAGATCTTGCAAGATTTCTTCTGAAAGCTCATCGGCAAGAGCTTGCGGATCTTCAGTGATCCCTTGTTTATAGCGGCCTCGAAGAGTCTCAAGCAGTTTATCTGAAAGGAGTAGCAGGCTGTCTTTTCCATCCTTCGGAGGGTGTTTTTCTGCGATGGTTTGAAAGAGGCAGATAAGAACACCTTCAAGATACGGCTCGCCTAAAGTCGATAGCTGCTCGTACAATGTGGAGCTTTCGCCGTGTAAGAGCTGTTCGAAGCCGTCAGCCAGATGGATTTCGATCTCGGGTGTGACCGAGGGGGCCTCTGCCTGAATCGCGGCTGCAAGCGCCTTTGGCGAAAGAACTTTCGGTAAAAGCGTAAAAAGATCTTTTGCCATCGTTTGGCTAAGACGGCCAAAGAGCGAAGAGCCCGACTGCTCTTCGAGCTTGGCAAGATTGGTCTTTCGCTCGAGGATTGGGGTTAAAACAGGGCCTAGCAACGAATGCGTTTGCTCTTTGATTTCTTTATAGACCATTTTTTTAAGCGCAGGCGGGACGTTAAGAAGGTCGTCTTCCGATTGAACGTTGAGCACTTCCATTACAATCTCATCGAGGATCGCATCGGCTCCCTTTTCAATCGGGCTATTGGCGATTTTTGTTTTTAAAAGTTCCAGGATATCTTGGTTTTCATTGGCTTGGATCACTTTCACGATGTATAGAAGAATGATCCCTTCAATGTATTGCTGAAGAAATTGCCTATTTTCAACAAAAATCGGCTCATCGCTATGGATAACTTTTTTGAGCTCCGGCTCTAGCAGCTTATGCAGTCCCTTGCCTCCGGGAATGCGGTTACTAACCTCTTTTGCGATCTTTTCGGTGTCGGTAACGAAATGGGAGAGTTTTGCGACAATCTCTTCAGAGACAACCTTTGCAATTGACTGCCAAAGATCCGAGTTCGATGACCGTTGGATGATGCGGCGGTTTGCTTCCCGGTTGAAGACGGATGGAAGAAGCGGCGAGAGCTGCTCAAAGAGGAGTTTCGCAATGACCTTTTCCTTAGCGCCTTCAATCAGAGGCCAAACGTGGTCTTTCATGAAATCGGGAACTTGCAGATGTTCTTTTTGATCCAATCCCAGCAGCGCTAGAATCTGGGTCGATAGGTTTTTAAAAGGGCAAATCTTCTCACTCAGCTGGGCATCCAAAGCTTCGCTCTCTTGCGTGAACTGATGAACTCGATCTAAAGCGCTTAAGGTTTGATGCACCCATTCGAAGCTTTCATGTGAAAGAGCGGCTTCTTTCACAAGACAAAGGTTCTCTTTAAATGCATAGGAATAATGGGTCTGTTCCAATTTGGCTTGCAAGATCGTTTGGTTGATTTGCCGCTCTGCCTTTTTCCACTGATCCAGATCTGCATCCTGAGGAGAGTCTTCGATTTTTTGCTTCAAGTCCCTCTGTCTATAAGAGAGCAATAGGATTTGATGTGCGTTTTTAATGAGCCGTTTTTTAGACGCGAAGAGATTGTCGAGAAATTTTGACTGTTCTTCCGTCAAACCTTCCGGTTTGCCGTGGATCATTCTTTGCAAACCATCGATTTGGCTTTTGATTGCTTGCGCTTCTTTTTGTAGCGCCGTGGCAATGAAGAGATCCTCTTTTTGCTCTTCTGTAAAGTGCTGGAAAGAATAGCTGAAGGCATCTCTTAGCTGCTTTGAAATTTGGGCCGCGTAGTTTCCTTTGGGATCATCGATGTTCAATCCGACTGCTCTTACAATCGATTTGAGGATGGCCGCTTGGATCCCTCTTTTTAGAAGTTCAATCGCCTCCGGAGCTTCTTCGCTTCCAAGATTGAGCGTCAAGGCGTGGAGATTGTTTTTTAAGAATACTTTTACATCTTCGTTCACAGCAATGCCGGGAAGATATTCGTCTAAAAGCTCTACGTATTTCTCTCCTAGCTGCGTTGCCTGGATTGTTTCTGTTACAACTTCGTGAATGAGAAGATCTGTGACGCCGCTGCTGATCATGATCAGCTGATCCGCCCCCTCGCATTTTCGGACCTCTTCCATTGCCTCGGTGTAATAAGCAACGATCCTTTCGGTATAGATCCCTCGTTGCATTAAAGCTTCTTGGGCGTTTTGGGCCTTCGCGATGATATGTTTCAAAACAAACGGCTTTATTCCGTCTGGCAGAGGGAGGTCCTTTACGATCTCTTTCCAAACAAGGTCCGGGATCATCTCGCCATTACGGATTCGATTGACTTGGCTAATGAACTGAGCGATGAGAAAATTCAAATACTGGTCCGGGGCGATATCTTCTTTTATCGATGCTTCGAGCCCTTTTGCGATGAGCGCTAATGTGAGGTTTTCAAGTAAAGGGGAAAGAGCTGATCCGGTTTCAAGCAACTGAGGGTCTTTAGTGTGAAATAGGGATTGCAATGACCGCAAGATCCATCCGGCCAGCTCGGTGAAGGTCTTGTCCGGATTGTCAAGGAAAAGGGCTTCGAGTCCATCTTCTACGAGGGCGACGGCTTCCGGATTGGTTCTAATGTAGTTTTGGATCCCTTTGACGAGGATCTCTGTTGGGGTTTTAATCCACCCGGGAATATCGGCATCCGGGTTGCAGGAGCGGATCTTTTCCTCCCACTCGGCGCGATGCGCCAAAGATTTTTGCATAGAATCGTGCGATTCGCGGAACAACTCGCTCAGTGCTTCTCGAATCGCATCGAGTAGGTATGACTGTACGGATTTCGTCCCTAACACGGTGGAAAAATAGGGGAGGACAATCCCATCGAGCCGTTCGTTGAAGAGTAGCTTGAGGATCTCTTCCACAATCGGCATGAAGATCTCGTCCATCTGCCTTTGCCGTGCAGACTCTTCTTGGCAATAGTCTAAAAACTTTAGGCAATCCTTCGCATTTGCAAAGCGCGATTCAAACAGTCGATCGGCTTCAAAAAAGGCGTTATCCTCTTGGCAAGCGTCTACAACCGTTTGAATGGCTTGTTTGATTTCAAGCTGCTCTCTGTCCGGAAAGAGGCGCTCTAAAAGATCAGTGTGGCGAAGTTGGATCTCTGCATAGAGAGGCGAAATTTTTTCTAGCTTTTTGACTGCGCCAGGAATCTGCAGCTTTTGGGCTAAATAGGCGATGAGATTTACCAAGGCAGTTTGGGAGTCATAGCGGGGGATTGAGTCTTTATTCGCCTCCAGTTGTTTGGCTAAATTGGCAAACCCCTTCATCAAATTGATCTCAATCAGATCTTGGATTAGTCCCTTTTGCTTGAGTACTTCTTGTTTTAGGATTCCATCTGAAACGCCTTCAAATTTTGTTTCGACTCTTTCGCCCAAGATTTTACTGACAAGATTTGCTCCTTCTAAAAGCTGCGGGTCGCCTACAGCTTCTAATATTTCGGACTGAGCCTCTTTAATGTGGCTTTCCTTGTCTAACTTCTGTTTGTAGTGAGAAAAAAAACGCCCCGTTGCACCGTGGATGATATTGCCTGCTAAAGAGGCGGCTGATCCGAGGATGCGTCCAAAAATTGACCCTGCAGCTTGAGGCGAAGCTCCTTGGGAGGGAGTGTTTGGCGCTTCAACTCGAGAAACTCCGGATAAAGAAAAAGTTTCGCTAACCATTGTATATTATTTTTCTGGGGGTTGTTCGCAACTATTTTATCAACTGGTGTTTTATTAGTAAATTGAATGTAATGATTTGACATATTTTTTTACGAAATAATTAATGGTAAAAATTAAACACTAATTCGTTTGAGTGCCATTCAGGTGGAGCGGGCAAAGACTCCTGAGCTAAAAAATGCTTTATAAATACCATAAAATTTTACTATCGTCTCCTCCTTGCATGTTGTGAAGGGATTTGTTGGACAAAGTTCGGTGTGAAAGCAGGGCGATTGCACGAAGAATTTCTTGACATGCCTTGTTCATAGAGAAAGACAGGATGAGCACGATCGCAAGCGGCATGATAAGCAGGATTATTTTTGGGTTGCAGGGCTTCCCTGCATCATGCCTA
>JAKBAE010000025.1 GCA_021809325.1 bacterium
TGATGGGTGAAGAAGAGAACAGGATGCGCAAGATCGCAAGCGGCAGGATAGGCAAGATAGATTAATTTATCCTGCAGATCATGTCGGCGCTTCGCCGATCGTCTTTATCCTGCTTTTTTGTCCAGTACAGAGGGTTGCAGGCAGCTCAAATATGAATTTATTTATTGGGATTGGTATTAGAAAGAGTTCTTCAATCCTTCCAAAAAATGCAATCTGAACAAGAGGGCGCTTCTTAAGCTCCACCCTGCTTCGCCACTTCCAGGCGATGCTTTCGCCGGACTTCCGCTTGATGGAAACGCTTGATTTGATCAGGCGTTTCAGGCTTTACTGCAATGATTTCCACAGGCTTATGATCATCATCCACTGCGACGAACGTGAAATAAGCGGAAAAAATATCTTTTTGCTCCAACGTCCGAAAATCTTCGGCAATCACTTTCACCCCCACCTCCATTGAAGTGTGCCAGGTGCGGTTGACCGATGCCATACAGACAAGAATATCGCCCCTTCGGGCCGGATTGAGAAACCGGACCGAATCGATCCCCAGCGTCACACAGACCCGGCCGGAGTGCCGTTTGGCTACAATCGCTGCAAGCGTATCGACAATCTCCATCACACGGCCTCCAAAAAGGGTGCCATGGGGATTGAGGTCGTTCGGAAAGACTTCGATCACCTGATCAATGACGGCAGAGGCGGAAACGGGTTTAGTGTCCATAGTTCCGCCGATAACATGGGAAGGATTAAAAAAAAAGCCCAAGGCGGGGCTGTACCCATTTCTAGAACGCCTTGAACTTGAGAGAGAATTGACTTAATGTCCAGAATACGATACAATAATCCATATAAGGTATAGGATTATGCACAATAAAATCCCACTCCCCATCCCAGCCAGTAGAGCTTTAAGAAAGCTAGGGCAAGATTTAAGGGATGCCAGAAAAAGGCGCAGAATCCCTATGAGCCTTGCCGCTGAGCGGGCCAAAATCAGCCGCTCCACCCTGGACAAAATTGAAAAGGGAGAAGAAGGGGTCTCTTTAGGTGCTTACGCAAAAGTTATTTACATTTTAGGACTGCTTCATCGGCTCTCAGAATTAGCCGATCAAACGCATGACAAGTTTGGACAAGATTTAGACGCTGAGGCGCTCCCCAAACGGATCCGAACCCCAAAAAAAGAAAACCGATGAAAGACAGTATTCTAGTATTTCTAGACCTTGAAGGTGAAGCGCTCAAGGTTGGTAGGCTATGGTATCATTATCGGGGAGGGAGAGAAAACGGATCATTTGAATATGATCGCGATTGGCTCAACCATCCCCAAGCTTTTTCTCTAGACCCTGCTTTGCATTTAGTGGAAGGGACAAAGACGGTCAGTTAGCCATTGCCAAGTTTCCAAAAACTGATGACGAAATCGACACAATTGGATGGGAAGCAGTAGCCCTGACCCTTGCAAGCAAAGCCGGGATCCAGGTCCCTGAGTGGCGTCTAGAGACAGCCAACCATCAAAGAATTCTGATCTCTCGCAGATTTGACCGCAAAAATCAAACCCGCATTCCCTTCCTTTCCGCGATGAGCGCCCTTGGAGCAAAAGACAACGACATGCATAGCTATCTCGAAATTGCTGATGCGATACAGCAGATGAGTGCATCTCCTCATCAAGATTTAGAGGCCATGTGGAGACGAATCCTCTTCAATGTATTGATTTCTAATGTTGATGATCATTTGCGCAATCACGCCTTTCTATATACCGGACCTAAAGGCTGGAATTTATCGCCCGCATACGACTTGAATCCAGTGCCTGCAGACATTAAACCAAGAATTCTCTCAACTGCTATTGATTTGATCGACCCAACCGCTTCTTTGGATTTAACAGTTCAGATGGCATCATACTTTGGTCTTAAAACTAGCCAAGTCAAAATGATCATCAAAGAAGTGGGAAGCGCTGTCGCTTCTTGGCGTGAAGTGGGAGCAAAATTCAAAATCAAAAAAACAGAAATAGATCGAATGGCTTCTGCATTTGAACATGAAGATCTTCGGAAAGCGCTATCAAATTAAAAAAGCCCAAGACAGATACGCCTCGGGCAAATGGGGAAAGTATTCTTTATCGCTTAGAGAATTGGAAGCGTTTGCGAGCGCCGGCGCGGCCGTACTTCTCACGCTCTCTCTTACGAGGATCACGGGTCAGATAGCCAAGATCTTTCAGATCTCCACGGATCTCTTCGTTCTCTTCTACAAGAGCGCGGCTCAAGCCCAGACGGGTCGCAATCGCTTGCGCTTCTTTACCCCCGCCCTTGATCCGGATCACGAGATCGTATTTTGAAGGGTCAGAGAATTTTTTCAGGGGGGCCAAGACCGCATCCCTCTGCAATTCCAGCGGAAAATACTCTTCTAGAGAGCGTCCGTTGACATTGATTACGCCATTGCCTCTGCGAAGACGCACTGATGACACTGCAGTTTTCCTACGGCCGATTCCAATTGTTTCTTTGTCCATAAGTCTCTATCTATATGTTGAGGGTTACAGGCTTCTGCGCCTTTAGGGTATGGTCATTTGAGGCATGGATGCGAAGCTTTTTCAGCTGCTGGCGTCCGAGCCTGGTTTTCGGCATCATGCCGCTGATCGCATGCCAAAGGATATGCGTCGGCTTGCGGGCCAGCATTGTCTCATATGGCACTTCGCGAAGACCGCCCATAAAACCGGTATAGCTCCGATAGATTTTTCGGGCATGCTTCATGCCGGTGACTTTAATTTTGTCTGCGTTCAGGATCACAACTCCATCTCCCGTATCGACATAAGTCGTGTAGTCGCATCGATGTTTCCCCATCAGGATTTTAGCTACCTCCGCTGCGAAGCGGCCGAGAGTTTTGCCTGTGGCATCGAGCTGAAACCATTTGCGAGAGTCGAGTGCCTGTTTTTTCGTAAGAAAGCGTGTATTTTGATTGTGGTTCATGGCCTTTCCATAAAAAATCGATCCCCGATCATAGGAGAAGTCCTAATTATTTCCAACCCCTTTTTCTTACTTGCATACTTGTAGGGCAACCGAGTAAACTCCTCTCCTTATGCGAAAGGCTCCTAAAACTTTTTTTATCCGTACCTACGGATGCCAGATGAACGAGCTCGACACCGAGATTATGGCCGGCCAGCTCGTCAAAAAAGGACTTACACCCGTCCATGACGAGGAGAGCGCTGACCTGCTCATCTTCAACACCTGCTCCATCCGGGATCTGGCCGAGCGCAAGGTCATGGGCAAGCTCGGGCTTTTGGGCAGGGCAGCAAAAAAACACTCGATCATCGGCGTCACCGGCTGCATGGCGATGGCCAAGAAGGATACCCTCTTCCGCAAATTCCCCCATCTCGATTTTGTCCTCGGAACAAACAACATTACCGATCTCGAAGCCATTGTCGATGAAATTCTTTACACAAACCGTCAAATTCACAAGACCGACGACCGTTTTGAAGAAAATCTTGATTACCTCATCGCAAAACGGGACAACCAGGTCAAAGCCCACGTCTCCATCATCCGCGGCTGCGATAAATACTGTACCTACTGCGTCGTCCCCTACACGCGCGGCGAAGAGGTATCCCGCTCTCCCGACAGCATCGTCGATGAATGCAAAAGGCTCGCCGATACCGGCTACAAAGAAGTGACGCTCCTCGGTCAAAACGTCAATAGCTATGGAAAAGACCGCCCTGATTGGGGCTGCCTATTCCACGACCTGCTCGCCCGGATCGACCGGGAAACAGACATCAAAAGGGTCCGTTTCATGACGTCACACCCAATAGATATCACACCCGAGCTGATGCAGGCTGTCCGCGACCTCCCCTCTCTTTGCGAATTCGTCCACTTTCCCTTGCAGGCCGGCTCCAGCCGAATCCTCAAAAAAATGCACCGGATCTACACCCGCGAGCAGTATTTTGAAAAAGTGGCGATGCTCCGACAGATTGTCCCCAACGTCTCTTTAGGGACAGACATCATCGTCGGATTCCCGACGGAGACGGACGAGGAGTTCGAAGAGACCTATGCGGCGATGCAAGAGCTCCGTTTTTCCATCGCCTTTATATACGCCTATTCCGCCCGTAAAGGGACCCCAGCCAAGCGCTGGAAAGATGATATCCCTGAAGAGGTTAAACAGGAAAGATTGCAGCGTCTTCTCGATCTCCAAGCCCAAATCGGCAAGGAAGAGCGCCAAAAATTTCTCGACACGACCGTCGAAGTACTTATCGAGCGCTTCAACAAAGACGGAAAAATGCTTAAAGGGCGCACCCGATGCTGGAAAAAGGTCATCTTAGAGGGGGATGCCAGCCTAATCGGAACTCTGCAACCCGTTCAGGTTCATAGCTTTCATCATGAGACGCTCTTAGGAAAGATCCCCCAATCAAACGACTTATTAAAAATTGTTTGATTTTATCTATTCTTTCGTTGTATAATTAAACCTCATTATGATTACAAAACTATTTGGATTAATACCTAACATTCATCGCGCTTTATTTTCTCTTCCGGTATCGCGCGTTAAATTCCATTCCCAAGCACCGGAATTCAAAAATTCATTATATCCCCTCCCCTCCCCTCTCCACTTTGCGGGAAAGCCGCCCCGCTATTTTGCCCGGGGAGCCTTGGAAAAGGACCGAAAAAAAAACCCCACTCCCCTCTTCGAACTGTTGACTGAAAGCGATGAAAAGCCCCTTCTGCGCCCCATTCCGAGAAACCGGACCCTTTTGCAAGCCTGCTGCCGCGGCAAGGGAGTTCTCAAAAAAAACCAGCTTGACCATGTCTACCTAGACATCGACGACCAGTTTATCCTTGCCCTGACCCCTTATCTCCGATCGCAAGGGCTCGTCCGCCCCCCTTACTTTAACCTATTCGGCTCGCCTGACGGCGCCCATATCACGGTCATCCCAACACGCGAGCACTTCTTCCAAGCCCTCGGCCCGATTGCCGAAGTTGGACAAGAGTTTTCCTTCGAAATCGAAGGACTCTATTCCCTTACCGCACCCGCGTCCTGGCCCGAGGTCGAGGAAGTGTGGTTCTTTAAAGTACACTGCCCTGAGCTCGAACAGCTTCGCCGCAGCTACTTTCTTCCTCCGCGCCCGGGCGGCCATTCCTTCATGATCGCTCTTGCCGTCAAACCGGCAAAACCTGCACGCAAGCAATCAACATTTTACCGCATCAATCCTTCTATCAACGCAGCTTAATCGAGCATCTTACGGAACTTTTCTTCAGAAATGATAGAAACGCCGAGTTCTTTTGCCTTATCGTATTTGGAACCGGGGTCTTCTCCGGCCAAGACGTAGTCGGTTTTCTTGCTAACCGACCCCGAGACCTTGCCGCCCCGCTCTTTGATAAGATCGGAGGCGGCATCGCGCGTATAATGGGCAAGAGTGCCTGTTAAGACGAAAATTTTTCCTGAGAAAGCGTGGTCCGTCCGTTTACGTTTCTCGGTTTTACCGGGTGAGACCCCGTGATGAAGAAGCCGCTTGATCTCATGGAGGTTGTCTTTGTCATGCAAGTATTCTGCAATCGCTTGAGCTGTCTTTTCCCCAATGCCATCGATAGCAAGGAGATCTTCTTCCTTAAAATGAAGAAAATGATCCAAATCCCCCGCCTCGTCAGCGAGCAGCTCTGCTGTTTCAGTCCCGACGTATTTGATCCCGAGGGCCATGATGAAACGGGCGAGGGTGCATTTTCTTGAAGCGTCAATACTTGCTAGAAGATTGTGGATCGATTTTTCTTTAAAACCTTCGAGTTGGGAGAGGGCCGCCTCATCCAAAGTATAAATATCGGAGACGCGGGAGACGAGGCCTTTTTCGACAAGCTGCTCGACCACTTTTTCTCCCATATGATCGATATCCATCGCATGTTTGGAAGCAAAATAGAAGAGGCGCCGGACGCGCTGTCCTTCACACTTAGGATTGGGACACCGAAAAGCTACTTCCCCATCTCTATGCTCAACCTTGGTGCCGCAAACAGGACACTCCCTTGGCATTTTCCACGGATGAGACGATTTGGGCCTTTTTCGGAAATCGACTTTGACGACCTTAGGGATCACGTCGCCCCCCTTTTCAATGGTCACCATATCGCCGATGCGGATGTCTTTGCGCTCAATCTCATCGGCATTATGCAAAGTGGCGCGAGAGATCGTGGAGCCGGCAAGAAAAACCGGCTCCAATTCAGCTACGGGCGTCAAAACACCGGTTCTTCCTACCTGTACGGTAATATCGTTGATGCGCGTTTCAGCCTCTTCCGGGGCAAATTTATAGGCAACGGCATACCGGGGGGTCTTTCCGGTAACGCCAAGAGTGTCGTGGGCGCGCAAATCATTAACTTTAACCACAATGCCGTCGATCTCAAAGGCAAGGTGCTCCCGCGCCTTCAGGATCTTCTCGGCAAACTTCCAAATCCCTTCCAAATTATGCGCGTGAGCGACAAATTCCGGTTTCGAGGTCGGCAGCCCCACGCTCTTAAGATAGTGAATAGTTTCGATCTGTGTTGCCTTCGGCGACTGCCCTTCTGCGATCGCGTAGCAAACGATATTGAGCTTTCGCTTAGCGACCTCTTTGGGATCGAGCAGTTTTAGAGACCCTGCCGCCGCATTCCTAGGGTTGGCAAAAGGCTCTTGCCCCTCATCTTCCCGCTGTGCATTGAGGGCCCTGAATGTCGCAAGCGAAAGGAAGACCTCCCCCCTCACCTCGATCCGCTCCGGAATGTGGACTCCTTTGAGCTTGAGGGGAACTGACGGGATCGTCTTAATATTGCGGGTCACATCATCCCCTTTTCGCCCGTTGCCGCGGGTCAGCGCATGGACGAGATGTCCCTTTTCGTAGAGAAGCGAAATCGCCGTACCGTCCATCTTTAGCTCGCAGCAATAATCGATTGCCTTTTTCTCAAGCAGTTTGTGGACGCGTCCGATCCAATCGGAGAGCTCTTCTTGGGAATAAGTGTTGGCAAGGGAGAGCATGGGAACGAGGTGCTCTTTTTGCACAAAGCCTTTCGTTGGAGCCTCGCTGACGCGCTGGGTTGGAGACTCCGGAAGCGTCCAATCAGGATGCTGCTTCTCCACGCGTAAAAGCTCATGCATAAGCCGGTCGTATTCCCGGTCCGAGATAACGGGCTTGCACTCATCATAGTAGTGTTTGTCATGCTCGATCATCTCTTCGACCAGCTGGATGTATTGCTGGCGGCTCAAGACTTTTTTCACCCGAGGAACTCCACTTCAAAAATCATCGTTGCAAGCGGCGAGAGAGTAATCGTAAATCCGGAGTGCAGCGCCTCTTCCACCTGGATCGGGATCTCGCTGTTGAGATGGTTCGAGCCGCCGTATTGCAAGGCGTCTGAATTAAAAACCTCTTTGGCCGATTTTACATGATGCAATTTTACAAAATAATTGGGGATCGTCTCGGGTGTAAAATTATGCACGCAAGCAAGAGCGCCTCGATTTCCTTTGCGCAGATACGAGATCACGCTATGGTCCGCGTCCGCAAAATCGATCCATTCATAGCCGCTCCAATCAAAATCTTTTTCCCAAAGCTCGGGGCGCTGGAGATAAAAATGGTTGAGATCGCGCACCAGGGCCTGCATGCCGTGATGAAAGGGGTATTGGAGAAGATACCAATCGATCTGCCCTTTGCAGTCCCATTCATTCCATTGGCCGATTTCCCCTCCCATAAAGAGGAGATGCTTTCCCGGATGGCAAACCATATAGCTATAAAGCAGGCGGAGGTTGGCAAATTTTTGCCAGTCGGGGCCCGGCATCTTGGCAAGCAGGCTCCGTTTCATGTGAACGACTTCGTCGTGGGAAAGAACAGAGAGGAAGCGCTCCGTAAAGGCGTAGAGGAGACTGAATGTCAACTCGTTTTGATGGTAGCGGCGGTAAAGCGGGTCTTTGGAAAAATAGCGCAGCGTATCGTTCATCCACCCCATATTCCACTTGAGATCAAAGCCCAGCCCCTCGGGATGGGTCACCCCGGTATAAGCGGACGATTCTTCCGCGATCATGAGCGCGCCCGGAAAGCGCTGGTGTACAATCGAGTTGAGATGTTTTAGAAATTCAATTGCCTCAAGGTTATGATTGCCTCCATAGTGATTGGGGATCCATTCGCCCGCTTTTCGTCCATAGTCAAGATAGAGCATGGAAGCTACGGCATCGACCCGAAGGCCGTCGATATGCATCTTATCGAGCCAAAAAAGGGCGCTGGCCAGAAGAAAGTTCGAGACCTCCGGGCGTCCGTAGTTGAAGATCGCAGTGTACCAATGGGGATGAATCCCTTGCCTTGGATCTTCGTGCTCATAGAGAGCGGTACCGTCAAAGCGGTTTAAAAACGAATCGTCTGTCGGAAAATGGGCCGGCACCCAGTCGAGGATGACGCCGATGCCGTTTTGATGAAGGACATCGATGAAGTACTGAAAGTCCTCCACACTGCCGTAGCGGCTTGTCGGCGCGAAAAATCCCGTCACCTGATAACCCCAAGACTCATCGAGGGGATGTTCCAGGATCGGAAGAAGCTCGACATGGGTAAATCCCATCTCTTGGCAATACTTCGCTAAATCGGTTGCCATCTCTCGATAGCTTGGAAACTCTTTCCCATAGCTTCTCCAAGATCCAAGATGCACTTCATAGATGATCATCGGACGATTGATCGAGCTCTTCCTCCTCTCTTCCATCCATAATGCATCGTTCCAAGAAAATTTGTTCACTTCTGCAACGATCGAAGCGCTTTTCGGCCGCTGCTCAAAAAAATTTCCGTAAGGATCGCTTTTCAGCCGAAGGAATCCTTCTTTCGTGCGGATCTCATATTTATATCGCTCGCCAACACCAAGTCCCGGGACAAAAATCTCCCAAATTCCCGAAACGCCTCGAGAATGCATCGGATTGATCCTTCCATCCCAATGGTTGAAATCGCCAACTAAAGAGACACTCTTCGCATTGGGAGCCCAAACGCAAAACCTGATGCCCTGCACTCCTTGAAAGACAGCCGAATGCGCTCCGAGCATCTCGTAGGCATTGTAATGAACGCCTTTGTTGAAAAGAAAAAAGTCGATTTCGCCGAGCAAGTTTTGAAATGCGTAAGGATCGCAGGCAAGAAGGCCCGATGCATGATAGACGCGGTAATCCGTAGGGGCAATCGGCTCTTTCAGCTTATAGATAAACAGACCGGAGGGAGAGGCCATCTCAGCCTTTACGCTCTCTCCTTTTACTTCCAGATACGTCTCTTTCGCCCCAGGCCGCCAAAGACGGATCAGCGTGCCGCCTTCGCACAAACCGAGAAATGCATTTGGGTCATAACATTTCCCTTCGCAAAGGAGCTGGAGCGTGGGGTCCATTTCAGCCTTGGAAGACTTCTTTTTTTCAGAAACCATTGCCATCGTTTCCATGATGGCATAATAGATTATTTTTCGAACCTGTCGAAATAATATCTAGTCTCTTTTTTTACTTCCCACCCTAGAGCAGAGTCCATTCGGCTTCCTTTCTCATGCTCTTTTGTGCGGACCCGGAAGGTCCGAACCTCGGGCAGATCGAAAAAGAGCTCAGCGTCTTCTTTGGCATGCAAAACTGCGCGCCTGAGCCTCCCTTTTCGCCACTCGAAATCAAGAAGCCCGATCCCCTCAAGATTAGCATTCACCATCCTTCCGGAAAGATGTTTGGGAAGAGGCATGGCAATCCGGCTCCCCTCTTGCATAAGGATCTGCTCGCGGATCTTCGATCCGGCCTCTCCGATCAAGGCGATGGGAGCGGCGTTGGAGGCAAGCGTTTCATTCGGGAGCAAGCCTTGATGCTGATCGTCAATCAAGCGAGGGCAGAGGATGCCAAAGAAAGCAGCGCGCAAAAAGTCTTCATCCAAACGCTCGAGCAAATCGAACATCGCAGAACGAGGGCTCTCGACAGACGGGATCCACTGGCTTAGGGCAAAGAGAGCAGGCAAAATTTCCACCGGATCGGCCCTTCGGGAAACTGCGTCCCAATCTTGCGCTTTATGCGAGCCGAATGAAATCCGCTCGAAGGTAGCAGGCGCCTCCTTAAAAGGGCCGGATAGGGCAATTTCTTTTCCCTCTAATCGAACTGCGCCATCTACTACATCGAGCTGCAAGCGAAAACGGCCCTCTTTGGCAACACCCCAGACCCAGACGCACCCCTTTTCCAAATCTTGCTGCAAAGTAAACTCGCGCACGGGTCCCGAAAAAGGGAGAGGAACCTCGATAGACTCACCCGAAAACGAATGAAAGCGAAGGAGCGTCGGGAAAGCTTGGACAGTCCAGCAGCTTTTTGGCAAAAGACAGCTCACGCCCGGCGTATGAGAAAAGGGGCGATAGCGCGCGGCGATGGCGATCTTCAAAGCAGCCTCCCAATGAGTGCGTCCGGCGCATTGTCAATCAACTCGACCCACGCAACCTGATTCTTGGCCAACGGGGTCTGAAGCCGCACTTTTAAAAAATTAGGTGTATGCCCTTCATTTCCCTCTTCAAGAAGGACTGGGAATTCCCTCCCGACAAAGCTCGAGCGAAGCTCGAATGCGCACTTTTCGGCCAGGCGAAGAAGCTCATTTTTCCGCTTTTTCATCACCTCAGGCGCTATCCGGTTCGGATAGAGGGCCGCCCTCGTCCTTGCCCTTGGGCTATAGGGAAAGACATGGACTTTGGCAAACTTGACATGCCGCACCACTTCAAGCGTTTCTTCGAAATCGGAGTCGCTCTCTCCCGGAAAGCCGACGATCACATCGGTCGTTACAGTGAAATCGGGACATTGCCTCTTCATTCTATCAGCGGTGTCGAGAAAAATTTGACGGGTATACTTGCGGTTCATCCGTTTGAGGACCACGTTTGATCCTGACTGCAAAACGAGGTGCATGCTCGGACAAGTGCTTCTGCCCAAAAGGACCGCATCGGCAAGCGCGTCATCGACTTCGTCGGGGTCGATAGACGAGATCCGCAAACGCTCAAGCCCTTCGATCCCATCAACCGCGCGGACAAGCCCGGCCAGCCGAGTCTCTCCATCTTCATAGTCGCCGATGTTGATCCCCGTTAAAACAATTTCTTTATACCCGTTTGCGATAAGCCCTTTGGCCTCATTCAAAACATCTTCTAGTTTTTTCGAGCGGGAGCGGCCACGGACATAAGGAATAATGCAGTACGTGCAATACGATTGGCAGCCGTCTTGGACTTTCAAAAAGGCGCGGGTATGGGCTTCAAACCTCTCAATCTTAAACTCGGGCAGATCCTCGACATCGGGGAAGATCGCCTCGATCAACTTTTCTTTTTCCTGGTTGGGGACCACCTCGATCCGGCTGTCGATCTTTAAGAGGGTGTCGGGAGCGCTTTCGACCATACAGCCGGTCGCAACGAGGCGGGCAAACGGATTTTCACGGGCCAGCTGCCGGATCCGATGGCGCGAGGCTGCATCTGCGTGGTCGGTTACGGTGCAGGTGTTGATGATGCAGAGGTCGGCCGCCTCCCCTTCTTGGGCCTCTTCATAGCCCATCCCTCGAAGCTGGTCCGAAAACCCTTGAGACTCATACTGATTGGTTCTGCAGCCCAGGGTGACGATACGGTATTTCATGGCAGAGGAGTATATCACGAGCCTCCCCTCTACTCAAGCCTCGACTTTAGGAATTTTTGACCGAGAGTTCGATAAGCAATTGGTTCAGATGGCTTGAAGAAATCGAGGATCAAAAATTCCTAAAGTTGAGGCAAACGTGAATCAGGAGTTTGAACTCCCGGCAGTTCTAAAAAACCGAGCAATTTCCTTTTTTGATGCGATCCCTCTGGCAACATCTAGAATAAGTTCTTGATATTCAGCGTCAATAATAGTAAATACTCTCTGAAAATTTGTTGCGAAAAAGATCATGGCGATCATCGATGCTGTCCTTTTGTTGCCATCGACAAAAGGGTGATTTTTGATCAAATGAAAAAGATAAGCAGCAGTTTTGTCATAAATTGTTCGATGTAAATCTTTTCCATTGAAACGACATTTTGGCATCTCCAGAGCCGAACGCAATAGCCCCTCATGTAGAACCCCTTTTGCACCGCCATACTCTTCAATCAATTCATCATGAATCTTGAGAACATATTCAAAAGGAATATATACAATCACAAATCCGCCAAGTTTTGCATCAACTTCTTATGTTTTTTGTTTAACTTTTCGAAATTTTCACGCAAAACATCGGTTTTGTTATCCTCAACAGATTGAATGACCAATCCTCCGCTGGGATTAACCGAGATTTGGAACAGCGAAGTTTCTGAAATTCCCGCTGCCTCCAACAACACTTTATCTATAACGATAGCTCGGCTATTGCCGTGTTTAATCAACCGCTTTATCATACAAAGCCCCCTTTCGTCTGTATCCACAAAGGTATCACGGATTTGTTTTTTTGGAAACTGCTTGCGGCTGACGCAGCGTCAGACTGTATACTGATTCTCCATTAATTTTAAAAAGGGGCTATCATGACAATGAAAGCAACATTTTTCGCCTTGAGCCTTGCATGCAACTGCGCTTGCAGCCCGGGACATGAGACCTTGATTCCAAAAGAGATCCTCTTTGGCAATCCTGAGAAATATGAACCCACTCTATCCCCGGACGGGACAAAGCTTGGGTTTTTAGCCCCGGATGAAAAAAATGTATTGAACATCTGGGTCAAAGACCTTGCTACGTCAAAAGAGGAGAAAATCTCCTCGGACGAAAAGCGGGGCATTCGGTTCTACCTGTGGCAATATGACGCTCAGCATGTTCTCTATCTTCAGGATAAAGACGGCGATGAAAACTTCCATCTTTATCAAACCAATCTAGCGACAAAAGAAACCCGCTGCTTGACCCCTTTTCCGGAGGTAATTGTATCTCCCATCTCCTATCTTCCTGAAAATCCAAACCAGATCCTCACTCTGATGAACCTGCAAAATCCGGCCCTATTGGATGTCTATGGAATCGATTTGACTACAGGAGAAGTAGAACTTGTCCATAAAAATACGGATGGGTCATTTCAATTTCTGGCGGATACCCACTCCCAAATCCGAGCATCCGCCCGCTATGGAGAAAGTGGCGAGACGATTATTTCTGCTAGGGCTGATCTCAACTCTGAGTGGAAAGAGCTGATCCGCTGGAGCCCGGAAGAATCGGGCTCTCTCGTCTCTTTTACCCCCGATGGGACTGGACTCTACATGGTTTCCAGCCTCGAAGCAAATACGGCCCGGCTCATCAGGGTCGATCTCGCCGACGGCTCCAAAACAGCGATCGCAGAAGATCCTAATTACGATCTTTTCGGCTTCATTGCCAACCCCATTTCCCACAAGCTCGAAGCGATCCGGGTGAACCGCGAAAAGCCGGAATGGATCGTCCTTGATCCGGGCATCGAAGAAGATTTTTCCCTTCTGCAGAAAAAAGATGAATCTTTGAGCCTCCTAAGCCGCGATTTAGAAGACAAACGGTGGATTATCGAATACGCTGCAGATACCCATGGCAGCCGCTATTATCTCTACGATCGGGAAACGAAGAAAACCGAATTCCTCTTTGCCGCAAAGCCGCAGCTGGAACAATACAGCCTCTCCCCGATGCAGCCGATCTCTTTCACTGCAAGAGACGGAATGACGCTCCATGGCTATTTGACGCTGCCGAAAGAAAAAGAAGCAAAAGACCTTCCTGCAATCCTCTTTGTCCATGGAGGCCCTTGGGCGCGAGACAACTGGGGCTGCCACCCCGTAGTCCAATGGCTCGCCAATCGAGGCTACGCTGTTTTGCAAGTCAATTTCCGCGGCTCCGTCGGCTACGGCAAAGACTATCTGAATGCCGGAAACCGCGAATGGGGAGGGAAGATGCATACCGATATCCTCGATGGAAAACAGTGGCTTCTCGACCAACAGATTGCAGACCCCAAAAGGATCGCCATTGCCGGAGGAAGCTACGGCGGCTATGAGACGCTTGTCGCCTTGGCTTTTACGCCTCAAGAGTTTTGCTGCGGCGTCGATATCGTAGGCCCATCAAACATTGTTTCCTTGCTGGAGAACGCCCCTCCCTATTGGAGACCGTTCATGGCCATTTTCAATACCCGGGTCGGAAACGTTGAGACCGAACGGGAATTTTTGGAATCGAGATCGCCTCTATTCAAGGCAGATCAGATTTGCCGACCCTTGCTGATCATCCAAGGGGCAAACGATCCGCGGGTGAAGCAAGCGGAGAGCGACCAGATCGTCGAGGCGATCCGAAAAAATGGAAAAGAGGTCGAATACAGGCTGATCGATGACGAAGGTCATGGCTTTGCCCGTCCTGAAAATATGTTGAGCTGCATCGAACTTTGGGAGCAGTTCTTAGAGAAGCATTTAAAGTAATCAACGCAAGGGATGGAAGAGGAACTCTTCCATCCCTAAAAAGGCTACGAGCCTGCTAATTTGGACCGTTCTTCATCAGTAAAAGCGACCTCTCCTCCACTGCGGGCAGTAGTCACTTTCTCATCAATCGATTGAAACGCCTTGTCTACATTCGAAGAATCAAAGTAGACAACCCCGGAAGATTTCAATCCGTAGCTTTCGGCGGCATTGAACGAATTGAGATCCGCGCTCAAGAAGATAAAATTCCAGCCTGCAGATTGCTTTTCCTCAATCAGGCTCTTGATCTTATCGATCGTAAAATTCATGCTTGAATTTTCTTGACCATCAGTGACAATCGCTACAACGACGCGATTGGGTTTTGCAGACTCTTCCATTTTATCGATGTTCTTTTGCATCTCATGGATCGTCTGGCCCATTGCATCCAATAAGGCGGTTGAACCTCGTGGCTTATATTGTTTAACAAATTCGTCTTCATCAATTTGATTT
This sequence comes from bacterium, assembly GCA_021809325.1. GTDB lineage: Bacteria > Chlamydiota > Chlamydiia > Chlamydiales > SM23-39 > JAKBAE01. The sequence continues at coordinate 14,778 of JAKBAE010000025.1, forward strand.
AAATCGGAGAAGTTATTTAAAACTTCGTATTGATGGTCGAATTGAACCAAAGTAAAGGATGCCTTACCCGGGTTTTGCTTTTGGCCGGCAATGAATTGCTTTACGCCTCCCTTGGTATCCTCAGCGCAGCTGTGCATCGACCCTGACCGGTCTACAATTAAAGCAATTGCTGTATAATCAGCTCCTATAGACTCAATACTCATGAATCCCTCCAAATTGTGAATTAAAGGAGGGATAGGCTACACCATCGCAAATTTAAAAGAACTTCCTTTCTCACTTTTGATCGTTCGAAGCCGTTGGATGGCGCTCAAGATATGGTCCCTTTTGCCAAAAGCGGTAAAACGAAGAAATCCCTCGCCTGCAGAACCAAACCCCGAGCCCGGAGTAGATACAATTTCCGTCTTTTCAAGCAGCTCCTGGAAGATATCCCAAGATCTCCTCCCGGGAAAATGGGCCCAGAGATAGGGAGCATTGTCCCCCCCATACACTTCAATGTCCAGGGATTGGAGCGCAGCTTTGATCAGCCTGGCATTTTCGAGGTAAAAATGGGTCAGTCTTTCGGATTCTTCCAACCCATTTTTTTCAAGCGCCGCGAGCCCGCCGTATTGGGAGAGGATGGACGCACCGTTGAAAAGCGTTGTATAGATCCGGTTCCAATCGCTCTGGATAGAGGCCCCATCTTGGTATTTGAGGGTCTCCGGGACGACGGTCCAACCGAGGCGCACCCCGGTAAAACCGGCGAGCTTGGAAAAGGAGTTGATCTCGATCGCCACCTCTTTGGCTCCGGGGATTTCATAGATGCTTTTAGGCAAAGCCGAGTCCCGGATATAGGATGCATAGGCGGCGTCAAAGAGAATGAGCGAGCGGTTTTCCCTTGCAAACGAAACAAGCGCTTCGAGCTGGGATCGGCTCGCAGCAGCCCCGGTCGGATTGTTGGGCGAGCAAAAATAGATCAAATCCGTTCGTTCCAGCGCATGCAGATCGGGGAAAAAGCCGTTTTCCGGGCTGCAGCACATCATGTGGATGTTGCGGATTCCTTGAATAAGGCTACCGTCGATATAAACGGGATAGGCCGGATTTTGGATCGCCACGGAAAGATCCCCTCCAAAGAGCACCTGCAGCCGGCCGATGTCGCACTTGGCTCCGTCGGAGATAAAAATTTCTTCGGGAGCGATCCGGCCATCATAAAACACGGAAGCGATTTTTTTTCGCAAAGGCTCGATCCCCTGTTCGGGGCCGTATCCGATGTACCCTTCCATAGAACCAAGCCGCTTTGCTGCCATAGCGAGAGCTTCGACAACAAGAGGCGAGAGCGGCTCTGTCGTATCGCCAATCCCAAGGGAGAGGATCTGCGCCCCCGGCCGCTTGGCGAGAAACTGTTTTCTTCTCGCTGTTACCTCGGGGAAGAGATAGCTCGTTTTTAAGAGATTCAAATTGGGGTTTCTTTTGATCATAATGCAGCTCGCAAAGTATCAGGAACGCGCGTTCCCTGGATGAGGTTTTGGTAGGTTTCCCGCTCGCGGATGAGCTCCGCTTTACCATTTGATATCAGCACTTCGGCAGCTCTCGGCTGGCTATTATACTGAGAGCTCATACAAAATCCATAAGCGCCTGCGTTCAAGACAGCAAAGAGCCCCCCTACTTCGATGCAAGAAGGAAGAAGCCGGTCTTTGGCAAGCTGGTCTCTATTTTCGCATACCTGGCCCACCACGTTTGCCGGGGTGTCAGAAGAGGCGCTCAGATTGCTTGCATAGAGCAGATGATGGTACGCGTCATAGAGGGCCGGACGCAGCAGCGTATGCATGCCGGCATCGAGGCCGATAAAGCGTTTATACCCCTCTTTGATCGATGTGACCCTTGCAAGCAAGATCCCTGCGTCGCAAACGAGGTATCGCCCCGGTTCGTGGAGCAAAAGAGGCTCTCCCATGTTGTATTGGGCAAGTTTTTTCCTCAGCGTGTTGACGACCGCTTTTGCAACGGCATCGACATCGAGTTCGGCTTCGTTCGGCCGGTAAGGGACGCCAAGCGAGCCGCCGATATCGATAAAATCGAACCGGATGCCGAGCTTTTGTCCGATCGGGCCCGCCAGATCGAGCAGTTTTTCAACAATCTCTTCAAAATAGGGAACGGAGAGGATGTTCGATCCGGTCATCATGTGAATGCCAAATTGTTCCACACCGAGCGCTTTGGCTTTTGCATATGCCTTTTCAATATCTCTTTCGATGATCCCGAATTTTGCGTCGGGTCCCGCAAAGACAAGCCCTTCTTGGCCGCTGCCGCCGATCCCCGGATTGATCCGAAAGCAGAGGAATTTGGGAATGCCGATGTGTTCGAGCCGATCGAGCTGACTGAGATCTTCGAGATTCAGGCGGACTTTATTTTCAACGGCATAGCGAAGATCGGCATCTGCGTTATAAACTCCTGAATAGAGGATCTCTTCGGGAGGAATCCCTGCAGCTTTGGCCATCAGGATTTCATTGACGCAGGCGGCGTCGGCTCCCGCTCCTGCATTGGCTAAAACTTGCAAGATCGCAGGATTATTATTCGATTTGATCGCATAGTAGGCCTTGAATCGGGGGTATTGCTTTTGATAGCCCTCAAGGAGACGCCTATAATTGCTCCGTATCCTGTTTTCGCTATACACATAAAGAGGTGTGCCGAAAGTTTCTGCGAGCTTTACAGTGCTACATCCATCGAAGTAGAGGGTTCCGTTTCTATTTTCCAGCTCGGAGATGTTGTTCCAAATCATAAATATCCTTGTCGAAAGAGAAGTTCTGCATTGAGGATTCCGCCGCTTGCCGCCCCCCTAAGGGCATTATGGGAGAGGGCGACGAATCGAAAATCGAGCGCGGGACACTCCCTGAGGCGTCCTACGGTAATGGCCATGCCATTTCCTGCATAGCGGTCGAGCTTTGGCTGCGGCCGGTCTTTTTCTTCCCGATATAAAATCGGCTGCAGCGGCGCACTGGGAAGCGAGAGAATTTGCGGCAATCCTTTGAACTCTTTCCAAAGTTGCAAAATCTCTTCCTTTGAGGTCCTTTTTTTAAATCTCACCGAGACGCAGGCGGTATGGCCGTCGAGCACGGGAACGCGGTTGCAATGGGCCGAAATGGTCATTTGAGCGGGTTTAAATCTACCACTCTCAATAGAGCCTAAAATTTTTAACGGCTCCGTTTCCGATTTTTCTTCTTCGCCTCCGATATAGGGGATGAGATTATCGATGATGTCGAGAGACGAGATCCCGGGATGGCCGGCTCCGCTAAGAGCTTGCATCGTAGAGACGATGACGGTCTCGATTCCAAAAGCGCGATGCAAAGGAAAAAGAGGGAATAGATAGCTTTGTAAAGAGCAATTGGGCTTTGCGACGATAAAACCTTTTTTCCAGCCGCGCCTCTTTTGCTGCTCGTGGATGATTTCCAGATGCTCCGGATTGATCTCGGGGATTAATAAAGGGACATCCGGATCGAGCCTATGCGCGGATGTGTTCGAGACGACCGGCAGGCCGGCCGCGGCATAGAGGGTCTCGTACACTTTCGCCGCATCGCTATTTAAGGCGGAAAAAACGAAGTCCGCCTTTTCAGCAGCAACGGCAATCTCATCGATTGCATGGAGGGATAATGCAGGGATCCCGTCGTCGACAAACCTGCCCCGCTCTGACAATACATCCGAATACTTCTTCCCTGTCGAATCCTTGGATGCAGCTAAAAAAGAGAGCTCGAAATAGGGGTGGTTTTGGAGCAAGCGGACATAATGCTGTCCGACAATTCCTGTGGCGCCTAGCACGCCGGCGCGCAATTTTTGCATGGGGTCCTCAATTTGATTGTAGAAAAAAGCTCAAGGAGCCGCTGCCGGTTTTTTTTCATCAGCCCCGAAAGGGGAAGGCGGCATTTACCCGACGGCAAGGAGCAAAGGCTCATCGCCTCTTTGATCGGGATCGGGTTCGTTTCGATGAATTCGAACTGAAACCAAGGCATTAGAGCGTCATGGATCATCCGGGCCCTCTCGAAATCGCCTGCGAGAGCTGCCGTAACAAGCGAAACCATCTCGGTTGGAAACAAATTGCTTGCGACCGAGATGACGCCGCCGCCGCCGAGTGCGATGAGGGGAAGAGTAGCCCCGTCGTCGCCGCTCAATACGGAAAAATTGGGGTAGCGGCCCCGGACGGTGTGGATCACATCGGCGATCTGAGCAATATTTCCCGACGCCTCTTTTACGCCGTAGACATTGGGCAGGGCTGCGATCCGTTCGAGGGTCGCCGTCTCAATATTGACACCGGAGCGCCCCGCAATGTTATACGCCAATACGGGGAGTTGAGCTTCATAGCAAATCGCTTCAAAGTGGCGGAAGATCCCTTCTTGGGTCGGCTTATTGTAATAGGGGGTCACAATCAGAGCGATGTCTGCGCCGAGCTTTTTTGCCTTTATTGTTTTTTCAATCGTTTGCCGGGTCGCATTGGTTCCTGTGCCAACGAGGACAAGCGCTTTGCCTTTCGCTTCTCGAACTCCTATTGCGATCACCCGCTCTCTTTCTTCATCACTTAGCGTTGCGTCTTCTCCCGTCGTCCCTAAAAAGACAAGGCCGGTCACATTCGCATCAAGCTGGGCCCGAATGTTTTGGACAAGGCCGGCTTCATCGAGCTCTTCCCCCTGAAATGGGGTAATCATCGCAGTAAACGTCCCCTTAAGATCCATGAAACACTTCCTTGGTATAATCGTTTAAGTCAAAAAAACCTTTTTTTCCATTCAGCCATTCAGCGGCATGGACAGCCCCTTTCGCAAAGCCTCCGCGGCTTCTCGCTTCGTGGCAAATCGTAATCGTATCAAAAGGGGAATCGAACAAAATCATATGCTTTCCCGGGATTGATCCTGTCCGGACAGCCGTCATGTTCAACTTTTCAATCCGTTCAATCTTTTGTTCCATACGCTTTGAGATCTCTAGCGCCGTTCCGGAAGGGGCGTCTTTTTTTTGGGCATGGTGAAATTCAATTCCGGCAACTCCATATTCATCAAAGCGGTTGATCAGCTCAGCGCTTTGTTCCAAAATTTTCATAAAAATCTGGACGCCTAAAGAAAAGTTGGGCGCATAGAGCGCCCCGATCCCGCTTGTCTTTACAATCTCTTTTGCTTTGTCGAGATGCTCTGTCCATCCTGTCGTTCCAATCACGACATTTTTTCCGAGCCGCGCGGCCTTTTCCAGATGGCCGATTACGGCATCGGCCCCGGAAAAGTCAATGCAGAGATCGGCCATTTCGATAGAGTTCCAATCGCACTCTTTTGAGCTCGCGCGGCAGGCAATTTGATGCCCTCTTTGTATCGCGGCCTCTTCGATGAGCTTCCCCATCTTTCCATATCCGAGTAAAGCAAGTTTCATTCTTTTCCTCCAAAAAATGCATCGTAGAGGACAGCAACCGAACGTTTCAGTTCGCCATCTTCGACAATCAGGCTAGTATTGATTTTTGACGCTCCATGCGAGATCATCTGCACGTCTATCTTTTCGCGATTCAAGGCGCGCATCACCGTTTCGAGAAGTCTCGATGAACTCGTTGCTGTTCCAATTAAAGAAAGGATCGATTTGGATCTGCTGGTCCGCACCGTGGCAAATGGCTTGATCCTTTTTATCAGTTCATTCAGATCGGCGCCCGAAAGGGTCAACGAAATGCTCACCTCGCTCGTTGCAATCACGTCGACCGAGATGCCCAAATCAGCGAAAATTTGAAAGACGGTCGCTAAAAAGCCTGATTGGCCAAGCATACGCGTCGATTCGATATGAACGAGGGTTTGATTCGATTTATAGATGATGGCAATCACCCCGCTTTTTACGCTTTCCCCTTCAAAAATCACAGTTCCGGGATGGCTCGGATCACGGTGGTTTTTAATCCGGACGGGAATTTTTGCATCCATTGCAGGCAAGATTGAAGTGGGGTGTAACACCTTTGCTCCAAAATAGGCAAGTTCCGCAGCTTCGACAAAAGATAGCCTCTCCAGGGTCGCGGCCGCGGGAACGAGCCGCGGATCAGCCGATAGGATACCATCTACATCTTTCCAAAGCTGGATTTCTTTAGCGCCCAGCGCCTGTCCGAGAACCGAGGCCGTCAAATCGCTCCCTCCCCTTCCTAAAGTGGTAATGTTGCCTTGGCCGTCCTTTCCGATAAATCCCGTAACGACGGGGATTTTAGTCTCTAAGCCCAAGGCATGGCGTATCCGCTCGGAGCTCTCAGGCAATACCTCTGCATGCGTGTACTGAGAGTCAGTTAGAATGCCTGCATCCCATCCGTCGTAATGCGACGAGGGGAGTCCAATTCGATTCAAATAGGCTGAAAAAATCCGAACGGAGAGCCTCTCGCCGAAAGAAAGGAGAGTGTCTTGCGTTTTTGGCGTCAATTCACCAATCAGCGAAATTCCCTTCAAAAGGGAATATAATTCGGAAAGGAGAGTATCAACACATTCTAAAGATAAGTCCAAGGCAGATAAAAAGGTCCGGTGGAATGTTTCGATTCGCGCTTCTATGCGTTGGTTTAGCGCGCTTCGACCGGCATCAACAAGGTCTTCCGTTGTATGTCCCATAGCGGACAAAACCAGAAACGGGCGCAAATGTTGATGCTTCCGTACAATTGCGGCTGTCTCCCTAAGCCGTTCAGGCGTCTGAAGAGAACTACCGCCAAATTTCATAATAAACATGGCGAAACCTAAAAAAATTAAAACGTTAAAAAGTAAAAAAAAAGGAGGAGCTTACTTTCGCTTAGAACAAACGAAAAGCTTGGATTTCAAAGAAAGAGAGGCGGCAGCATTTAGAGAAGGCAGCTCAAAGAGACAACGACGCATGATTTCCTCCATACTTCTAGGATGACTACGCAGTATACACAAGCGGCTATTTATTTTCCGTTATAGATATATTTCGACAAATCGATCGATCATGGGGATCACCTGTTCGGGCACTTCCAGAGAAATTGAATGGCCGGAGCCAATGACTTTTCCGTGAATGAGTTGAGGACAAAGTTCTTGAAAGAGCTCCAAATTTACTAGTCGGCTTGCCGCTTCAATATAAAGGATAGGAAGCCGGCATTTTTTTAGCCGCTCAGGTGTTTTTTTATCCCATAAGATCATATTTCCTAAAGCGGAAGCCCAAACGCGCTGAGGAGTCGACAGCAAGCTTTTTTCCACATATTGCTTACAACGGTCCTTTGGCAACAGCCCGTTTTCGACGATTTGATGAATGCAGCGGCGAAAATCTTCGTCGGTTCCCTTTAAATCAGCAGCATATTGATGCATCACTTTTAAAAAAGATTCAGGGTATAGGAAACTCGAATCTAGAAGGACCAGAGCTGAGGGAAAATCAGGGTGTCGAGAGGCTAATTCGATGCCGATATTCCCCCCCATACTAAATCCAACTAAAATCGGATGGGGTATTTTTTCTAATTTACAGAGCTGATAAATATCTTCTGCAAATCCTTCAATGGTATATTCTCCTTCGGGCTTTTCACTCTTTCCATGCCCCCGAAGATCTAAATTGAGCGCAATATTTTGTTTGGAAAAATGATCAAAAAGGGGAGACATGTGAGTGTGATCGCCGCCTGTCCCGTGAATAAACACGAAAGATCGTCTGCCTTCCCCTTTCTTAATGTGAAAAAAATAAGACCTATTCTCCATATCTTTCCTTGTAGATAATTTATAAGAAGAAAACAAGCTTCAATATCCTCTTTTAATAACTTTTCTTGTTCTCAGCGGCGTGTTTTTTCATCAGGAGCCTATCTCTGACTTCTTGGTAAGATCTGCATGATTGGTTTTTTTGAACGTGCATAAAGTCTTTTTAGTCTTCAAAAAGGAACAGGATTTGCATGATCGCAAGCGGCATGATGTGCAGGATGATGTACTCTTCTGTATTCCAACTTTC
>JAKBAE010000140.1 GCA_021809325.1 bacterium
AGTAGCCAATTTTTGAAAAAATCGAGCCTAAGAGATGAGGTGAACTTAAAAAAAATCTGATTTTTGAGGTTTTGTGCCAGTAATTTTTTCAAAATCCCGACGAAGGCGGGAGTTTTGCAACTGCCTCCATTTATCAAAAATAACGTGCAGTTTGGCTGCGTCAAAGCCCCCAGGATCGACGATCGTAAAGCACCTTGTATTGACTAATACTAGGTGCTTTACGATCGTCGATCCTGGGGAGCTTTCACGCTAGCCAAACTACACGTTATTTTTGATAAATGGTATTAATTTATACTGGTTTTAGTAACTTAAATCTTTTGTTTATTGTTGGTTTGAATTGTTGCGCCTCTTCTTTGTTTGATTATTAAATTTAATTTTGGTAGTTTTTGTTTAGGGGTGAATTATGAAGCCACGTAAAAGACCGGGAAAGGCAGCAGGCGCGCGCAGCTCAAAGACCAAAGAAGGAAATCCATTGAGCGAAAGCCAGATGGATCGTTTGCGCTCTACTAAAGAGTGGGGGACAACGAATATTCGTGCGGGAAGAGGCGGCAAAGAAGCTCGTTGGCATCTTGATTATGAAGAGGGGAGAGACTTGGCATCCAAGCCGATGCCAAACCGCGAACCAGAAGGGCTTTCAGAAGACGGCGTACGCCGTTATGGAAAAAGACATTAGAGGGAAATATGTCGGTTGTAAAAATTATTGAGATATCCTGCGAGGGAAAGACGATTGAAGAGGCCATGCAGTCAGGGGTTAATGAAGCTGCAAAGTCGATCAAGAATATCAAGCAGATCGACGTGCAGTGGATTCATGGCCATGTTGAGCACAACCGGATTATCTCCTTTCGCGTGAACGCGAAAATCTCTTTCGTTGTGGAGCATTGAATTTCTTCTTCGGTGAGAGTCCTTCGATGACAGAAGGAGAGATTTTCTGTCCGGTGTAGGATTCAATCTTCTTAACGAGGAAGTTGTCTCGGTTTGATGCGAAAGAAAGGGCGGATCCCTTTGCGCCTGCCCGGCCTGTGCGGCCGATCCGGTGGACGTAGTCTTCCGGGCTGCGCGGCAAATCGAAATTGATGACATGCGATATGGCTTCCACATCGATGCCGCGGGAAGCGACGTCGGTTGCTACCAGGACTTTGATTTCGCCTTGTTTCATTTGCGCAAGCGTTCGCGTTCTTTGCCTTTGTCTCATGTCGCCGTGTAAGACAGCAGCTCGATGCCCTTTAGCCAAAAGATCATCCGTAAGCTCATCCGCATGCCGTTTCGTGGAGGTAAAGACGATGATCCGGTCAACCCCTTCCATTTTCAGGATATGGTCCAGCAAGCGGTTTTTATGCTCCAGACCATCTGTATAATAGAGGGTTTGTGAGATTTGCTCATGATTGGCTTTTTCCTGATGGATGACGATATCCATCGGGTTATTCAAGAGTTTTTCCGAAAGGGTCTTAACGCTGCCTTGTAAGGTAGCAGAAAAGAGTAGAGTTTGCCTTTCCGAAGGCATCTTGGAGATGATTTGTTCGACCGGTTCTAAAAATCCCATGTCGAGCATCCGGTCTGCCTCGTCGAGAACGAGCATTTCAAGTCTGGAAAAGTCAATCTTTGAGCGGCCCATAAAGTCGATCAGGCGGCCGGGGGTGGCGATTAAAATGTCGCAGGGCTTTGAAAGTTTTCGCAGTTGGGCAGAATAGGGTACGCCGCCGACGACGCAGGCGCTTTTCAAGTGGGGAAGAAAGCGGCTATATTTTAAAGTTTGCTGTTCGACTTGCATCGCCAGTTCGCGGGTGGGGACCAAGATCAGAAGGCGGGGGCCCTTGCCCGGCTTCGGAGAGGGGGCGGTCAAGCGGCTTAGGGTTGGCAATAGAAATGCGCCCGTCTTCCCGGTTCCTGTCTGGGCTGAGGCGCGGATGTCAAAGCCGCGGAGGATTTTAGGGATTGCCTTAGATTGGATGGGGGTAGGCTCTATATATCCCGCAGCCGCTAGGGCTTTCAGGATTTGGGGAGGTAAATTAAAGCTATCAAACGTCATTTTTGGCTATAGATTGGTTAAGATGATCCAGCATCTCACACAGGCCTGATTTAAAGATAGTCAATTCAGCGAGGTGCAATCTCTTAGAATTCAAATTTTTAAGTATCTGGAAACCAGGCTCGCAAATATAAGTGGCAGAGAATTTGGCTTCTGAGCATAATTTTGTAAAAAATGTAGGAGGTCTCTTGAAGTCCAAAGGTACAGTAAAGTTTTTTAACATGGCAAAAGGTTTTGGGTTCATCACCCCAGAAGCTGGCGGAAAAGATATTTTTGTTCATGCGAACAATTTACGATGCGATCCCCACTCAATGAAAGAGGGGCAAAGAGTCGAGTATATCGAAAGCCCCGGCAAAAAAGGGCCTGAAGCCAAAGAAGTGGATTTGGCATAGTGCAAAAGCCGGGAACCGTTTCCGGCTTTTTTAGTTTGTCTCTTCATCTAGACGGTTGAAAATAATCGCCGTCTCTTCAAATGCTTTTGGCGTGATGTGGTTGGCTCCCTTGAATACATGGTCTAGCGAGTAGACCAGAAAGAGCATGAAAGAAAGATAGGCCACGAGAATGCCTGTCATAAGCATTTGCATAAAAAGGCTCTCTAAGCCGAAAAAGAACATAAAGCACACTGTGACCACGGCTCCGGAAAGGAGTACGGCCCACATCATGCTGCTCAATCGATCCCAGGAAAAGAATTCTCTAGCCAGCCTTGCATTCATAAGCCGATCGAGTTTTGTAATCGTTTGCTCATACCAGATTTTGGTGATTTCCTTTTGCAGATCGACGGTTTGGTAGCTGTTCCAGATTGCTTGTAAGATAGCGTCGGCTTTCAAGCGGCGCTCCCGGTTGAATGGCTGGTTCCATTCTTCGTGGATCACATAGTTAACATAATCCCTTAAGCTTCTTCTAATTGACTTTCGGCTGGGGAGATCAAAGTAGTCGGCATCCCGATAGAGGTCTACGATCATCGTAGCTTCCGTGTGGACGGTTTTGTCTGCACTGTTATGTCTTTCTTGGACATTGATCACGGTAAAGCCCAAGATCACGCTGTAGAGAACGCCGATGATGCTAAACGTAAATCCGGTCACATCGTGGTGTTTGCGTAGGGTGGCGACAGAGACGTGCTTGCGAAAAAAGTAAAGGGCGACAAGGCTGATCGCGACGATGGGGATGACGAAAAGGAGGGAGGAAAAGATCCAGGATATCTTATCCATTTTTTTTTAGGGCGTCAAAAGTTCAACTTTTCCGCTTCCCAGATGGTAGTAGGCTCCGATACAGGCGAGTTTTTTTTCGGAAATGAGTTTTTTGATCAAGGGAGCTTTTTGCAGTTGGGCAACGACTGAGCGCACATTGGCCTTGATTGCCTCTTCGACAGTTTTTGCCCCTTTGATCGCGGGTTCAATTAGATTGGCTACCGCTTCGATGTCGCTTGTTTTTCCATCCAAAACTGCGGTGACTGCCCCGCAGGACTGATGTCCCAAGACAAGGATGAGGGAAGATCCTAAGTATTTAACCGAGTATTCGATGCTATCGAGTTCAATGGGGCCGGCGACATTGCCCGCATCTCTGACGACAAAGAGATCTCCGATGCCTTGGTCGAAAAGGATTTCCGGGGATACGCGCGAGTCGGAGCAGCCCAGAATGACGGCAAACGGATTTTGTTTTTCTTTGACCTCTTCTCTTCTGTCTGTAGAGTGGTTGGGGTGTAGAAGGCGGTCTTTTGCATATCGCTTATTTCCCTCGACCAAGCGATCTAGCGACTCTTTTGGGGTTTGGGCGAACCCTCCTTGCATTGCGAAAAGAAACAGGACTAGAATTCTTGTAAGCATTCCTCTTCAATTAGAGGATCGGGACGTCTTTGTCAATTCAAAATTGACGAAGCCTCTTTGTTCAGAGTAAACCAGGTTGAATAGGGCCCTATTCGAAGATTCGGAATAGATTCATTTACAGCCTTTACAACTTGTGGAAATTTGGCTTCATCATAATCATGTCCCGACAGGATTTTGCCTGGACGTACTTTTTTAGACCAAAGGTCGATGTCTTCTTTTACCGATTCATAGGAATGATCTCCATCAATGAATACGAGGTCAAGATCATCTGGAATGATTTTGGCGGCCTCTTTAGAAGTGCGACGGAGGATTTGAACGTCCGGATCATGAGCAAAAAGCTGCGTGACTGTGCGAAATCCTTCTGCGAAAACTTCTGGACAAAGAGATGGTGGATTTCCTGTTGCGAGGTACTTCTCAGACAGCTCCCATGGATCGATGAGAAAGAGCTTTGCCTTCGGAAAGAATAGTCTAAATAACAGGGCGGAGCGACCGAAAAACACCCCGATTTCTGCAATAGAGTGGATTTCGATCTTGTGCATCAGAGTATAAAATTTCAAAAAGCCTTGCGGCAGCTTGAGATAGTGCGGCAAATTAAAGGACTCTTCCATGAGGTCATCTAAAACTGGAAGTATGAATAAATCAAACGTTTTTTAGCCTGTATTGGAAAATTCTTGGCAAGACCGATACTTGCAATCGGAATTCGGTTTTCGTGGGTAAGATTGAACCGGAACCAGTATAGTAACAGGACACCTGCAAAGTTAAAGTAACTAGATAAAATGAGGCAGTTGCAAAACTCGGGCACACAGAAAAATCGATGAT
>JAKBAE010000026.1 GCA_021809325.1 bacterium
TAAAACTGATAAGACATCAACTTTTTAAAGGGCGGCCGATCTTCTAAAGCGAGATATCCATCCGGCCTTACCAGAAGGGCCTTTGGATCCGAGCTTTCTTTTACATGGTATGTTGCGATGCAAGGATGATCGAGAGGCGGCTTGGCGCAATTGAAAAGAAGGAGGTGAAACTGTTTCGATTTTTCACTTAGAGTAAAGTATTCGCCCTCCTTGCCATCATGAAAAACGGTAAAATTGCGCACCCTTTTATGAGGACAGCTAAGATCGACCTCGGATATGGCAGCAGCGATTTTCCTTTGGATGCAATCAAAAGACAAAAGAGTGAAAAGGAGGGAATTGCGGAGGGAAAGAAGTATTGGAGAGCGGAGGGTTGCGATCGTCGAGGCTGTTTCAGTCGCTTTAAGAAGTTTTTTACCTAAGCTGTGCCTCTCTTCTTCGTAGCTGTTCAGTAGTGTTGGGGAAGATATTTGCTGGTGCACGTAAGCAATTTTCCAAGCGAGATTAAATGCATCTTGGATCCCCGTATTCATCCCCTGCCCTCCGACCGGGCTGTGAATGTGGGCTGCATCACCTGCTAAAAAAACGTTATTATGCCGGTAGCCGTTGGAAAGCCTGCTATTGATGTGAAAGTTCGCAATCCAGCGCGGATCGGAAACCAAAACTGGCTCCTGAGCATAGTTTGATAAAAGCTGCTGGATCTCAGGCAGCGTCGGTTCTGTGATTTCTTTTGACTGAAGAATCCCGTGCTCTATGGATTGACTTGGCCGAAGAAGACCCCGCAATCGTTTTAGTTGAAAAACAAGACGGAAGCGATCCTTTTCCGGCAGAGGAAAAGCCGCCAGGATTCCATCCGCTTCCAAAAAAATCTGTACTTCATTGTGAGGCCGGTCCCAGGCAATTTTAATGTCTGCTAAGGAAAACACATCGGAAAACATCTTTCCTTTGAACGTGCATCCCATGGCTTTGCGAACCGTGCTATGAGCGCCGTCGCATCCAATGAGATACTTGGTTTGAACTACCCCTTTATCCGTATGGGCAAAAATGAATCCTTCTTTTTCTTCATATGAGATGAGGCGCACTGGGCGCTCCACAGAGCAGCCTAATTCTTTGAGGGCATCGTTAAGGATTTGTTCCGTCTTACTTTGCTCAATACTGAGAACAAATGGAAATGGGGATTGGATCTGCTGAAGATTAAGATACGTCTTTTTGTCTCCGCTATGGATATTCGATCTTTTGAGCTGAATGCCGGCGGCTAAAAACCGTTCGTGGATCCCCATTCGCTGAAAACACTCCAGGGTCCTTGCTTGAATAGCTGTTGCTTTTGAATAGGTTGTAGGTACAGGAGACTGATCGATAATTTTACACGAAAGATGGTAACGAGCACATTCGATTGCCAAAGTAAGGCCGGTGGGACCTGCACCGATAATCAGCACGTCAACAACCGAATTCATATTTACCTCTATCACACTTTATTTTAACGCTAGCTTAATATACATAACTTTCGCTACATTTTTTTTCGCAAAAAACGGAGTGTTTATGAGTGCAATTATGTTGAGAGCTGCAAAGGCAGAGGTCCTCCGCTATGTTCCCAGACCGTTAGTAGTTCTTTTACTCGGCCCCCCGGGCTCAGGGAAGGGAACTCATGCTTCTTCTTTAAGCGAGGATTTCGACCTTCCGCATATCTCGACAGGCGATCTCTTCCGCAAACACATTCAGCAACAGACAGAGCTAGGCCAATTGGCAAAAAAATATTTAAACAGCGGCCGCCTTGTCCCTGACGAGCTTGTTTCCGATATGGTCTTTGAAAGGCTAAGCATGCCGGACTGTTATCGCGGCTCGATACTCGATGGATTTCCTAGAAATTTGAATCAAGCCAAATCTCTACATGAGCGTTTGCCTCAAACGAGCCATGTCATAGCTCTAAACTTTAACGTGCCCGAAACAGTTCTTATCGAAAGGATCGCCGGCCGCTTGATTTGCAAAAGCTGCAATCGACCTTATCATCAGGAGTTTGCCCCTCCTTCGGAATTTGGTGTTTGCGATCAATGTGGAGGAGATCTACACACTCGCATCGACGATCAAGAAGCTGTTTTCCGAAACAGGATGAAAAACTATCGCCAAGAGACCTCGCCAATGGTTGATTTTTATGCTCGTCATACGGGGATTCTGGAAGAGATCGATGGCCAAAAACCCAAAGAACAGGTCTACCGGGATGTTCTAGGTGCCGTCCAATCATCCTAAAAGATTTGAAATCAAAAACTTGCACTTGCAAAAGAGGCGTCCTGAGAAAACCGGATCGTCCCCCAGTCAAACGCATCCAACAAAGAAAACACCTCGTCCAACGAAGAGGCCTGATTGATCTGCATCCGAAGCTGCTTGGCCCCGCTGCATGGCTTTAGATACCAACAGCCAACGCGTCGCATATCGAGCAGGGCCTGTCTTTCAGCCTGATAGCTTGTGATAGAATGAAAGTGATCCAAAAGAACCTGTCGAAGATCTAAAATTGTCCTTTCAATCTTAGGAAGTCCCAATAAATGCCTTTCAATATCCTCAACAATCCAAGGTTGGCCCATCGTCCCTCTCGCGATGAGGACCCCATCGCATCCCGAATGGCTAAAAAGCCTCTCCACAGCCTCGGCATCAAAGAGATCGCCATTTCCAATGATCGGCATCTTGCTAGAAGCTCTCTTGCATGCAGCGACATGATCCCAGTTGGCCGGCCCCTTATACCCCTGCTCGCGGGTCCTTCCGTGCACCGTTAGAGCGGACGCTCCGGCAGACTCCGCAATCTTAACGATTTCTGCTGCATTGATGCTCTCGTCATCCCAGCCGGCGCGGATCTTTACCGTTACCGGGATGGAGACGGCCCGAACCATTTCAGTAAGGATTTCTCCAATCCGCTCAGGATTTTGCAGCAGCCCCGATCCGCTCCCGTCTTTTGTTACTTTGTCAACCGGACATCCGCAATTGAGGTCAATAAGATCAAAGCCCAAATCCTCGATAATTCGCGCTGCTTCGAAAGCCAGCTTTGGCTTGCTCCCGCAAATTTGGGCGCCAATCGGATGCATGTCCCTCGTGTAATCTAATAAGCGGTACGTGTGGGGATCATGGCGGACAAGCGCATCGATCTTCACCATCTCGCAATAAATCATTCCCGGCTTGTAGCGGGAAGTCATCTTGCGAAAGGGCAAATCAGAGCACCCGGCCAAAGGAGCGCAGAAAATATTCGATGGAAGCTCAAGGTCTCCGAGTAAAAATGGCTTTCGTATCATCTCAGAAGTCCTAAAAGGAGCACTTCCAGCAACTTCAATACAAAAAATGCGATGATGGGGCTCAAATCCAACACTCTCCCAAGCGGCGGGAGAATCCTGCGAAAGAGATTGAGATAGGGATCTGTATAGAAAGCGAGAAAATGAAAAAATTTCTTATATTGCCACTCTCTGGGAAACCAGCTCGAAATGACGCGCACAAAGAGCATCACTGTATAAGAGAGAAAAAAAAGATGGATAATAGACGCAAGGTGATTCATACCATCCATTTTAAGATAAGCGCCTAATTTCAGAATAGATGTACTCTAAAAAACAGCAAAAACCTGTCTCCGGATAGGCTCATATCGCAAAAAAGTCTCTCAAAGACTACAATTTCAATCTTCTAAAAAAGCAATTGCAAATATTTACTATGCAAGCAATCGGCATACAACTTGACGGACCCCTTCTCCGCTGGGCCCTTGTAAAATGGGACGGTAGGCGAATCCGGTCTTTGGAGCTGCAAACAGAACCGGCATCTAAAGTAAAGCAGCTTTACAATAAACAAAAATCAGTCCCTCTTGTCAGCGGCCTTACGGCCGGCAATTTGGTCATTCGAGCGCTCCCCTTCAACTCCGCCCCTTCAAGAAAATTGATGGACGCCCTAATCCTTCAAACGCAAACACAGCTTCATCTGAAGTCGGAAGAGGCTCTTACCTTGGCCGCTTGGCCCACTAAAGGACATCAAACAACAACGACGTACACAACGACCCTTTCCGCTCTTGATGCCCATCTCGAAAAGCAAAAATCCCATCAGATCGACCCTGAGCGGGTCGGATCCTTGCCCGCAGCATTTTTAGCGTATTTAAAATGGAAAGCGCCAAACCTCAAATCCTACTTTCTCATTTATGTCGGCCAAAGCGCGTCGAGCGCTCTTTGGGTGGAAAATGGCGTCGTACAAAACGCACATGACGTCGATATTGGCCTTTTTTCATTGAAAGCGGCCTTCCATGAAGACCGAAAAAAATTGATCTCTTTAAAAGAGCGCAACGAAATCGATTTTTCCGCACTGAAAAGCGGTCAATACCCCAATCTTGCTGAAGAAGCCAGGCGGCTCCGAAGGGATCTTTCAAAAGTTCTTTGTTCTTTTAACTGCCAAAAACCCCTTCTGTTTATGGGAGAGATCGATCCTGCCGGACTGTTTCGGGACTTTCTTTGGGAAACCTTGCGCGATTTTGCCATAGAAGAGATTCGACTCGAGCTAACGCCTGAAGAGAGAGCCTCTGCCGGATGCTGCGGCCTGGCTATCGACTATCTCCTTCAGCGCAAATTGCCTCTGCAATTTCGTCGAAAGGAGCGAACGGCCCCCTTCATTTGGCAAAAGCTCGGACGCCTTTCTCTCAGCCTTCTTGCCGCTTCTTTTCTATTCTCTTCGGCTTTTTACACGATCGGCTCTTGGTGGCTCGACACAAGAGAGCGCGAGGTGGTCAAGAGCCTAGAGAAATGGGCGGCGACGAAAGACTCTGCCCTGCGATTTGAGCTTTTCTCTGCCGGCGGCAAAATGGAGGATCTTGTAAACCAGTGGCTTCTCATCATTGAAAAAAACAGAAAAGAATATCCGTTCCTAATGAAAGCGCCCCGGGTCGCCCTCTTCTTGGACTGGCTGTCCTCCCACCCGTTAATCGCCTCCTTTCGCCAAAGTGGCGACCCGATCTCTTTTGAGCAGATTCACTATCAGCTTGAGTCTTTCCCCCATCTGGAAGCGCTCCACGAGCCCTATCTCGCCAAAATCGAGATCGAATTCAAGCTTGCCAATCCGCTTCATGCAAGACAGATCCATGAAGCTCTCTTGCAAGATGAAACAGTTGTGGACACTTCTCGAGATATCTCTTGGGACTCTCTTCCTAGCAGCTACCGCACATCCTTTTACTTAAAGAGCGCATCCCATGGCAATCTCTGAAACTGCAGGCCGCTTTTTCTTCGAGAAAAACCGGATTTTTCTTTTTTTTATTCTTCTTCTCACTCCTTTTGCCATGAGTACGCTCTTTCTTTTCAACCGCTCTCGTCATCTGCAAGAAAATGAAGAGGCTCTAGACAGAGCAGCCCTTCAGGCGCGCTCCTCAATGGAGGCGAGGGCAAAGAAGATCCGGTTTTTAGAGCGGTATGGAAAATGCGAGCCATATTTTATCAATCAGCATCTCGAAACCCTTCCTCTCTTACAAAAGGAATACCAAGAGCTGCGCCGGATGCAAAGCCATCCCGGCTGCAGCGACCAAGCTGCCTTGTCCCAAAGGATCGCATTTCTTCAAGGACCGCAAAACCGCCTCAGATTTGCGGAGGAAAGCGTCCGCTCTTCTTCTAAAGTGAAAGAGACTGAAGAAAAGCTCCGGTATCCGGTCGAGATCGATGGAGACGATTTGAACCACCTTCTCTCTTTGATCGAAAATATTCCCATCGCCGAATTTTCTCCTTATCCTGCTTCTCCTCAACTATTGATTCAAGATTTTGTGCTCTCTAAAAAAGATCTTTCCGTTTATAACCTTAACCTTGCACTGCTAAAAAGAGAGTTTACCCTTTCAAATGAAAAGAAAAATTAAATTTGCGTTTCTCTTACTTATTCTGACGGCTTCTTGCCACCGGCCGGCAAAAGAAGAACTTGTCCTGATCCAGATTCAAGACCGCAATGGTTTATCTGAGACGATCAGCGATGAGGAGAAGCTGCAAGTTCACAGCGCAAAAAATTTTCTCGACTCGCAGCCCTATAAGAAGGTCTTTAGGCTCTATCGATGCCAAGGGAAAAACCGTTCTGTCATCACCACTTATTATCCAAACGGGTCGCTTTGGCAGCTTTTAGAGGCAAAAGAGATGCGGGCCTTTGGGGCTTATCGGGAATGGTTTTCCGATGGCACCCAAAAAATTGAAGCGCAAGTGATTGGAGGGACGGCTGATTTGTCTCCTAGCGCCCAAGAGACCTGGCTCTTTGACGGGATCTCGGAGGTCTGCAATGAGAGAGGAACCCTCATCGCTCAAATCGCCTATGAAAAGGGGGCCCTTTCAGGCGTTAGCACTTTTTATTATCCATCCGGGGCGCTCGAAAAGAAAAGCTTCTACCAACAAGACCGCAAAGAAGGTGAAGAGCGGACCTTCTGGGAGTCGGGCCAGCTCCAATCCACAACATTTTATCGCGAAGGGTGTAAACAAGGAAAAAGCCTAGGATATTGGCCGGACGGCAAACCCTCTTGGGAAGAGGAGTACGAACAGAGCCTTTTAGTCCATGGCGTCTATTTTAATCAGGAGCAAATCGTCGCAGAGGTCCGCAATCGCGCGGGGAATCGAGCTCTTTTCGACCACCGGCGCCCCGTCCGGATCGAAGAGATCCGAAATGGCGTGCCAGAGGGCCTCGTCCAATGTTTCGATGCAATGGGACGGCTGCAATCAACGTACCATCTCAAAAACGGAAAAAAACATGGCGAAGAGCTCGAATACTACCCTGTGGACGGCGCCCGTCCGCAGCCGAAAGTATCTGTCGATTGGGACCAAGACGTCATTCACGGGAACGTAAAGTCGTGGTATGAAAACGGACAACTGGAAAGCCAGCGCGAATTTTACAAGAACAAAAAGGCGGGCATCGCTTGCGCTTGGTATCGGGATGGAAGCCTCATGCTCTTGGAAGAGTACGAAAACGACCTTCTGCAACGGGGGCAATATTACAAAAAAGGCCAATCAAACCCCATTTCCTCCATTTCTTCCGGAAACGGCATTGCATCGCTCTATGATGGAGACGGGATTTTTCAAAACAAGATAACGTATCTCAGGGGAAAACCGGTCGATCCCGAATGAACAAACAAGAGCTTCGCGCCCATTATCTCTCTCTTCGGAGCCAGTTGAGCGAAGAGCGCAAACAAGAGGCTGCCAAGCATCTCTTTCAAAAGCTGCAATCCATCTCTTTTGATCGCCTCGCCTCTTTTTGCAGCACAAAAGGGGAAATCGACCTGCAAAAAATCAACGAACACTACGCTTCCCTAGGCCGGCTGCTACTCCCCAGACGCTCTGAAAAAAGTCTGAAATACTTTCTCGTCACGGACCTCAGCGCCCTAGAGCCTTCCCCTTACGGCCTTCGCGAGCCGATCCCGGATCTCAACACCGCCTCTGCCCTAACCAAGCGAGATCTGATCCTCGTTCCGGGTCTTGCCTTTGACAGCGAACACTTCCGGCTCGGCTATGGCAAAGGCCATTTCGACCGATTTCTTTCCGAGCACCCAAGTGTGCCAACAGCTGCTGTTGGTTACCGCGAGCAGCTAAGCGTTACGCCGCTTCCCCGCGATCCCTGGGATCTTCCCGTACAAACCCTGCTCCTTTTTTAATTGAGTACTATTTGTTAGGAGGCGGAGGAGAGGCTGCCTGGGATGGCTCCTTCTCTCCCTTTTTGGGGCTGCAAAAAAGCTGGCCCTGGCAAGAGTTTGCCCGGACATAAGCGCCTGCGGCGCCATCAGTACACATTGAATACACGCCGCCCCCGGAACACTGCCAGATGATGCGATACGGAGTGATCGAAACCTCGGGCCGCCCCGGACGGTTGAGATTCGTCGCATAGAGGTTTGTCGTAAAATTCTTCTGTTGGCCAGGCTGAAGGGTGATTTGGCCTAGGTATTCCCCGCTCGCAGCAAACACCGACGCGGTCAGAATATGAGGCGAGTCGTTATGAAGGGTGATCTGCCCGGGTACGGGAGGCATCGCCCAAAGCGAAGACAACAAGAGGCAAAGCAATAAGGCTTTTTTCATGACCTCAGCGCACACCTTCTTCTTCGAGCTTGCACCAGCGAAAATCGATCTGTCCCAGTGGCGAAAGACTGATATCTTCAAGGCCCGGCCTTTGCAGATAGTTCAGTGCATAATGAAAGATTGGAATAAGTGGCATTTGATCGATCAAGATCCGCTCCGCGTCTCGAAGAATATTTTTTCTCTCTTCAAGATTGTTACATAAGACAGACTGATTTAAACATTCAATATATTTTGTATTCTCCCAACCGGTATTGTTCGTACTTCCTTCTTTAAATTTAAAAACGTCCAGAAAATTGATTGGATCGTTAAAGTCAGCGATCCAGCTGCCCGCCGCAAGCTGATACTGCTTTTTTGAAACGCGCTCATAGAAAATCTTGCGCTCTGCCGGCTCTAAATCAACTTGGATCCCAAGCGCATTCTCAATCTGCTCTTTGAGGGCCATCACGATCGCATGATTCCTTTCATCTGCAATGTAAAGAATCGAAAGAGCGGGAAATTCAGTTTTAGAAAACTCTTCCCGCTCGCAATAGAGCTCGAGAATATCCTTGGCTTTTTGCGAATCAGCATCATTGAAATACCCGTTGGCAGAGAGTCCCATGGTTGGAGGGACAAGGGCTGTTGCAGGTAGCTGCCCTCCTTGCAAGATGTGTTCCGTGATCGCTTCGCGATTGATCGAAAAAGCAAGAGCGCGGCGCGTCAGAGGGTGAGAGAGAAAGGGATTGCTAAGGGTGTTGATCCGAAGAAAGTAGGTTCCGAGAAGCGGTTTTACCTGCAAGTTTTGTCTTTCTTTCAAATGGGGAACGGAATCAGGGGGAAGATTGGAAAGAGGAGAGCCGGCCCAATCGAGCTGGCAATCTTGGAACATGCGGAACTCTGTTTCAGGAGTCACCATGACCATCTCAATGCCGGGAAGATGGACATTCTTTGCATCCCAATAGAGCGGGTTTCGAACAACCTGGATCGTATTGGAATGTTCCCAGGCGCGTAAAACAAAAGGGCCGTTGGAAACATATCCTGAAGTACTCTCTGTCCAGTTGCCATTTTTTTCGTCAACCGCAAGAGGGACGGGATAAAAAGAGGGCGCCGTCAAAAGCTCTAGGAAATAAGGGATCGGCTCTTGCAGCTCGACGATCAGTGTGGCGGCGTCGGGAGTTTGAATCGCGACTGAGTCAGAGGAAAACTCACCGGTTTTTGCCTCTTTGGCTCCTTTTATGACGTAAAGTTGATAGGCCAGATCAGTTGGAAAAGCGGGATCAAGCATTGTGCGCCAGCTTCTGGCAAAATCAAAAGAAGTTACAGGGCTGCCATCAGACCAAAGCGTTGGGCGGAGATGAAATGTATAAATTCTTCCATCTTCTGAAACCTGTATCTCTCTGGCCAGGGCAAGTTCCGCCGACCCGTCTTTTCCAATGCGGGAGAGTCCCTCAAAGAGCATATGCATCAGCGTTACTGAATTGAGGTCCCTCGCTTTTCTTGGGTCGAGCGACTGGGGCTCGTCCTTGATGTTGATGCGCAGCATCTTCTTCTGGGTGTTTGAAGATGGACAGCAAGAAAGGGTAAAGAGAAGAAGGATAAGAAGAAGGCAGCGCATAAAACTCCTGTTTTTTTCGATTCTACCGATGGCAAATTTACTTGCAAAGTTTCCTCTGGTTTGGAAAAAAGGGGGGTATGATCTCGAAGAGCTGCATTGAAATCGTCGAGCCGGCTCCGGTACTCAACATCCCGGAGTTCCACGCTGTATTTGGTCATTTTTCCGGCGATAGCAAATACATCGAATTCGTCGCGCTCGCGGGCCAAACCTATCTTGTCGAAGAGATCTATCCACGCCATCACCACTCAATCTACAAAATCAGCTTGCCCTCTTACGAAACCCCGCTCTTTCTAGACAGCCGTTTTACAAGGCCGGCATCAAATCAAGCGCTCGATAAGCCGCAGCCTGACTGGAAACGGAGTGATCTGGCCCGAAAGATGGAGCAGCTTCTCGGCTCTCGCTACATTTGGGGAGGCAACTGGAGCCTCGGCATCAGCAAAATGCTTCACTACTATCCACCGCAAAAGGCTCTTGATGACGCAACCCTTGCTCTTTGGACATTGAGAGGGGTCGATTGCTCCGGCCTTCTTTATGAAGTGACAAACGGAGCCACTCCGCGCAACACAAACCAACTGATCCATTTTGGAAAAGCCCTTCCGATCGAAGGGAAATCCCCGGCTGAAATCGCGAAAGAGCTTCTTCCAATGGACATGGTCGTCTGGCCTGGACACGTTTGGTTTGCTTTTGACTCTTCTCACTCGATTGAAAGCAAATCCCCTTTCGGAGTGATCCGGCGGCCGCTTATCGAACGGCTTGAAGAAACCTGCAAAGAGAGGACAGGGGCCGATGGCTGGAGCAAAACTTGCGATCGGAATCGCAACTTTACAATCCGAAGATTCTGTTCTCATTGATTCATTTCACATCTATCCCTTAAGATAACCTCTAACCATTTTTCTCGAGGATGCAATGCGACTCACAACTTGTATTAGCGCGCTTTTGCTCAGCGCCACTTCTCTTTCCGCTACAGTCAAAGGATGCCGCCCCATCAACAGCTTTGAGCAGGGTCATGAGCTTCGACAGAGCCAAATGGCTGCAGCATATAATGCCCCGGCCCGAATCGATGTTCGCGGAAGTTGGGATCTCTTTGCCTCTGCGAGCTACCTCTATTGGCAGCCAAGCGAAGAAAATCTCGAGCTCGGCATCTCAAATGCAAGTTCCAGCAACGCCCTTCCCATTAGCGGCAACGTCGTCAACATGAACTTTCAGTTCAAGTCGGGCTATAAAGTCGCCTTGGGAGTCAATACAGATACGGATAATTGGGATGCCATGGCCGAATACACTTGGCTTGGCGGCCGCCACAGCGCCCGCTCGAATGGGCCCGTAAGCGGCGGGATCCTTCCGTTTTGGGGACACCCTGCGAATGTGGCGGACAACATTATATTCGGAAAAAGCCGTTGGAGAGTGCGCTTCGACATTCTCGATGTGACTCTCGGCAGAAGCAGCTACATCGGCACCCAGCTGATCTTCCGTCCTTATTTTGGCGCGAGAGCCGCCTGGATCGACCAAAAGTATCTCGTATCCTACACTCCGCAAGCTCAATCTCCGTATGAAATCCGCTGCACAAACGATACTTGGGGAGTCGGTCCTGAGATCGGATTGGATATGAACTATCTGGTCGGCTATGGCCTGCGCCTGATCGGAAAAGGAGAAGCCGACCTGCTCTTTACGCGCTACAACTTGCGCATTAAAGAGCAAAACAGCTCTAACCCATCCGGCCTCCCTCTTGCCGTCGACTTTCGCCAACGCCATCTCACCTATCTTCGCCCGCACGCTAACCTTGAAATGGGCTTTGGATGGGGATCGTATTTCTGCAACCACAACTATCACATCGATTTTTCGGCAACGTACTGCTTTCAAATCTTCTGGAGCCAAAATATGTTCCGCACATTTGTAGCCGGCGGTGCGGTAGGAAAAAGCTTTGCCCCAAATGGCGATCTTTATATCCAAGGAGCCACTGGCTCACTTCGCTTTGACTTTTGATGAAGTGGCTTTGTTTGCTGGGGATGCTTCTATCCCCTTTAGCCGCCGCCCCAAACCGCGTTGCCCTTGTCACGGGTGCATCAAGGGGCGTCGGCCTTGCCACCGCGGAATATTTTGCTGAAAGAGGCTATAGCGTCTACGGCACAATCCGGCCGGGGGGCCAAGGGCCCGTTTCCATTTCAAGCCATTTGCACTTTCTTCCCGTCGATCTCTTAAGCGAAGCATCTATCCAGTCAGCCGTTGAAGCAATTCTGTCCAAAGAAGGGAGGATCGATCTCTTGATCAACAACGCAGGATACGCGCTGGTAGGTCCTGTTGAGCTGCTGACAAAAGAAGAGATGCTCGATCAGATGGAGATCAACTTTTTTGGTCCCATCCGGCTGATCCAGGCAGTCTTGCCAGCTATGCGCGGGCAAAAAGCGGGCCATATCATCAACATCAGCTCAACCAATGCGGTTGCCACCCCTGCTTTTGGAAGCCTCTATGCGGCGAGCAAGTCGGCCCTCGAGTCGCTCTCCGAATCGCTTGCTCTCGAAGTTGCCCCCTTCGATATTGCCGTATCGATCGTGGAGCCGGGCCTTTTGACAACCAACTTTTCGATCTTGACGGGAAGCAAGGACCTTCCGGGAAATCCTTACCAAGCTGTAACGGATGCGATTGAGCAATCTCTCGAAGAGCGGCCGGCCCTGGCAGCCCTGTCCCAACCGCCCGAAGATGTTGCACGGATTCTATTCGAGATCGCTCAAGAGGGATGCCCGAAACTGCGCTACCAAACGAGCGAAGAGGCTGCCCAAGAAATCGCCCATCACTTACTTAATCGCGTGCGTGCTGCCGTGCATATTCCGCTGCACCGAGAAGAGCCGTAAGATCATTGAGAATGACGCGCACGGAAATGGTCTCTAAAAGAGAGCGGAAGCGCCCTTTATCGAGAAACCCTTCCATGAAGCCCCCTTCTTTGAGTTTATCCAAAAGATGAGGGGCAATCCCGCCGCCGATATAAACTCCGCCGCGCGCCATAAATTTTAAGGCGAGGTTTCCGGCTTCCGCCCCGTAGAGCGATAAAAACCAATCCAAAGCGCGAGCGCAGCCCGCATCGCGGCCGCTCCTTCCCCATTCAGAGATCAGTTGCGCAAGGTCGCGCCTTTTCATCTCTTCTTTGAGCTCTTGAGACTCGGTTTCACGGTTGGTTTTGATGAGAAATTCATAGATATTTTTCAGTCCCGGCCCGGAAACGACCCTCTCATAAGAGACGTGGCTCGAGTAGATCTTGTTCAGATAGACGAGAAGCTCGATCTCCATCGCATTGCGAGGGCCGAAATCAACGTGGCCGCCTTCGCAAGCAAATGGATGGTGCTCTTCGCCATCCCAATAAAGGCCCGCCTCGCCAAGACCGGTCCCGGCAGCAATCAGGGCGATGTTCCCTTTCTGGGTTGGGTTTCCTTCGTGCAAAAGAAAAAGATCTTCTTGCTTCAAGACCCTGATGCCCCACCCGTTTGCCTCAAGGTCGTTGATGAGATGCACCGATTTGAGCTGCAAAGAGCGGGAGAGATTCCCGCTATCGACTATCCAGGGGAGATTGGTCGCCTGGCATTTTCCATTGCGCACGGGCCCGGCAATGCCAAAACAGGCATGCGCGATCGATGCCGGATGCATTCCCAGGAATTTTTGCACAATGGGAAGCAGGTCTGCATGCTCGCGGCTGGAAAAAATCTCTTGCGCCGCTACTTTCAGCTCCTTTGTTCCCTCAAAAAGAGCAAGCCGCGTGTGCGTACCGCCGATATCTCCAGCAAGAATCATGTAAAAAGCTCCCCCGCTTCTTGACATGGGATATAATTGATCGCGTCATTCTTGACGAGAAGCAGCTTCCGGCCTCATGCTGGAAAGAAATATACACCGAGGATTTTTTCCATGAACCAGCCATCACCAGATACAGGCAAAAAGAAGGCGCTCGAGCTCGCCATATCGCACATTCAAAAGCAGTTTGGAGACGGCGCCATCATGACGCTGGGCAAACACTCTTCCTCCCACGGGCTGAGCATTGTGAAGACGGGAGCGATCTCGCTTGACTTGGCGCTTGGCATTGGAGGCGTTCCCCGCGGCAGGATCGTCGAGATCTACGGCCCCGAATCTTCCGGTAAATCCACCTTGGCCACACATATCGTGGCAAACGCCCAGAAAAACGGCGGCCTGGTCGCGTATATCGACGCAGAACACGCGCTGGATCCGGCGTATGCCGCGCGCATCGGCGTCAACATTGACGATTTGATGATCTCCCAGCCCGATAACGGAGAAGAGGCGCTCAACATCGCAGAGATGCTTGCCAGGTCCAACGCGATCGATGTGATCGTCGTCGACTCCGTCGCAGCGCTCGTTCCGAAAAGCGAGCTGGAAGGGGAGATCGGAGACCAGCATATGGGCCTGCAAGCGCGGATGATGTCGCAAGCGCTGCGCAAACTGACCGCCACGCTCTCCAGAAGCAACACTTGCGCGATCTTCATCAACCAAATCCGCGAAAAGATCGGCGTGATGTTTGGCAATCCGGAGACAACGACAGGCGGCCGCGCACTCAAATTCTACTCTTCCATCCGCATGGACATCCGGCGCATCGGCGGGATCAAAAGTCCCGACAATTCGACAGAGATCGGCTCAAGGGTCAAGGTAAAAGTCGTAAAAAATAAATGCGCGCCCCCCTTTCAGGTGGCGGAGTTCGACATCCTCTTCAACGAAGGGATCTCGCACATCGGCTCGCTTCTCGATGTCGGCGTCGACCTTGGCGTCATCGACAAACGGGGCACCTGGCTGAGCTACCAGACAAACCGCCTCGGCCAAGGCAGAGAGGCCGCTCGGGAAGAGCTGAAAAACAACCCGAAGCTCACTTCCGAAATCGAGCAGGCGATCCACGCAAAGATGCAGGAGAAAAAGGCGGCAAGCCTTCCCCAGAAAAGCGATGCAGTCGAGACGGCCGGCGTATAAGAAGAAAAGCGCTCCCTTCGCTAGAGAAGGGAGCAAACTGCCCTATTCATGCAGTAGCCGGATTCATGTTTTTTTGCGAAGCAACTCGCGAAGCGAGAAAAAGCATCTTATCCTGTTTATCATGTTGCCCGAGCGGGTCCCCACGCAGTGGGGCTGGGCAATCCTTTTTTTATCCTGTTTCTTTGTTTGATTACATGCCCAGGAGGATTTGGCGTGTTCCTCATGTTAGATGAATAAACCAAGGTACATGATAAAAAGGGATGCCCGGCCCCACTGCGTGGGGACCCGCTCGGGCAACATGATAAACAGGATAAATTGTTTTTTTTCGCTTCGCGAGTTGCTTCGCAAAAAAATATCAACCTAACGAGGCGTCTGCAAAACTCGGGACCCGTCTGCCTCCAGAGCCTTACAAATCTCTTGAAATGGCGGCGTCCAAAGGCCAAGAGCTTTGAGTGAAGAGACAAAGCCGCTAAATTCTTCCCGAAAGAGCATGCCTGCCTTTTCTTGTCCCAAAATCCGCGCGAGGTTCGCGCCATTTGCCGGTTTATCGTCTTGAAGCAGGTCTTGCAAGTCGTCTGCAATCTGGAATGCGACGCCAAGGTGATGAGCGCAGCGCCTCACCTCGTCTAGCCTCTCTTCCGAGCCTCCGCCGAAAAGCCATCCGAGAAGAAAAGAAATCTCAAAAAGGGTCGCCGTCTTCTTTTCGATCACCTCGCGGATCGAATCGTAGTTGGCATGTGCCTCAAAAAGGTCGAGAAACTGCCCGTGGGTCGCTCCGCGAAGGCCCGCACAGCGAGTGACTGCTTCAAGGCAAAGAATCGCTCTGGCGTCGATTTGGGCAGCTTTTGAGGGCTCCCTTTCCTTGAGCATGCGCGCCATCTCATAAATTCCTCCGTACCCGGCGGCGATCAGGGTGTAGCTAGCCAAGATGGCCACGCTCTCTTCGAAGACTCGATGGAGCGACGGCTTGCCGCGCCGAACGTCGTCATTGTCCATGCAAGGCAGATCGTCCGCGATGAGCGACGCCACATGAAAGTACTCAACGCTCAGAGCTGCGCCCAAAACGTCGCGGCGCATCGGCAGCGCTTCTGCAACAAGCAAGACAAGAATGGGGCGAAGTCTTTTTCCTCCATTGAGACAAGCGTACGTACACGCATCGCGCAAGCGGCTCGGCTCTCCGAGAAGCTCGATGGCCTTGCGGAGCTCTTGATCAATTTTTTGCCGGTAGGCATCTAAAAACTGCAGCATCTACTTCCTCAAGGCCTCTAAAATCTCTACACTGACCGATCCAATATCAAGGTCGTGAGAGCGTCCCTTGATGCGCGAGTTTGCAGGGATGACTCCGTGCAAGTTCACTAGCGGATAGCTCACGCAATAGGGGCCGAGCACCGTTCCGGGATTGAGCACCGCATTGCACCCGATCTGGCAGCCATCGCCAAGAATGGAGCCAAATTTTCTCAGTCCGGTTTTCACCTTTACACCTTCATCCAGAACGGAAATTTCGCACCGGTCGAGCCGAAGATTTGCACACTTGACACCGGCGCCCAAATTCACCCGGGCCCCTAAGATCGAATCTCCGACGTAGTTGAGATGGGCTACTTGCGCCTTGGGAAAAAGAATCGAGTGCTTCACCTCGGAGGCATGCCCAATGACGCAGCCATCGCCGCAGATCACCCCTCCTCGCAAAAGGGCGCCGTGCCGAATAAGGCAGTCTTTGCCAATGATGCATGGGCCTTGGATCATCACTCCCGGCTCTAAAACAGTGCCCGCGCCAATGGAAACAAGCTCGGGCTGCAAGATCGTGGCGCCGGAGGGAATTTCAATATCAATTTTGAATGCGCCCTGCGATTGCAAATACGAATCGAGCTGAAAGAGCGCTGTCCAGACGGTTTCGTCGCCATCCCAAAGGCTGCAGTGATCGAATTCCTGAAGCGAAAAAAAATTGTTTGCGGCAAAGCGGGACATGATGGCTAGTATATCCTCTTGAGCTGGTTCCAGCGAAGGGAATTCTTCAATCGACTTTCGGGAAAAGAGAAGAAAACTATTCAATAGATCTCTTCTTCTTACGTACGTGTGGAAATGTTCATAATGGCAGTCTTTTTCGAGAGGAAATGTGCTGTTGACAACTCAAAAAGTTGTGAACAAATCCGCCGCTTTTCGACAAACGGCGAAAAGTTAAATGAGATATCGACAGACCATCGACAGGTTATGAAACGACTTTTCCACAATCAGGCCGAGACGGCCATGTCAGGGGATTTTTTGATCTGTTCTTTATGGGGTATATGAGCGATAATTGATGTCCTAAGAACTAGAAATTTTTTCAAAAAATGAAGACGTGTGCCCATTTTTTAGAATGCAGCGGATGTGCGCATCACCTGGATGCAAAAGAGCCTGCGCTCTGGAGGCGCGTAAAAGATTTTTTTGATCGCCCAATTCCTCTGATCTTAGAAAACAGATCCGGGTGGCGCATGCGGGCGAGGCTGGCGATTCGAAAAAATGGCCTTGGAAGCGGAGCTTTGGGGCTGTTTCGAAGAAATAGCCACGACTTGATCGAGATCCCCAATTGCCTGGCCCACCACCCCGCCATCAACCGAGCGGCCGCTTTTGTCCAAAAAGAAATGGGACGATTGCAAATCGAGCCCTATGATGAGGTGCGTCAAACAGGCAGCCTGCGCTATGCGCAGTTTTTTGTTTGCCGCGAGTCGGGCCTTGTGCAGCTCAGCCTCGTCTCCCAGGAAAAAAGAGCGGCAGAGCTGCTCGCAGAAAGACTTTGGAGCCAGCGCGATCTTTGGCACTCGATTTGGGTCAATCTGAACACATCGAAGAGCAACGCCATTTTGGGAAGCGAGTGGATCTGTTTGTTCGGGGATCCATTTTTGCGCCAAAGAATTGGCAAATCGCAGATCGCCTTTCACCCCGCCTCTTTTTCTCAAGCGCACCTCTCTCTTTTCGACAAGCTGCTTGAGAAGGTTGAGAGTTGGGTCGAGCCAAATACGCGCCTTCTAGAAGTATATGCAGGAGCGGGGGCGATTTCGCTTCATCTTGCGCCTCGGCTCTCTTCATCTGTTTTAGTTGAGGAAAACCCCTATTCGCACCTCTCTTATTTGGAAAGCGGCGCACCCTGCTCCTTTTCCTATCACCTCGGAGATGCCAAAGAGGCTGTGTCCTTTTTGGATAAAGCTGATTTGATCCTTCTCGATCCGCCTCGAAAAGGCGTGGATCCGCAGCTGCTCGAAGCTTTGGCCGCCGCAGACAAAAAGCAACTGATCTACATTAGCTGCTCGTTCGACAGCTTTGAGAGGGACGCAAAGCAGTTAATGGCATCTGGCTGGGAGCTGCAAGATGCATCCGGCTATTGGCTATTTCCCGGGGCAGATCATATCGAGCTTGCGACTTATTGGAAGAAGTCGTAAAACCGCCCCTATTTTCAAAAAAACTGTTTACATAAATCGCTTTCTTGTAGTGTTTTTTTTGTCACTAGTGCATCTTTTCATAAAGAATTGAGATAATTTCGAGCGTGAAAGCTCCCTACAATCGACGATCGCAAACTGGCTAGTATTAGTTCAATACAAACCAGTTTGCGATCGTCGATTGTAGGGGCTTTGACGCCGAAATTACTCCAATTCTTTATGAAAAGGTGCACTAGAGGCAAAAACATGTCGAAATCTTGCGCGAAAGTTTTATTCATTTCAGCTTGTCAATTTCTGAGCACAAACCTGTGTGCGCAACAAGTCGTTGGAATTATTGGGGGCGGCGATTTCAATGGCGCCGGACCGGCCTTTGCTGCATTCGTCTCCAGTGACGGAACTCCAATTTTTTTGCCTGTAAGCGGCGATCCGCTTCCTGACGGAGAAATCTATAGCGTTGCAATAAATAATTCCGGAAATGCTCTTATCGGGGGCTCAGACTATAATAATACGAACCATATTTATGCTGCTTATGTTACAGCCTCGGGCAACGTAACCCAGCTTATTGGCTCCTTCCAAGGCGCAGTCAATAGCGTTGCGGTCAATGATTCTAATGCTGGCCTGATTGGAGGAATTACATACATGCCCATCGCTGGCTACGCAGCGCAATATTCCGGCGGCATCTTGACCGATCTGGCGCTTCCCAGTATCTTCTCTATCAATAGCGTTACAATCAACGCTTCCGGCAATGGTGCCATCGCGGGAGCGTTTCCTTCATTAGCCTATGCAGCGCTGGTCTCCTCAACAGGCTCTGTTAGCGCACTGAGCGGAGCCGCTGCCCCTGCCAACAGCGTAGCCAATTCAATTGCGATCACTGACCTAGGAAATGGAATTGTTGGCGGCAAAGTGTTTAGCGGAGCTGCTTATGCGGGAATTTTCGATTCCATGGGTGTACTTACTCTTCTTCCCAATATGGGCGGAAGCGGAAATCTTCCCAACGCAATGTATAGCTCTATTGATTCCGTTGCGATTAATAATTCCGGGGAGGCCCTTATCGGCGGGAGCGATGGAAATTTCACCGGATATGCTGCTCTCGTTTCACCTTTGGGTGTTGTGACGAATCTCTCCACCCCCGGCGGTATAATTCAAAGCGTTGCAATCAATGAATCAGGAAACGGAATTATCGGAGGGACCAATGAGTATGTTGCATTTGTCTCTCCTACAGGAAGTTTGGATCCCATAACGCTGCCGTTTTCTACCTCCAGCATTACCTCTGTTGCTATCGATGCGTTGGGAAATGGGTTGGTCGGCGGTCAAAATGATACCAGCGGAGCCTTCGCAGCCCTAATCTCCTCTTCGAAAAAGGTCGTTAGCATTATAAGTCTTCCAAGTTCCGGAATTGTCGATTCTGTGTCGCTTCTCAAGTTTTTAACACCAATTGTTTCTTCGATTCCCACGAATGGAATCACTGGGAATAATTTATCTCTGGCCAACTACATAAATAATTTCGCTCCTGATCGAGCGATTTATTTTACTCCTGCCTATTTAAATGGGACCCTGGCCCTGGCCCTAGAAACCACGGCCCCAACCCGCAATGCGTTTACGACCTTTGCATCCCAAATAACAGGG
The DNA here is from genome assembly GCA_021809325.1 of bacterium. GTDB lineage: Bacteria > Chlamydiota > Chlamydiia > Chlamydiales > SM23-39 > JAKBAE01. The sequence goes on from JAKBAE010000026.1 coordinate 19,608, forward strand.
TCCAATATGTGTCAATTGCTGGCCCAACAGTTGTGGGATAATAGGTTTACCAATGGGGCGAGCGCCGGAGGCCCGTTTGTATTGAATGAATTGCCGGAAAAGGGGGGGCTTACTGCCTCGAACCGCGACGAGTTCCTTGCAAATGCAAAAGTCGCGGCTGAATCGGAACATGAGTGCTGCACAAGGTGTTGTCCAAAGAGCTATCCTTACACTCTTTGGGTTATGCCATTTGGAGAATATGCAACAGAAAAAGCGCAAAAGCAGTCTCCTGCATTTAGTTTTGGTTCCGGGGGCGCTCTTTTGGGGTTGACCTTCAATTTTGACAATGCAAATGCGGTTGGGTTTACGGGAGCTTATGTCCGTACGCATATTCATGAAGACGATTCTCAGGGCCATGCGAATACGAATCTGGGATATTTTGGCGTGTACGGCACGGCGGCCTGGTCAAATTGGTATTTGGACGCGATGGTTTGGGGGGGATATTACTCTGCTTCAAATGTGCGCCATATTCATTTCATTGGGGTGGATGAGAAGGCGAAAGCGCATATCCAGGGATGGCAGCTTATTCCTCACTTTGAACTGGGATATGATATCGCTTTTGCAGATAGATGCGGGGTTGATTGGTTTGGAATCGACCCATTTCTTATGATCGACTGGGTATCCAATTGGCAAGAGGCTTTTCATGAGCACGGAGCGTCTTTATTCAATATGGGGCAAAAAGGGGCCTATAGCTCTTTTGTTCGTGGAGAAACGGGCCTTCGCTTTTATGAGGCGGTTATGTTTGGCTGGGGAAAACTTATTTTCTTGGAAAAGGCCTCTTATAGTTATCAAAAGGCCTTTAAAACGGGGAGTACAACCGCATTTTTAGTTGGATCTCCCGGAACCTTTACTGTTACGACTTTGACCACCGCTCAAAACTTAGGGGTTGGTGAATTTTCTATGCTCTTCATTCCGAAGGGCCGAATCCCCTATTTCAATTTGAGATATCAGGGAGAATTTGGCTCTATGTACCAATCCCATCAAGGATCGTTAGAGATTGGAATGAATTTTTAGCGGCGCCTGCTTTCGCTTCTCTAGCGAGACAAACTCAATTTGATTCGTTCTCCGACATTCTTGTCGATGTTGCGCCAATAATCAAATGCTCGCTCTAGCACCGCTTCTGAAACGCCTTTCTTTAGGTGTCCAACGACGTTTGAGATCAACCGTTCGCGCCCTGCGTCGTCCATGACGTTGCGCACTAAATTGCCCGGCTGGCTCCAATCGTCATCGTCTTTTCGCAGTGTATATGCTGCCCGCACAAATTCACCGCTTGCATCCCAGACTTCAAGCTGCGGATAGCGTTTTCCATCGGCTTTAGGCCCTCCCTTTGAGTTTGGGGCGTAGACCGGATCCGAAACGTTTTCAACTCGCATCGCCCCGTCTTTGCTGTAGCTATGAAAGGGGCATTTTGGGTGGTTTACGGGGATCTGTTTATAGTTTACACCCAAGCGGGCGCGATGAGCATCCGAATAAGAAAAAAGACGGGCAAGGAGCATTTTGTCCGGACTAGGCCCTATCCCGGGAATTAGGTTGTTTGGCTCGAATGCCGCTTGTTCAATTTCAGTGTGAAAGTCGGTCGGGTTTCGAGTTAGCTTCAACCGGCCCACTTCGTGCAGGGGATAATCTTCATGAGGCCAAACTTTCGTCAGATCAAATGGGTTGAGTCGATAAGTGGCTGCTTGCTCAAAGGGCATAATTTGCACTTTCAGCGTCCAGCTTGGATAATTTCCCTCGCGAATTGCAACGAATAGGTCGCGGCGATGATAGTCCGAATCGACGCCGGCGATTCTGTCGGCCTCTTCTTGTGTTAAGCATTCGATTCCTTGGTCCGTTTTGAAGTGGTATTTTACAAAGAAACGCTCTCCTTTGCCATTTGCCCACATGTAGGTGTGGCTCGAATAGCCGTTCATGTTCCGCCAAGTTTTAGGAATCCCGCGATCTCCCATGAGCCATGTGACTTGATGGGCCGACTCGGGAGAAAGAGTCCAAAAGTCCCACTGCATATCATGGTCGCGCAGGCCATTGTCTGCCCTCCTCTTTTGGGAGCGGATAAAATGCTGAAACTTCATCGGATCGCGAACGAAGAAGACGGGCGTGTTGTTTCCAACCATGTCATAAATGCCCTCGCTCGTATAGAACTTCAAAGCGAAGCCGCGAGGATCGCGCCAAGTATCTGGGCTTCCCTGTTCGCCGGCCACTGTTGAGAAACGGATTAAAATATCTGTTTTCGTGCGGGGTTGAAAAACTACAGCCTTGGTATAGGCGCTGACATCGTGCGTCACTTCGAAATGGCCAAAAGCGCCCGCTCCCTTTGCATGCGGTTGGCGCTCCGGAATTTTCTCGCGATTGAAATTGGCCATCTGTTCGATGAGATAATAGTCTTGCAGCAAGATCGGCCCATTAGGCCCGACGGTAAGGGAATGTTCATCGCTGGAAACTGGGATTCCCGCGTCTGTTGTTGTATTTTTCATCAAGAAACCGCTCCGTAATTAAAAAAATGTTATACCAAAGTGGGGTGGGCCAAGACAAGATCGCATTGAGTAATTCTATTCACCGGAAAGGGCAGTTGATCGAATTATGCGCGTTGCCCGTTTGTAGGGAGAGGCGGTGTTGACGCGGATCCATTTGCCAAGCGGCCACATTTTCCCCGATGGCAATGTGCACCAAGGCCAAACGCCGGCTTGGTCGAGCCTCCCGTTTCGATGTTCTTTTATTAGATCGGA
>JAKBAE010000141.1 GCA_021809325.1 bacterium
GGGGAAACACCTGATCCCATCCCGAACTCAGCAGTTAAGCCCTTCGTCGCCGATGGTACTATGCGCAAGAGTATGGAAGAGTAGGTAGCTGCCAGTTTTTTTTTACAGCCCGTGAGGAGTAATCTTCACGGGCTTTTTTTTTGCTTGGAGGTTTTATGACGCGTCTAATTTTTTTGAATCCGGAAGTTTTAGGTGCATGTATATATCCTTTACCGACTCCTGACTCACCTTTTGATGGTAAAGCATGTAATGCCTTTAAGAGTTTAATCACCGAAGTGGATGATGTTGCTATCATCCTTCTCACAACTTTTTCTCCTTCATTAGAGAGGGTCAAAAGTGTTTGGGCGGAGCATGGATTATCTGGTCATCGAATGATCGGAATTATAGAAGATCGCGGGGGGATTTTAGCTCCAAGTCATTCAGTGCATAATTTTTTGTTTAACAATAAGTTTTCTCGAAATCCACTTCGATTTGATTCTTTTGTGATTATTGATACGATGCCTAAGGAGGTTTCTTATCCTGAGCGTTTAGTTAAGGTTGATAAGCTTCTCACTTATCATCATGTTGAAGAAGCTCTTCAAATTCTTGAGACTGCCTTTGATTCGAATCAGGTGAAGAAGGGACGCCTTTTATCTGAACATTATCAAGGTGATTGTGTCGTTTCTTAAAGTGAAAGTATTCATAGATTTTTAAAGAAGGATGGCTAATGGCAAGCAGATCTGTTTCTCTTTCATCAACTTTGCCAACAAGTTGGGGGAATCAACAAACTGAGACAACTTCTGCGTCTAGTTCTGTCGCCCTCGCTGCAATCCAATCAGCTTCTGTAATGCAGTCCACTTCCAGCATACCGCAGCACTGCCCATCTATCTCATCTCGGCAAGATTTTCCTTCAATCAGATATGGTGATCTCACTCCTCAGCAAAGGCGGGAATATAGACAATCTTTTTACCAAAAGCTTTTCCTTCTTTTGCCCTCAAAAGATGAGGCGCATAGGCTTCCTTTTAAAACTTATGGAGGCTCAAAGCTGAAAATCTATAAGGATGCAGATGCGATTGTAATACATGAATTTACAGGCTACGATCAGTTTCTAAGCCTTCATGAGGATGGGTCTTGTGAATATACTGTGTATTTTAGGAAGGATTACGATCAAGCTCTTTCTGAGCAGGAGTTTGTTCAGTTTCGAAATGAATCTGATAAGATCAGCGACGTAGTCAAATCAGATGCGATCTATTTCGAGCTTGACAAAGAGGGTCCTTTGCCCAAAAACACTCAATTCGTCTCCTCATATATGATCTATTGCCGCAAGTTCTGGATGAAAGACAAACTTAGTCGTTATGATAGAGGCGTAAGCCTTATGGAATTATTATATCAAAAATCTAACGCTCTTGCCTTATCTTTGATAGAGAGCCCCGCTCAGCCGCATTTGCGAGCAGCAGAATATTTTGCATCTTGCATAAAGCTCTTAAAGTGCTTACAGGAAAATACCCATCCTATTTTGCACGAGGCCAATGCATCGGCCATTTGCAACAGAGCACAGGGGACTGATCGAAGCAGTATAACTTACGGCCCATTATGGAACTCGGCGATCGCTCCGGAAACGAGCCAATTTGAATGGACGGTTGAGTACAATCGCTTTGCTAAAACAATTGGGTTGATTTCCAAGGATCTCAGCTATTTGGACGCTGATTGCCGCTCAGCTGATTATATCGGAGTTTATACCACTGATACAGAGGGTGTTTTGCGGATTGAACTCACGAATACTCATGAATACTCCGAGCATTCAGCATCTTATGAATCTTCTGCTTATCTGGTTAGTTTACAAGAAAACGGATCGCTTTCAATTGTTCCGGCCGGAGCAAGGCACAAGACAGAGGAGTATTATGTCGAGTACAATGGAACTGTTCATCTTATCGATTCATCTGATCGCTCTTGGCAGCAAAAGTCTGATCAAATAAATGAAGATTCGAAACAGATCTTGGGAGCGATGGAGCAGATTTATAATATTTCGAACCATCCGGATACGATTCTTCTTCAGCCTTTACGCGGAGGATATCAAACTATTCTTGGACAAATGATTACTCCGGAAAGACTGCGGGAGCTCACTTATCGATATCCGCAGCACCTATTAGGAATTCCGGCTCCAGCGGAGACACTTCAGAGGAATAGGATAACCTATGAAAGAGGCCATACTTCATCTTCCTATTCGCTCAAATTTTAAAATCTGATCTCTCCGGAGACATTGACCGCATTTTGGTTAAAGAAGCGCGATTCAATCGTGAGCGAGCCTTCCGATCCGCCTAAAAGAGTTCCTCCGACAGCCATTCCCCAACGCCTTTGATTGGTGATGGAGTGGGATGACGTGTCAGCTGTCATGTTAAATGTTGGGATACGGACGATGACGGAGTAGGGGACGGGTTCTATTTTTGAGTAGAGGTAGCTGAGATAGATGTAGGGAGAGAGGCGCTTTGTTTTGTATGCGGCGCCGAGCGCTGCCTGCATTTCTGTATAGGAGAGCTTGAAGTCAGAGACGATATTGTAGGCATAGCCCTCTCCAAGAAAATAGAGCGGTTTTTGCTTTGACTCAAGATACTTCAAGTCGAGTCCTACATAGACGGACCCCGTTTTGTAGATAATGTATTTCCCCCCAAGGCTCCAGGCGAACTGTCTTTTTGTAAATACGTCTTGATCAATCTGGATTTGCGCGCTGCCGAGAAGAATTGAAATGTCGAGCCGGTTTTTAATGCAGATCGCCAATGTGGCCGCATCCATGTTCATCTTTGTATAATTGGATGGGGGATGAGTGCCCGGCGAGGGAAACTCTTCTTTGTAGTTTTGCTGATAGAGTCTGTCTGCCATATAGCCGGCGCGAAGGCAATACCAGCTAGGAGGCGATTGAATCACCCCTTCTGTTAAAAGCGCAGGTTCCCCGGGATTCGAAAAATAGGTAGCTTCCAGCAAGCAGGGCAGCGCAAAATAGAAGAGGCATTTCAGATAGGAATGAACCATTGCGCTGCATTATAGCTTCTCTTATTTCTATAACACAGCACAGCCGAGCGGGAAAAGCTGAAATTTTATCGCGATTTCTCTTGCTGCTGACGATGATACTCTTCGAGATAGAAATGCAATCTCTCAGGAAAATAGATGGGAAGCTCGATATGGGTAATCGCTTCATCCGCGCTGAGCAGTTCTTCTTCTATAGCAGCAAAGAGAGCGTTTGCTGTTTTGCATTCGATATGTCTTGGAGATTTTGCGATTTCCGCAATTCGATTTAGGGCTTCTATCTCTTCAGCCGGCATCTTTAAATTTCTTCTTTGATGAACTTCTATACAGGATTGATGGACTATCTTTAACTCTTCGGGGCGTTGCCGCAGCCATTTTTGACTTTCATTTTTTTGCGTTGGCTGCGTTTGGTTGAGCTCAAATGTCCTTTTGATCAGGGTTTCTCTGCAGCTTTTTAACACTTTTTGAGAGAGCCTTTTTGCTTTTTCGAGAATGAGATACGAATCTGCTGCCGATCGATCAATCCGGCGATGAAGCTCTTCATAGTTTTTTTCAGATAGAGATGGGGATGAGCCTTCTTGGGATGCAAGCAAAGATTGATACTGAGCCTCCAAGTTGGCCTCATCTTTTTCCATGCTGCTTCTGACGGCTGCATTAAAGCCTCTTGCAAAAGAAACCAATCTGAGTTCTTGTCCATAAAAGGTATTGGCAAAATCAAGTGCTGAAAGCCTGTCTTCAAGGTCTTTCATAAACTCTAAAGCTATTTCTTTGAAGGGCCGATTTGCAACTAAAGCTGTATCATAGATCGTATTCCAACTCTGTGCATAAAACTCTTCTTCAGCTTTTGGAACGTCTTTTTGGACAAAATCCGACTTTCCGGTTATCGGATCTCTTTCGAATACTGTGTCGAATCTTAAGGGGCCGAAGTCTTCGGGATTATCGGAATACTTAAGATGGTGGTTGATTTTATTGATATATCTGATTTCGTCCGGAATGTGGGAGAGGACAGGGTGCGATGGGTATGGAGCGCGTTTTGATTGTTTTGGCGGTTCGTAAGCTTCGGTAGGGCGGTGTTCTTGAAAGGTCGATTGCTGCTGTTTAATCTCACTTGGAGTGTCATTAATGCTAAACTGAGTTTTTTTACTCGTTTCAATGAAGCGGATATTTTGGGGTCTAAGCTTTTTCTTTCTTGATTTTTCCCTACGGGCGCTTTGCAAATCTTCTACAAGAGGGGCTGTCTTTCCTTCTTCATATGCAGTTAAAAATCGGTCGCAGAGCTTCCAAACTTCTATATCCAGTTGAACATTCTCTTCTAGATACTTCAAACTGCCTTTTTCTATTTCGGATAAAACAAATGCCGTGAAGTGTTTTACGACCTCTTCGGCGGATGCGCGGCAATAGAAAAATATAAAGCGAAGCATCGGCGCAGCAGCCCTTTCATCTTTAAACCAGGGAAGCAGTTTTTTCACTGCAGCGTCCATCGTTCTTGTGACAGATTCTAAATCGTTCATTCTGACAAGTGCATCAGCTCTTTTCTTTTTGAGCGAGG
>JAKBAE010000142.1 GCA_021809325.1 bacterium
TCATCAGCAGTTAAGATCACTGGATATTCAACTTTCCTGGCCATGACGCCTCCATAATATTTTAGCGCGTCAAAGTTTAGCAAATGTAAAGAATTATTTTAAATACTTTTGTAAAGCTGTACTAGTGCACCTTTTCATAAAGAATTGGAGTAATTTCGGCGTCAAAGCCCCCAGGATCGACGATCGCAAAGCACATACAAGAAAGAGGCAGGAAGAAACGTCGCCGATCAATTTTCATTTTCCTTCTATAAAATGCTCAGGTTCAAAAATGCTCGGAAACAACAACATCTTTTGTCCGCAAGAAGCACTGCAGATCGCTTCTGGTCGAATTGCCCAACTTTTAAATGCATCTGACATTGCAAAAATTGTGGGCGTAGATGTTACGACAATTCAGTCTTTGGTTGCTTTATTTGAACAAAATGGAGTTTTGCGCATCCTTTTCACTTATTATGTAAATCTAAATCAGCGCTTGATTAAAACACCCAAAATCTATTTTGAGGACGTTGGGTTAGCTGTTAGACTTCAGGGATGGACTGCATTTGAGCCCATTTTATTGAGTCCCTATTTTGGTCATCTATTTAAAAACCTTGTATTATCTGAAATCGTCCGATTTTTCTTGAATCGCGGCGAAGAGCCCCAGATCTTTTTTGTCAGATCAAAAGCGCAAGAGGAAATTGATTTTCTGTTACAACTTTCCAATCAGCGATTTATTGCTATTGAAGTAACGGTGACTCCAATGGATATGACTGCAAAGCAGATGCATCTTTTGGATTCGCTAAAACTCAATATTATTGATAAATGGGTTGTCTCGAGCGTCCGCTCTACAGATTTTGCCAATGCCCGAGTCATTTGCCTCGATCAAATTCACGATCAATTGGCGATGCTGCACAATTAGTGTACGCTTCAAATGGGGAAAGCTCCCTTCTCCCGTCTCTGTGCTCTCTAGTGAGCGGAGCGAATGTGTGGTTGATTTTTTCGAAGAGGTCAACTATATCGCACCCGCTTAGGTTTTGTGAATTTGGACTCAGCTCGGCATTGCAAAATCGATTCGAACGAGAGAGACCATTGCACTCCGCGCAAGGCTGCGGAAACACGAGAAATGCAGTTTTGCAGTGAGGAGCAGGTGAGCGAATGCGAACCGGCCCGCGAGAAGGATCGATTTTGCAATGCCAAGCTGAGTCCAAATTCACAAAACCTGACGGAGCGGGGTATAAAATTATATACAAAAACCACGCAAATTTTTTAAGATCGCTGCCTCATTTTTGAGGTTGCGATGCGTTGGTTTTTTCTTTTCGTTATTAGCTGTCGACTGTTTGCCGCTCCATTCGATGAAGTCTCTCCATCGACTCCGGACGAAATCGCCTCGCTCAATGCCGATCTTGTCATCGAGGGGGCTGTATCTGCCGCCTCGGGACAGCTCTCGCTTATGCAAACAGATCTTTGCGTCAAAGGGGCGCAAGATCTTGTGTTGCAAAGGACGTATCTCCCTCCCCATGTTCTTGGGCGTTATCATGACAATGAAAAAAAAGACCGGCTGGCGTTAGGCAAAGCGCTTCGGCAGTTGAGGGCAAAGGGATGGGCCGTATTGCCCCATCTTTGGGCGGGATATAACCTCCACTCTCCCTACTTTCAAGTGCCGGATCCTCATGGCTCTGTTTTGGAGTTTCAAATTGAAGGAAATCGCGGGCGGCTGAAGACATCCGGCTATGGGTGCAGCAATCTTCGAAGGGGCGAGCCGACGGCAGACGCGGATATCCGCAATACCGAGCTTTGGGTCGAAGGCAGCCAAGTCCGTGTGGTCTCGCCGGATGGTACCCAAAGGATTTATCAATCTCTTGGGGCAGGGCTTTGCCGTCTCATAACGGAGCTGCTTCCCAATGGCAAGGCCATCCGCTACATCTATAACGGTTCTCTCTTAATAAAGATCGTCTCTACGGACGCAAGCGGCGAGCATACGTATGCCTCGATCGAGCGCGTTGCCAACGGGCGCTATAAAAGCCCGGATGGACGAGAGGTTAGTCTCGTCTACGAGAATCGCGAGATCAAGGGAAAGCGCAAAAGAGGCCATTTTGTCGAAGAAGCCTGCTTTCAGTTTCCTGTTTTGACGCATGCGTCCACCCCGGCGTATCGCAATACAGCCGGCTACAACGAACGGACGCTTTTGAATCGCTACGACGCACAGAACTATCCCATTTCTTGCACCTACTGGCAGGAAAAAAATTCACCTTGCCGCGTCCGGACGTTTTCGACTCCTTCGGGAACAAGCGCTTTTTCGTATGATCCGCCGGTTGCCGGAAAAAAGGGAGGGGCTACAACCGTCATTCACCCAAACGGCTCGCAGACGATCTACCGTTTCAACGCTTCGTTCCTCCTCACTGCGATTGAGAATTGGTTTGAAGGAAAGCTCTATAACCAAAAGCGATTCAGCTACGACGCCAAGCAGCACCTCAGCCGGGTTGAGACGCAAGACGGCAGAGGAAAACGGCTTTTAGCCAAAAGCTATGAGTGCGACCCGGCCGGCAATCCCGTTTTAGAGACCTGGGAGAGCGATGCAGGAGTAGTCACCATCCAAAGGACCTTTTCTAAAAACAGGACCTTGAAAGAACAGTACAGCGATGGCCTCGGATATGAGTACACCTACTTGGGCGATACCCGATTGCTTACATCCAAAACCACCTTGTCCGAAAACATCCCGGTCCGAAAGACGACCTACGCCTATGATGAAGCCAATAACCTCATCGAAGAGGCGCAAGAGGGGAAAACGATCACAACCTACCTGCTGATCCAAGAGGGAGACCATCTCCACCTGCCCGAGTGGAAGATCCAAACGGATTGGGACGGAAACCTCATCCACAAGACCCATTTTTCTTATGATCGGTTTGGCAATCTGGCTAAAGAGGCGCACTATGGCTCCGATGGCTTTCTTGCCTACGAAACATCCCGTCTTTACGACAGCCGTGGAAATCTGCTGGAAGAGACCAACCCGCTCACTCAAACGGCCCGTTACGAATACGATGCAAGAGGAAGGCAGGTCCACGAAACTCCCTTTTCAGGGAGGAGCGCAATCCGGCGCACATTTGACGGCAAGGGGAGAGTAACGCTTCTTGAAGAAGAGGACCATGCCACCCATTTTGCCTACAACTCTTCCGATGAGCTGATCCAAAAGATCGACTACTTGGGACTTGAGACTCGCTATTGCATGCATCCTGTCCACGGCAAACCGGTGAAAATCGAAGAAGGGGAAACGCTCTTAGAGATGGAGTACGACGATTTTGGCCGGGAAATTTTGCGCTTGGACGCCTACGGAGCTGAAACCGCGACCGAGCCGAATAGCTATGGAGATCCGTTGGCGATTGTCTATCCTGACGGGGGCAAAGAGACGTTTTGCTATGCGCCAAACCGCAATCTCCTCTCCCGGACAGATCCCGATGGTCTAAAAACCACATACACCTATGACCCACTCAAGCGGATCTTGTCCAAAACGGTAGGGACGCGCAAGACGGCCTATACCTACGATGCAACCCATCTCCTCGAAGAAAAAAATCCGTTGGGAGTTGCTACAACCTACCAATACAATTTAGCCGGACAAAAGATCTCTGAGACAAGAGGGGAGAGGACCAAGCGTTATTCCTACGACCCGCTTGGGTTTCTCTCGAAAAAGGAAAACGGCCCTCGCAGCATCTCCTTTCAAAATGATGTGCTAGGAAGAGTCCTTGCGAAATCACTCGACGGGCGTCTCAACACATCTTATACCTACGACTCTGCCGGCAATCTCGCCTCGATTACGAAAGGGGAGACGACCCATTTTTATTACGATGCCTATAACCGCCTAATCGAAACGCTCGAGCCGGATGGCACAAAGACGGCGATCACCTACAAGGAAGAGCCGTGCCGACTCACGAAAACGATCGTAGATCCGAAGGGAGATTCGCGCATCGAAACCTACAACGCGCATGGGCAACTTGTAAGAAAAGAAGTGCCGGGCTGCTGCTATGAAGAGTACTCCTATGATCGAGCGCTCCGGCTAGCCGCACAGGATCAGATTGCCTTTACCCATACTCCGGAGGGGCGCCTCGCCTCTCGAATTGAAGCAGGAAAGAGCGTGACATCTTGGACGTATACCCCCGGAGGGAAAGTTCTCTCTAAAACAAAGCCCGACGGGACCTTGATTTCCTACGAATATACAGCCGAAGGAGAGCTGGCCCGAGAGGGATCGAGGGAGTTTTGCTACGATGCTCTTGGACGACTGATTAAAGGAACCGGTTTTTCCCGCGAATATGACCCCTTTGGCAACGTGATCAGAGAGGAATTTACAAATGGCCTTACCGTTGAAACGACGGTCGACGAGTCAGATCGGCCCCTCGTCCGAACGCTTCCTGACCAAAGCTGCATCCTCTATGAATACGAAGGGCCTTT
>JAKBAE010000143.1 GCA_021809325.1 bacterium
GGCAGCCGCGAAGCGGCCGAAGCCCTGCCCCCGAGCACATACTCGAGGTGAGTAGGGCTCGGGGGCAGGGTGGCAAAATGGCTCAAAAGGGCGATTTTGCTGGGCGCCCCAGTTTTGCAATTGCCTCAGAGGTCTGTTTTTTATCCCTTAGGGTAAAAGAGCATTTGAAAAAGTTCACTGCCGATTTTTAGAGTTTTTTCTTTGCTTGTCCAAATTGGGTTTACTACCCAATTCATTGTCTCCGGTTCTGGAGAGACGACAGCTACTGATTCTGAAGAAACTGCGGACTTTGGTCGTGTAAGGATCTTAAACCCATTTGGATATTTTTCAGAATAATCAATTCCCAAGACCTCTTCGCCTCTTCGCATAGCTGCTCGAGACGCTTGTATGACGGCTCTGAGCTGGGCGCTGCTGGATGCCGGTTGAGCTTTTGCGGCTAGCTTTGATTGTCCTACACTGGAGGTGGGCGCATTTGCCTGACTTGGCGGATTTTGTACTTGCCCTTTGGTTTGTTGGATATCTATTGTTGTTGGCATGGCCTGTCCTTTTATTTAGTGTAATTATTGATTCTATCAAATAGTGAATTGTTAGTAAAGATTAAAATTATGTTTATTAATAAATGTAAAAAGTTCTTTTACGGATTGGATTATTCCTCTAAATCCGCTATCCTGGTTTCTTAAAAAAGGCTCGAAAATGGGTTTTACCGCATATATTGCCCGAGCATTTTGCCTTGGGTCTCAGGGAGGAAATTCGGCAGGTGTTGTCCTTGTAGATCAGAAGTTTACTTCAGATCAAATGCAGTCCATTGCGAAAGAGCTTAATTTTTCGGAGACAGTTTTTATCTCATCTGTGGAGCCTTATACTTATAAAGCTCTCTACTTTACGCCAACTTCTCCAATCGAGTTTTGCGGTCATGCGACATTAGCTGCTTTTGGTGTATTAAAGCAGCTTGGATTCCTAAAGAGCTCGGTTTATCCACTGGAGACCCAAGCAGGAAAATGCGAGGTGGCTTTAAAGGACGATTTGATCTTTTTAAGCCAACCCCTGCCGGTTTTTGGAGAGAAAATCGAAAAAGCCGAGATCGCCCCTATTTTGGGAGAGTGCCATGAGCCTGAGGCTTGCATTGTCTCAACAGGGCTCCGCGACATTTTTGTTTGTGTACAAGATGAAAAAGCCCTTCAATCGTTACAACCTAATCTTAGACTCATGTCTGAGCTCAATCAGAGGACGAACTCGATCGGGATGCATGTCTTTTCTTTGACCACTCCAGGAAGCGAGGTTACTGCTCATTGCCGGAATTTTGCCCCGCTCCATGGTATTGATGAAGAATCCGCAACAGGCTCCTCCAACGGTGCACTTGCGTGCCTTTTATTTGAGAAGGGGCTGCTATCCCAAGATTCGGAACATCGGCTTCTTTTCAGACAAGGCGATAGTCTAGGCGCCCCTTCTCATATTTATGTGCATCTCAAAACGGATGGGAAAACAATTCAAAAAGTGGAGTGCGGCGGCGAAGTTATAGTCGATGAAGCAAGAGAGATGTATCTATGATTAAAAAACGCTCCCTATTTGCTTTGCTTCTTGCCCAATTCTTCGGGGCATTCAACGATAATGCCTGGAAAGTGATGGTTTTTACCTTAGCTACCCGGCCGTTGATTGGGGGTGGGCCTGCTTTCGAAACGTCTTCCCAGCTGATCGCAACTCTATCGCTTGTCATCTTTCTCGTTCCGATGATGCTCTTTTCTCTGCCGGCTGGAGCGCTTGCGGACCGTATGAGCAAGAAAACGCTCATCATTTGGACTAAATTTTTCGAAGTCGTCTTGATGGCCGGCTGCGCGATTTCTCTTTATCTAGCTCCGGCCCAATTAATTCTTCCTTTTATCCTCTTGGGGTTAATGGGCGCCCAAAGCGCTCTTTTCGGTCCTGCAAAATATGGGATCATGCCGGAGCTCTTGCCAAAAGAACAACTATCCAAGGGAAACGGCCTTCTCGAAATGTGGACAATGATCGCCATTATCGCAGGGACCGGGATAGGCCCGATCCTTTTTGCGGCAGACGGAGGAGGAAGCAAGCCGTCTTTAACCTGGCTCGGGCCGCTCTGGCTTGCGGCTTTCTCCGGTATAGGATTGGCTGCGTCGTTTTTTATAGGCAAAGTTCCCGTCGCCAGGGAAAAGAAGCAGCGAATTTTCGCCTCATTCAAAGGGGCGTGGACTTCCGCAAGAAAGGATAAAATTCTCTGGCTGGCCATCTTGAGCTCGCTTGTCTATTGGACGATGATGAGTTTATTAGGTCAAAACGTCCTCGTATATGCCAAGACGTTAGTGATCGGCCTCGAAAAAGGGGAGCTTCTTCAAGGGGCTCTCCCGGCGTCTTTCGGCATTGGAATCGCCCTTGGCGCACTTTTGAGCGGAAAGCTATCGGGAAGCCGGATTGAATATGGGTTTATCCCATTGGGCGCTATCGGTTTTGCTATTTCTGCGCTGCTATTGGGGACTCTTTTGCCGGGGATGTTCGGGACAGTTCTTCTCCTTTTATGGATGGGGATGTCTTGCGGCCTGTTGATTGTCCCTTTGCATGCAATCGTTCAATTCCGCTCGCCTCATGAAGAGCGAGGCTCGATTATCGCTTTAGGGAATTTTTTGGATATCGGCGGGATGATTTTAGGCTCTTTCGTCGCCGGAGCTATGGCTTTCATTGGCCTGAACTTAAAAATGATGCTAAACCTTTCTGCGGTGTTGGTGCTTTTCGCAGCCATTTGGTATATCCGCATGCTTCCAAAAGCGCTTGTCCGGCTTTGCTTTATCATTCTAGCTCGGACGCTGTACCGCTTTCGTGTTCTCAACTTTCATCACCTCCCAAAGGAAGGACCGATCCTTCTTGTTGCCAATCACATCTCGGTGATCGATGCGCTGTTTGTTACGGCGTCTGTAGATCGCCCCGTTCGTTTTCTTGTCAATGAAGGCTATTATAACAAATGGTATATCCGCCCCATTGCCAAACTCATGGACGCTATTCCGGTATCTACGACATCCAGTACGCGCGTCCTACTGCAAGGGATGAGGAAGGCCGGCGAGGCGCTTGACAATGGCGAGGTTGTTTGCATCTTTCCTGAAGGGCAGGTCTCCCATACGGGAAAAATGCTGCCATTTAGAAGAGGGATGGAAATCATTACAAAGGGACGCGATTGCCCGATTGTTCCCATCCATATTGCCAATGTGTGGGGAAGCATCTTTTCTTTTGAAAGAGGGAAGTTTTTTAAGAAATGGCCGAGCCGTTTTCTCTATTCCTTGACCATCTCATTTGGTAAACAGCTTCCTTCGAATACCCCTGTTTCGAGACTGCATGGCGCTTTAAAAGAAATGGAATATGAATCGTGGATGGCGAGAAAAGAAGAACAGAGCCCCATCCATCATCAGTTTATTCGAAATGTCAGAAAAAGCCCTTTTAGAGCCATTTTGGCAGACCAGGGTCAAAAGATGCGAAACTGGAAAGTCTTAGCGCAGGCTATTCTTCTCGCACGCTCTATTTCCCCTTATTGCCAGGGGCAAAGTGCGGTAGGCATTCTCCTTTCAACAGGGATTCACTCTTTTTTGTGCAATTTAGCTGTAACCATTTCCGGCCGGACGGCAGTCAATCTCAATTTCATGCAAGGACCCGAATTTATCGAAAGCGCCCTTCAGCAGGCTGGCGTTAAAACTCTAGTGACTACCAGGCAGTTTCTGGAAGAAGAAAGTTGCGCGCTTCCAAAAGAAGTTCACATTCTCTACCTTGAAGATCTCTTGAACACAAGCGCTTTAAAAACGATCTTCGGTGGTTTTATTGGGCTTTTCACCGAGATTTCTTCGATTGAAACTTATTGCGGATGTGATCGAAAGATCGACGTAAATGATCCCCTGGCGATTCTTTTTACCAGCGGCTCTACCGGAGAGCCGAAAGGGGTTGTTCTTTCCCATTTTAATGTAAGCTCTAACGTTGAATCGACGTCCCAAATCATTCCCTATCTGGGAAAAAAGAGGTTGATTTTAGCAAGTTTGCCGCTATTCCATTCGTTCGGGTATTTATTGATGTGGGTTGGCTTGGATCGGAAAAATGGATTGATTGTTCACACAAATCCTTTGGATTATAAGGTAATCGGAGAGCTTGTTAAAAAATATGAAGTAAAATTGTTAGTTTCTACTCCAGCCATTTTGGACACATATATCAAAAAAGTGATCCCCGACCAGTTTGGCTCTTTGCAGTGCGTATTTACCGGGGCAGAAAAACTATCCGATAGCATCGTACGCGTTCACGGGGATATGGGGGGGGGTATGAATAAAATTTTTCATGGCGTATATTCTTTCGGCCATGGAAAACAACCCTATCGATTGGCAACAACGGTATCTTGCCCTAGAGCAACGTTATCTT
>JAKBAE010000027.1 GCA_021809325.1 bacterium
GAATACTCCCTGCGGAACCGCTACATCGAAGCGCATGAGAACGAAGAAGCAATGACCACTTATTTTCAGGCGCGTCTCAACGAAGCTTTTTTATAAGCCGTTAGAGCTTTTTTCGCTTCATTGGCATGATTGACGATCGGCTTTGGATATTTTGTCCCCCGATCCCCTTCTTCGCTTAAAATCTCATCAATCGAGATGGGTTCAAGCTCGGGGATCCAGCGTTTGATATAAGTGCAATCCGGGTCAAATTTAGCTTGCTGGGCCCAGGGATTAAAGATCCGAAAATAGGGCTGCGCATCGCAGCCGGTGCTGGCCGACCATTGCCAATTGCCATTGTTTACGGCAGGGTCGTAATCGATCAAAGCGCGGGCAAAATACTTCTCGCCCCATCTCCAGTCAATATGGAGATCTTTAACGAGAAAAGAAGCTACGATCATCCGAACGCGGTTATGCATATATCCGGTTTCATTCAATTCCCTCATCCCAGCGTCCACAATGGGAAAACCGGTCTTTCCCTCGCACCAAAGACGAAAGCGGCGCCTATCGTAGCCCCAAGAGATCCGGTCAAACTTTTTCTGAAAAGCATGACCAAAGACATTTGGAAAAAAGGTTGCGACAGAGGTAAAAAAGTCCCTCCAATAAAGAGATCGGACCAATTCCTTATTTTTTGCAAAAGCCCAATAGGCTTCGCGAGGAGAAATGGTCGTAAACTTTAAATGAGAAGAGAGATGGGTTGTTGCATTCAGGGCGGGAATATCTCTTTGTTTGGCGTACTTTGCATAGCTGTCCTTCAAGAGTTTGAGAGCGGCGCTCCTTCCACCGGGCGATTGCTTGACTCTAGCGGGAAGGATTTTGTCATAAAACTTCTTATCTTTTGCAAAGCGGATTTTTTCTTTTGAAAAGTTCCTTTTGCGGCAAGGCAGGGGTTTTGCCACCTCTAGTTTAGAAGCGGATCGAAAATAGGGGGTGAAAAGAGCGTATGGCTTGCCATCGGCTTTCAGCGTCTCTTCCGGTGGGTGGAGAAGCGCGTCGTCAAAAGAATAAAACGAGACTCCTAACTTTTTACACACGGCCTCAATCGCCTTGTCTCTTGCAATGCTGTAAGGGGTATAATCGCGGTTCAGAGCAACTGCATCAACCTTCAGTTGTTGGATGCATTTAGAGACAATTACTGCCGGCTTGCCGTAAAAAAGGCAAAGCCGCCCCCCCTTTTTCTGCAGCTGTTTTTCTAGGTCTTCCAGAGACTCGATCATAAACTGCAGACAGCGCGAGCTCCGGTAGGGATTTCGGCCAATCTGCTCCGGAGTAAAGATAAAGGCGGGAATTACGCTCTTTGCCTTTGATAGGGCAAAAAAAAGGCCCGTATTATCGTCCAGCCGCAAATCCCTTCGAAAAATGAAAAGAGCCTTTTGATGTTCCATCCGAATTTACTTATATCGATTTTTCTATGTAATTTCAATAGCAACACGATGAAGATACTCGCCATAGTCGTTTTTACTATAAAGCGAGGCAAGAGCCAGGAGCTGCGGGCGGTCAATAAGCCCCATCCGAAAAGCAATCTCTTCAATGCAAGAAATCTTGATCCCCTGTCTTTCCTGTATCGCCTGGACAAAAGAAGATGCCTTCTGAAATGCATCGAAGGTTCCTGTATCGAGCCAAGCATAGCCGCGGCCGAGAAGCTGCACTTTCAATTTCTTTTGCTCGAGAAATCTCCGATTGATCTCAGTAATCTCCAGCTCTCCTCTGGCGGAAGGCCGGATCTCTTTGGCAACTGAAACAACTTCGGGCCCATAAAAATAGAGGCCAGGAACTGCGTAGTTTGAACGAGGAGATAGGGGCTTTTCCTCGATATCAAAGACGTTGAATTCCTTATCAAAGGCGATTACTCCATAGCGTTCGGGATCTTTGACCTGGTAGCCAAAGATCAGTCCCCCCGATGAAAGCTTTGCCGCCCCCTTGAGAAGGCTTTGGAGATCATGCCCGTAAAAGATATTGTCCCCAAGGATCAGCGCTACGCTCTCATTTTCGATGAACTCTTCGGCCAAGATGAATGCCTGCGCAATCCCTTCTGGTCGAGGCTGCACTTTGTAAAAGAGCTTGATCCCCAGATGCGAGCCGTCGCCAAAGAGTTTTTCAAAGCGCGAAGTATCTTCCGGCGTCGAGATGATGAGGATCTCTTTGATCCCAGCGAGCATCAAGATAGAGAGAGGATAATAGATCATCGGCTTGTCGTAGATCGGCAGAAGCTGCTTGCAAATCGCAATCGTGGCAGGAAAAAGCCTCGTACCGCTGCCGCCGGCCAAAAGAATCCCTCTCACTCCTCCTCCAGGATGTGAATGCCCGGCAAGCCACGGTAGCGCTCTTTATAATCGAGCCCATAACCTACGACAAATTCAGACCCGATTGAAAATCCCGACCGGTCCGGACGAATCTCATTTAGATGGGGCGCGGGCCTAGAGAGAAGCACTAGCGTCTTTAAACTGCGCGGCTTCTTTTTCCAAAGCGCTTCTTGCAGAGCAGAGAGCGTATGGCCGGAATCAAAAATATCGTCGAGAAGAAGGACATCGCGGTTTGTAATATCTAGTGAATCGAGACCAAAAATCTTCAGCTCGCCCCGGTTTACTCCCAGCGCGCCATAGCTGCTGCATTGGACTGTTTGCAAATCGGTAGGGAGTGTGATTTCCCGAATTAGGTCGGCAGCAAAACAGATGGCCCCTTTGAGAACCATCACAATAACCAGATCCTTTTCTCGATAGTCGTGATTGATCTCAGCCGCAATCTCGGAAATCTTAGATGCGAT
Source organism: bacterium (assembly GCA_021809325.1). Taxonomy (GTDB): domain Bacteria; phylum Chlamydiota; class Chlamydiia; order Chlamydiales; family SM23-39; genus JAKBAE01. The sequence goes on from JAKBAE010000027.1 coordinate 2,801, forward strand.
CCGCTCTTTGCCGATCAGCAGTTTCAGTTTGACCAAACGTACACCCCTCGGAAATCAACTGATCAATATACCCGATTGTATACTCATTGGTCAAAAAGCGCGTATCTTCCAACATAAATTGGTGAAAAGGGATCGTCGTATGGACGCCGCGGATATGAAACTCGCGAAGGGCCCGTTTCGCCCGAGCGATCGTCTCCGTCCGGTTTTTCCCATGGATGATCAGCTTGGCAATCATCGAGTCATAGTAAGGAGGGATCCGGTATCCGCCATAGCAAGCGCTATCCACGCGGATGTGCGGGCCTCCGGGAGGGAGGTAGTGTTCAAGCACGCCCGGCGATGGGGCGAATTGGAGATGGGGATTTTCCGCATTGATCCGAAGCTCAAAGACGTGGCCGTTGAATTGAACATCCTTCTGGCGGAGCTCAAGTTTTTCTCCCCTGGCAATTCGGATCTGCTGCTGCACTAAATCGATGCCGGTGAGCACTTCCGTTACGGTATGCTCCACTTGGATGCGGGTATTGACTTCCATGAAATAGAAGTTGCGGTCTTGGTCGAGCAAAAACTCCACCGTACCCACAGAGTGGTATTTCGCCGCACGGACAATCTCTACGGCCGCGGCGCCGAGTTTTTTTCTTAAAGACTCGTCGACGCAAGGGCTCGGCGTCTCTTCAATCAACTTCTGGCGCCGCCGCTGGATCGTGCAGTCGCGCTCGCCCAAGTGAACGTAATTGCCAAACTTATCGCCCATCACCTGCACTTCGACGTGGCGAGGATTGACGATCATCTTCTCCAGATAGACGTCCGGATTGCCAAAATTCACTTGCGCCTCTTGGCGGGCCGCTTCAAATTTAGTGATAAAATCTTCTTCGGAAATCGCGATCCGGATTCCTTTGCCGCCGCCGCCGGCTACCGCCTTGATAAAGATGGGAAAACCAAATTTGCGCGCTTCTTTCAATCCAAGCTCGACGCTCTCGACAATCCCGTCCGAGCCGGGAATCACAGGGCAGCGGACACTGCGGGCCATCGCCTTCGCTTGGGCCTTGTCTCCCAAAAGGGCTATCGTTGAAGAAGTAGGTCCGATAAACGTCAACCCCGAGCACTCGCAAATAGAAGCAAAATTGGCGTTTTCACTTAAAAAGCCGTATCCGGGATGGACAGCGTCGGCTCCGGTAATCTCGCAAGCTGCAATGATATTCGGAATCTTCAGGTACGATTTCGCTGCAGGAGCCTCTCCAATACAGACGGCCTCATCGGCCTGATGTACATGGAAAGCATCCGTATCGCCTTGCGAATAGACCGCAACCGTCTGAAGGCCGAGATCGTGGCAGGCTCGGATAATGCGGACGGCTATCTCGCCGCGATTTGCAATAAGCACTTTATGCATAGATTACTCGATTCGAAACATCTTAGTGCCGAACTCGACCGGTTCGGTATTTTCGATTAAAATTTCCGCAATCGTCCCCTTTTTGCCTGCTTTCACCTCGTTTAAAACTTTCATCGCCTCAATAATGCAGACAACCGTATTTTCTTCGACACGGTCGCCTACCTTTACAAACGAAGGCTGGCCGGGAGAAGCAGATGCGTAAAACGTACCGACCATCGGAGAGGTCACAAATACTCCGGAAGCCTCAGCTGGGCTTTGAGGAGCTCCCCCTTTCGGGGCGCTTTTGGCAGGCTCTAAAGGCTGCGGGAGGGGTTCTTGGCGTGGAGGATAATAGGGCGGCGGCAGGTGCAGCGCCGCGGCAACTTCCCCCTCTTTTTCAAGCTGAAGCTCAAAATCCCCGCTTTTTACGACGATCTTTTTCAACTTGCTATTTTCTAGAATCGCCGTCAGTTCTTTAATTTCTTCTACGTTCACCTTACACTCTCTGTATGTACTCGTTGGTCTGCGTATCGACCTTGATCACATCTCCGCTTTCAATAAAGAGCGGAACCTGTAGCTTGGCTCCCGTCTCCAGCATCGCCGTTTTTGTGGCGCTGGACCCTCCTGCGGCAGACTCTCCCTCCCCGCTCTCTGTCTTGACAACCATGATCTCGAGAAACTGCGGCAGCTCAACGGCAAAAATCGTATCGCCGTAAAACATCGCCTTGACCTGGATCCCTTCCTTTAAGAAATGAATCCTGTCTCCCAAGATCTGCGGCGCTACTTGGACCTGGTCCAATGTGCCGATATCAAGAAACAAGTACTCTTTCCCTTCGGGATAGAGAAATTCGAGGATCCGCTCTGCAAGCTGTACTTCTTGGATCGCTTGGTCGAGCTTAAAACTCTTTTCAACAACCTCATCCGTGATGAGATTGCGCAGTTTCGTCTTCACGAAAGGGGTTCCCTTCGCGACGGTGACCTTGACGCTGGACTCGACCCGGAAAATTTTCCCGTCGAGGTTGATCGTCATGCCGGGTGAGATCTGATTGGCTGTCGTCATACTAAAAATATTCCAATAGTTCAGACAGTTCGCGGATCGAGTGGTCGATCCAATTCTCTTTCTTCCATAATAGGCCTCTGCCCCATCGCATATGGACAGTGCGAAAACCTAACTCTTTCGCAGGCAGGAGGTCCATCGGTATCCGGTCCCCCACGACTGCGCATTGAGAAGGAAGTACTAAAAATTCTCTTAACAAAGCCTCATAACAAGGCTTTTTAATCGAATCTTCAGGGATCATTATCTTACTGAACATTGATAGTTCAAATCCAGCTTTTTTAAGTTTTTCAAGCTGGAAAGATTGTTTCCCGCCCGTAACTATGGCAAGAAGGTGGCCGCGGCTGCGGAGCATCTGGACCACTTCTTTAGCCATCGGGGTCGTTTGGATAGCAAAATCGGCCGGAAGCGGGGCTGTATAGAGGGAAAGAGCTTCATCATAGAGATGAAGGGCCCCATAGCGCTTCAAAATCTCAAAGAGGGCCTCGCTTGAGCTGCGGCTCTTTTGATTCAACTCAACAAGCTCAGCCTCAACTTCTTCCACCCCCTTCGACAGGACGTTTTTCTTCTCCACCAACTCAAGGACGCTTTTCATCTTGAATGGGGTAACACAGCCGGAGGTATCAATCAGCGTATCGTCCAGATCAAAGACTATCAACAATTTTCATTAACTCCTGTGCGAGTTTTCTTGAATCGTGGCGGATCAGGTTGCGCTTCAAAAGATCTTTTTTTCCTAGGGTTTCAGCGGGGCGCCCCAAAAGGTCGGCAAAAACCAATCTAGGGTCATCCATATCGTTTTCCACCAAGTCGCCTTCCGCCGAGTAGAGAGCGATCAATTCCTCGGGAGGCAGCTCTCGGTTCATCAGGATATAATCAAAAAGATCTCCGCCGAGATACTGGACGACTTCCTTTAAATATTGACTGGTTTTAAAGCCGGTTGTCTGTCCTTTTCGATTCATCAAGTTGACAACAAAAATCTTCTTCGCTTTTGCTTGATGCAGGGCTTCGGAGACGCCTTCTACCAAAAGGTTTGGGATGATCGAGGTGTGAAGGCCTCCTGGGCCTAGCACAATCAAATCGGCCCGCCGGATCGCATCGAGGACATGGGGGTTGACCTCAGGGATCGGCTCTAGATAAATCGACTTATAGCCTCGATCGATCTCCTGGGAAAGGTAAATCTCCCGCTCGCTTTCCAAAACCCTTCTGTCATTCAAAATCATCTTCAGGCGGACTTGATGGGTCGTAACCGGGATGACCTTACCCTCGATAAAGAGGATCCGGCCTGCTTCTTCCACGGCCTTCTCAAAACTTCCCGTCACTTTCTCTAGCGCCGATAGAAGAAGATTGCCAAAACTATGCCCTTCGAGCCCGCCCTGCTCAAAGCGGTAATTCATGAGACTGCGCATTAAACGGCTCGAATTAGATAAGGCGACGAGGCACTGTCTTACATCGCCGGGAGGAAGAACTCCCAACTCGTCTCGCAAGATGCCCGTACTTCCGCCATCGTCTGCCATAGAGACGATCGCCGTCAGCTCAACGGAGTATTTTTTCAAGCCGCGGAGCACCGCAAAGTTTCCCGTTCCTCCGCCGATAACGACGATCCGCTTCATAGGTTGAGAGCCAAATTTCAGTTTCAAACGGAGCTCCTTAAATTATGAATCGCCTGTTTCAGATTAGGCTGGCTAAAAAGATAGTTGCCGCTGACAAGCACGTTTGCACCGGCCTCGACGCATTGCTTTCCCGTTTCTTCATTGATCCCCCCATCTACTTGGATATCAAATGGAGGAAGCGCATCGGACTTGATCTCCGGCTTGGCTATAATGCCACCTTGTCGAATCCGGTTGCGATCGCAATATTCGCGGGTCAAGCGGATCTTTTCCAACATCTCGGGCATGAATTTCTGTCCGCCAAAACCGGGACTGACCGTCATGATTAAAATCAGATCGCTCTGATAGAGATATTTCTGAATCATTGCATAGGAGGTCTCTGGTCGAAACGCTAACCCTGCTTTGCATCCGCAGCGGCGGATAAAGGCCAGCGTATCGTCAACATCTTCCGTCGCCTCAAAATGAAACGTGATCCGATCAGCGCCCGATTCGACGAACTTCTCGATGTAATCGAACGGGTTATAGATCATCAAGTGGAGATCGAGAAAAAGATTCGTCGCCCTGTTGATAGCTGCTGCCGCACGCGGGCCGAGCGTTAGGTTCGGAACGAAATGGCCGTCCATGATATCGATATGGATGCCGTCGGCGCCCGCATCTTCGAGACGCTTTGCCTCATCGGCCAGCCTCCCAAAATCGCCGGATAAGATAGAAGGTTCAATACGAATGGGTCTTTTATGCATAGTGCTACTCTCCGAGCACATCTGTTATAACCTAGAGAGTGCCTACAAAGCAAGAATCAAAGATCATTCCTCAGGCATTTGCAGCTTTGCGCCCCGCTCTCTCAGCTCATTAAAATGAATCTGCGTGAGAGCGATCGCCAAACGGGCAGCTTTCGGAAGGATCCTATCTCCTTCATGAGTAAATTGGGATTCGACAACCCCCTCATAATCAGCAACGGGAAACAACTCATTTCCATCATACGCGCTTGATCTCAGAGGGCACGTTGCCTTAATAGTTAAGCCGTCGAGAGAAGTACGTATATGATACCTTGCAGCATTGGAATCACTAGGATTTGCAAAGGTTAGAATCGGGATTTGATCATTCGGACCTTTAATGCTAATTCCGGCAAGGTTCCCATCATCCAAGCCTCCCAACGCACCCATGTAGTGGGCAACAAGAGGCTGCTGAGCGGATTGAAAACACTGTAGAAATACTTTCTTGAGATCTTCTTTTTGATCGTTATTGAGATCCTGTACGCTCGGAAATAAAATATTGAGTAAATATTTTTTCAGCGAAGAAACAGCTGTTTTAGATGCGCTGTCTAAAATGATACATTTAAGTTTCCCTCGCTCTTCATCAGTAAGCACAGGAAAAAATTCACTCAGATCGCGCTTTAATTTCTCCTGATCCCCATGAAAGTTCTCAAGAAAAGCGCTAAGCCGGCTTCCTATTACAATTTTTTCAGATATTGGTTTGGGAAGCTCTGCAATAATTGAATCGCGCGCCTCGCGGATATGAGAGGTACGGGTATACTCCTTTTGATTTAATCGAATAACCGCTCCGCGCCGCAAATCTTTTACAATGTCCCTTTCAGCCGCCTCCAAGGTGACTTCCTTGTCTACTTCTTGATTAAACACCTTAGAATAAACCTCTTCTTCCGATGGGAAAGGAATTTCAGAAATAAGGATTTCAAATTTTCTTTCGACAGACAGATCTAGAGGCGGCGATGGAGGAGGACGACTTGCCATTTGTTTTTTAAAAACATCTTTTACCCGAAAATCTTGCTCTTGGCCTTCTGAAAAAAATTCTTGCTGAAGAACCTTTAATCCTTCCTTTATAATTAATTCAAGATTCATAATTACCCAGTTTTTATATTTATATAATTATACACTAATTTATCATATTATGAAAGACTGGATATTAGATAGAATTGCCTAACAAATCCAAGAAATGTTTTTGCAGGAGAGGGTCTTCGCTTTGCAACAGAAGGCCGGCTCCAAGTCCGCCGTCTAGCTCGAGGACAAAAGAAATAATTTGATGAGGCTGGATCTTTAACTTCACAAATAGAGCAAAAGTCCTTGATCGCCAGTCTTCGTCGACCTGAGGTAAAACCGCAAGCACCCGCTTTTCCTCTTGCTTAAACTGCCAGTCGGCCCCCCTTTGATAAGACTGAAGGAAAAAGAGAAAAAACTGTTTGAGCGACTCAGGATCCATCACACTGCGCAGCTCGACGGGAGCTAGGCTATAGAAAAATTTTTCGAGTAACAGGGAATGATGCTCAGCGGTTTTGCCCAATAAGCGCTTTAAGGCAAAGAGGACCTCGCTCTGTTTATGAATCATTCCACCATTATAATCTCTCACCTCGCCGATAACCCGGCTAATCTCGGAAACGACCTTCTCTCTTGCTTGATAGAGATCCACCGAATGGTCCTGACGCAAAAAGGGCTGCAGCTCGAGATGCGCCCTGAAAACCGTAGCCTCTTTGTAGTGCTTGCGCCCTAAAGGCCCCAAGTTGCGCATCCTCTCCGGCGTAATCTTCAAGCAAGAAGGAGTGCGTGCAAAAAGCTCGGCCGCCTGCTCCCCACCCATTTTTTGCACCCTGAGCAAGATGACAGTGAAGCAAATCTCTTGGGAGCGCTGTTCGTCGAAAGAGATGTTCACCTGCGGAAGATCGGAGACAAAGCGGAGCTGGCGTCCTAAAACCATGATGTTGCGCAGCACCTCTTCTTCATTTCTCGGCATGAAGATCGGATGAGCCAACTGTTCGATATGGTTCTTAATGTACTCCGGCAAATGGACTCTTAGAGATTGGATTTCCTCGTGAGTAAATTCTCCGCCTCCGCACTTTTCGATTTCAAGATAGTTGGCTTGCATCGCTTTCGAGCGGTCGGTAAAGCCGGAGCCTTCTACCGCTTTGATTTGTGGAAGATAGCGCTTAATTGCTTTGATGAGGTGCCCCTCTTCAAATACCTCATGCCCGCTGAGGAAGTTAATTCCCGCTAGGATGCCGAGCACGGCCTTCCCCTCTTCTTTTTTGTTTGGCTGGACGAGCCTTGTCTTAAGGAACTTGATAATGACATGGCGCTTTGCCGGGAATACTTCGATGTTTTGCTTGAGCAGCTTTTGGACGGAATAGAGGTTGGAGATGATCCTGCTGATGTGATGGTAATCGCGAGATTTCTTGAAGTCGTCTTGGCAAGTGACAAGGAAATGCTGCATTTGGGAAAAAATCCCGTGGTCGAAATCTTTAGACCTGCTCTGAATGAGAGAGCCGATCTTTTCTTGGATCATTGCGATCTTACCGTCGCTTGAGAGCCCTTTGAACTCAAGGATCCTCCTGGCATGATAGTGAGAAACAACGCCAAGGCGCACTTCGGTCTCAATTTGAGCAAGATTGCGCCGCATTTCTTCTAGCTCTTGAGAGCTTTTAATTTGCAAAACGATTTCCGCCACGCTTAGAAGCTCGTCGCTCAGCTTCGGCAACCGCACATCGGAGGCGAAAAACAGATCCACATTCAATCTTTTTTGGGAAAGAAGATGACGGCTGACCATTTCATAGAAAAAATAGCAAGCGTTTTGCCGGTACTTGCAAAGCAGCTGGATTGACAAAGTGCAAGGGGAGCTCTTGAGCTCCGTATGTGCAATAACGGGAAGAAGATCATTGAAGCGGGCCTTGGCAAGCGGGCTCTCCGCTCCATCCAAGAGATCGGCAGGAACTAGCTTGCGGATCAAATCTTGGGCCCCTTCCCGATAATAGACAGCCCCGCCCTGAAACGGTCCGCACCCAAGTTCAAATTCATCAAGCCCTGCAGCTAACATCTTTTATTCCTGCTCATAAATCATTTCCGGGCATCTGACAGCGTCTTTGCCAACAATACTCCCCGGGATCCTTGCCCCTCGGATTGGATACACCTCAAGGCGGATGCCGTTTTTCTCTGCAAGCGAAATCGAGCGCTTATGGAGAACGCGCGCTCCGGCTTCGGCCAAAACCGCTGCCTCCTGATAAGAGAGATTCGCCATTGGCCTTGCCATAGGATCGGCTTTGGGATCGCGATCGTAGATCGCTCCAACATCTTTATAAAACTCCACTGTGTCTGAGCCAAGAGCTGCCCCGAGGGCTACAGCCGTCGTATCGGAGCCCCCTCTTCCAAGAGTCGTTATTTCACCGTTTCGGCTCACACCCTGAAATCCTGCTACAATAGCGATCTTCCCCTGGGAAAATGCGGAGAGGACCCGTTTAGGCCGCACATCGACTATTTTGGCATCGCTATGGGCATCCGTAGTAATGATGCCGGATTGGCTCCCGGTAAAGCTGAGCGCTTCTGCGCCAAGCGCTGCAAGAGCCATGGCCAAAAGAGAAATGCTGATGCGCTCACCCACAGAAACAAGCATATCTTGCTCGCGCTTCGGAGGATTGGGGTGAACGCTTCTGGCCAAATCGAGCAGTCGGTTTGTCGTATCTCCCATCGCGCTCACAACAACTACAACTTGCGGGTTTAAATTCATCTTCTCAATTATGAGCTGAGCAATGGTATGAAAGGACCTCGGGCTTGCAACGCTCGCACCTCCAAACTTTAAAATGCTCGGTTTCATCAATTCCTCCTTTTTGGGTTATCAATGATATCCCCAGAAAGCTGGGCGGGCAATTAAATATTTTCACCCGCAACAGAAATTTTCAATCTACGCACGCATGTTGAAAAAATAAAGAAGAATTTTTTTTTCAATTGTTAGACATGAAAAAATTCATCTAAGAACATGAAAATCTAAAATTACTATATACACCTATATACCTAGATTCAAACAAGATACGAAACGCCTTCCATAGAAGAGATACTGATAAAATAGAATGAAAAAAAATTTATTGAAAAGACAAAATGGTGAAGAAAAGGATCTGAAATAGGAAAATATTATCACCAATGGGGAGGATCTAAAAAATCATTTTGCAATAGCCTTTCGGACCAAAAAATCAAATTTTTAGTCTCCAAGTACACTGTCTCATAAATTCTTGGAGCAATTTCAGCGTCAAAGCTCCTAGGATCGGCGATCACAAAGTTCCTTGTATTAGGTTAATACTAGGTACTTTGTGATCGTCGATCCTAGGGGCTTTGACGCCGAAATTGCTCCAATTCATTATGAAAAGGCGCACTAGCCCATCCTGCCCAAACCTTACATCTTGATAATATTGAGAATGTCGTGCTAATCTTTTTCATTTAAGCAAGGTGCACCCATGCCCATACGGATTCGTCGAATCCCGGCATAAGGCGCCGCCATATTATTTAGAAACAGGAGAAACCCTTAAAATGTCACCCCAAACCCCACAACACGATTGGAACACCAGCAACGTCCTGGACGACGTCGCATTCCAAGAACATGAAGCCCGTCAATTTCGAGACCTGCTTTACGGAACAGGAAAAGCCGGAGCAGAAACCTCGCTTTCCATGCTTACAGCAGGCCAGATCCTCAAAGGAAAGATCGTCGAAATCTCGAAGGACTACGTCGTAGTTGATGTGGGGCTCAAATCAGAAGGGCTTGTTCCTGTAGCCGAATTCACAGAAACGGAAGAACTGGGACTTGGAAACGATGTAGAAGTCTATCTAGACCAAGCCGAAGGCGAAGACGGACAGATCGTCCTCTCCAAAGAAAAAGCGCGCAAGTTCCGTCAGTGGGAACATATCGTCAACCATTGCAAAGAAGGCTCGATCGTCAAAGGCAAAGTCATCCGCAAAGTCAAAGGCGGCTTGATGGTTGATATAGGAATGGAAGCATTCCTCCCCGGCTCGCAAATCGACAACAAAAGAATCAAGAACCTCGATGAGTTTATCGGGCGCAGCTACGATTTCAAAATCCTCAAGATCAATATCGAAAGGAAAAACATCGTCGTTTCCCGCCGCGAGCTGCTCGAAGAAGAGCGGGTCTCGAAGAAGGCCGAACTGTTAGAGCATATCCAAGAAGGCGCCCTACGCAAAGGGATCGTGAAGAACATCACTGACTTCGGCGTGTTCCTTGATCTCGACGGCATCGACGGACTCCTCCACATCACTGACATGACCTGGAAGCGGATTAAACACCCGTCCGAAATGATCCACCTCGGCCAAGAGATCGAAGTCATGATCCTCCATATCGACCGCGACAAAGGCCGCGTTGCTTTGGGCCTGAAGCAAAAAGAAGAAAATCCCTGGGAAGAGATCGAGCGCCGCTACCCAACGGGCACCCTCGTGAAAGGCAAGATCGTCAACCTCGTCTCCTACGGAGCATTCATCGAAGTAGAGCCGGGAATTGAAGGTCTGATCCACGTATCTGAAATGTCCTGGACCAAAAACATCACCGACCCAAGCGAAATGGTCCGCGTCGGCGATGATGTAGAAGCGATCGTTCTCTCCGTCCAAAAAGACGAGGGAAAGATTTCTCTCGGCATCAAGCAGACCGAGCGCAATCCTTGGGAAGATGTAGAGAAAAAATACCCAATTGGAAGCAGTGTCGTTGCCGAAATCCGCAACCTCACGAACTATGGCGCCTTTGTAGAGCTCGAACCCGGCGTAGACGGACTGATCCATATCTCTGATTTGAGCTGGATTAAAAAAGTATCGCACCCTTCCGAGCTTCTCAAAAAGGGAGACAAAGTGGAAGCGGTCATCTTGTCGGTTGACAAGGAGAGCAAAAAGATTACGCTCGGCGTCAAACAGCTTAGCACAAATCCTTGGGAATCGATTGAAAGAACTTTGCCAATCGGATCGCTGGTCCACGGCACAGTGACGAAAACAACTGCTTTCGGAGCCTTTGTCGAGTTAGACAACGGCATTGAAGCTTTGATCCATGTCACTGAGCTCTCCGATCAGCCTTTCGGCAAAGTGGAAGACGTGATTCAAAAGGGCGACCCTGTCACTGCAAAAGTGATCAAACTAGACCCTGAGCATAAAAAAATCGCTCTCTCGATCAAAGAGTACTTGATCGAAAAAAATCAGATGAACCACGACGATATCGTGGTCAGCTCGAAAGCGAAGAGCAAAAAGAAAGACAAAGAAAAGGGAAAGAAGAAAAACTTTTCTGACGATGAGGAATTTGACGATGAATAAAGATTTACTCGCCATTTTTGAATATCTGGAACGTGAAAAAGGGATCAAGCGCGACATCATTATCACGGCGATCGAAGACTCCCTGCGGGCTGCTGCACGTAAAAGCGTGAAGGGTATCGGCGAGAAAGTCTCCGTTCAGATCCATCCGAAGACCGGTGAAATCGAAGTCTACGCTCAGAAAAAGATCGTTGACAAAGTAGAAAATCCGGTCGAGGAGATCTCTCTCGGAGATGCTCGGGAAATGGAACCTGAATGCCAGGTTGGACAGCTTCTCGAAATCTCCGTTACCCCGCAAGATTTCGGCCGCATCGCAGCGCAAGCCGCAAGACAGATCATCTCGCAAAAGCTCAAAGGGGCTGAGCGGGATGTCATCTGCGAAGAGTATCGGCACCGGGTAGGAGAGATCATCTCCGGCACCGTAAAGCGCTTTATCCGCGGCCGGACGATTGTCGTCGATCTAGGCAAAGTCGAAGGGATCCTCCCCGAGAGGAACTATCCCAAGCTCGAGCGCTACAACCCTGGAGAAAAGGTGCAAGCCCTTCTCCTAGAAGTGCGCGACACTGAAGGCGGCGGAGCAGAGGTCATCTTGTCACGCAGCCATCCTGAATTCGTCACCCAGCTTTTTGCTCAAGAAGTGCCGGAGCTTGAAGACGGGACGGTCGCCATCGAAAGGATCGTCCGCGATCCGGGCTACCGAACAAAGCTGGCTGTCCGTTCGTACGATGCAAAAGTGGACCCTGTCGGTACATGCGTCGGCGTGCGTGGGACTAGGATCAAAAACATCATCCGAGAGCTCAATAACGAAAAGATCGATGTAGTTCCCTTTTCCGATGAAACAGACACGCTGCTCAAAAACCTGATCGCTCCCGTCGAAGCCAAAAAGCTGAAGTTCCGGGAAAACCGGATCTTCATGGTCGTACAGGACGAAGATTACCCGACCGTGATCGGCAAACGTGGCATGAATGCCCGTTTGATCGGGCAGATGCTCAACACGGAGATCGAAGTCCACAAAATGAGCGAATACCAAAAGCTGCTCACCATCCAGATGGCAGAACTGGCCGATAGCACTGACGAATCGCTCGATGATCCTCTCAAAATCGAGGGAGTCAGCGGGCTGGTTCAAGAGAGCTTGATCGGCGCAGGCTTCGATACCTTGCGCAAGTTTATGCTAGCGGTACCTACCGATCTTTCGGCGAAAGTTCCCGGCGTGAACTACTACGATTTAGCGGATAAGATTTTAGAACAATTGCGCAAAAGAAAGGGATAGTCGTTGGCCAAAATCAAGTTAAACATCAAAAACACCCAGTTGGCACAAGCGCTGCAAGTCGGCAAGCCAAAACTCCCTTCCCCTCCTGAAAAAGAGGCTCCACCTCGATCCAAAAAAGAGGAAGAGGCCGCTCAGGAAGCTGCATCAAAAAAGCGGAAAACGCGGATCGTGCAGCAAAAATCGGATGAGTCCGAAGGCGAAGAAGCTGGCGCGAAAGCCCATGGGCTGCATGAAGATGTTTTCCATGAAGAGCCGGCAGAAGAAAAAGGGCCGCTTTCCACTCCCCCGGCGATGGGGGCTGAAGAGCAAAAGGCCGCACCGCCTCAAGCCGTAACTTCCCCTGCCAAAACTCACGAGGCGGAGAAAAAGCAGCCGGGAGCAAAGCGCGAAGAATCTCCCGCTACCCCGCCTCCTTCCGCACCCCAGCCCCCCGCAGCTGCGCCGCGAAAAGAAATGCGGCTGCCTGCAAAGCGAAAAGAGGTGCGCTCTTTTGATGCTAGAGACCGGCAAGGGCTGCGCGATATTGAAAACGAGGCTTGGAGAAAAAGACGCGCATTTAAAGCAAAAAGGCGGGTAGAAGAGCAAGTCATCCGGCCGAAGGCAATCAGCGTCCGTCTCCCCATTGCAATCAAAGACCTTGCCCACGAGATGAAGCTCAAAGCTTCACAGCTGATTGCAAAGCTCTTTATGAAGGGCCTTACATTGACGCTGAACGATTTTCTCGATGACGAAACAGTCGTACAGCTCCTTGGCCATGACTTCGATTGCGAAATCACTATCGATACTTCCGAGCAAGAGCGGATCCGGATAACTGACCGGACCATCCGCCAAGAGATCGAGAACGCGGATGCCGCGGATCTGAATTTGCGCTCTTCAGTCGTAGCGTTCATGGGCCATGTCGACCATGGCAAAACAAGCCTGATCGACGCGATCCGCAAATCCAACCGCGCAGCTGGCGAGGCAGGTGCAATCACTCAGCATATCGGTGCATTCAAGGTGCACACGAATGCAGGCGATGTCACTATCTTGGACACCCCGGGCCACGAAGCGTTTACGGAAATGCGCTCTCGCGGGGCGAACGTAACCGATATCGTTATTCTCGTTATCGCAGGAGACGAGGGGATCCGTGCCCAAACAGATGAAGCGATCCGGCAGGCAAGAGAAGCAAAAGTACCGATTCTTGTCGCGCTCAACAAGTGCGATAAGCCTTCTTTCGACCCTGAAAAAGCATATCGGGAACTAGCCGAAAGGGATCTCTTGCCCGAATCTTGGGGCGGCTCAATCATTACCGTCAACTGCTCGGCTACAACCGGACAGGGCGTGCAGGAGCTGCTTGAAATGATCGCACTCCAAGCAGAAATTTTAGAGCTAAGGGCAAATCCCAACAACCGTGCACGTGGAACGATCCTCGAGTCGGAAATGCACAAAGGCATGGGAGCTGTAGCTACTGTGCTTGTCCAAAATGGAACGCTTCGCAAAAACGATGCGATCGTCTTTGGCCATTTCTTTGGACGGATTAAAACGATGCAAGATGACACGGGACGCCATGTTGAATCAGCCGGACCGTCTACGCCTGTCAAGATCACGGGCCTCTCGGAATTGGCGGAAGCGGGAGAGGAGTTTATCGTCGTCAAGAATGAAAAAGAAGCGAGAGACCTGGCAGAAGCTAGGGTGGCGGGACATCAACGAAGCCTTTTAACGCAAACAAAGATCAGCAGCCTCGATAGGATGATGGCAAAGCGCGAGAGCGGGGAGATGAAAATCCTTCCCGTCATACTCCGTGCAGACGTACAAGGGTCTTTGGAGGCGCTGCGCAACTCGCTCCTCAAAATTCATTCGAAAAAAGTTCGTTTGGAAATTGTAAACGAAGGGGTCGGAGAGATCTCGGAGTCGGATATCGATTTGGCCGGAGCTTCAAAGTCAACCATTGTAGGTTTTCATACTCGCATTGAAAGCCGTGCCGACGATCAGATCAAGCAGAAAAAAATTCCCGTCATCTTGCATGACATCATCTATCACTTGGTTGATGAAGTGAAACTGCGCATGCGCGCTCTTCTCGATAAGATCGAAAAGGAAGAAGAACTAGGGGAAGCCTATGTCAAAGCTGTCTTTAAATCTTCTCAATTAGGACTGATCGCAGGTTGCCAAGTCTCTGAGGGGCTGATCAAACGGGGCTGCTTAGTACGCCAGTTGCGAGGCAAAGAAATCATCTGGAAAGGAAAAATTCTTTCACTCAAGCGAGTAAAAGAGGATGTGAAAGAAGTCTCTAAAGGGATCGAATGCGGTATCCTCCTTGACGGACAGAGCGACGTCAAAGAAGGCGATGTATTTCAAGCCTATGAAATTACATACCTCGAGCAGGAGCTTTAAAATCCGATGAAAGCGCAACGCTTAAGCCGCGTCAACTCCCTTTTGAAAGAGGTGATTTTTGAGGTCATTCATAAAGACGTGCGCAATCCGCATATCAATACATTTGTGACCGTCACCAAGGTAGAAACTTCTGCCGACCTCCATCATGCAAAAGTCTATATCAGCATGATCGCAACGGATGCCGAGAAGGAAAAAGTTCTCCATGCACTTGAGAGCGCAGCAGGATTTATCGCAGTGCAAGCCTCTAAAAAGGTAGAGCTCCGCTACTTTCCTCAGCTCACCTTTAAAATCGATCACACTGTCGATGAGCATATGCGCATTGAAAAAATCCTCGGCGAGATCGAAGACGAGAGAAAATCAAGGGCAGACGCTCCTCCCACAGAAGATTCGGAATGAAGCAACATGTCGGCAGAACACCCCTCTCTCTGCGGCATCCTGCCCGTTAATAAAAAAGCAGGAATCAGTTCCTTCAGCCTAGTATCGCTCCTTCGGAAAAAATCGAAGATCGAAAAAATAGGCCACGCCGGAACCCTCGACCCATTCGCCACGGGGGTGATGGTCCTTTTGATCGGCAAACTATATACCCGCTTGTCTGATCGCTTTCTCACGGAAGACAAGCAATATTCTGCAACCCTGAGCTTAGGAACTGTAACCGACACCTACGATTCTGATGGACAAATTCTCTCTACTTCGGACTTAGTCCCAACCCAAACCGAGCTGGAAAAAGCGCTTCTTTCATTTCAAGGGGAGTGTCTGCAAATCCCCCCGATGTTTTCTGCAAAAAAAATAAACGGCAAGAAGCTGTACGAGCTCGCCCGAAAAGGAGTTACAGTTGAGCGCGAACCAGTCCGGGTGAAGCTCAAAACAGAGCTCTTATCCTACGAATATCCTAAAGTAAAGCTCCTCGTCGACTGCAGCAAAGGCACCTACATCCGCACCCTGGCGCATGACCTGGGGGAAATGCTGGGCTGCGGGGCCCATCTCTCTCATTTAGAGCGCACCCGTTCTGGAACTTTTTTGCTAGAAGAGTGTGTAAGTACCGACTCGCTTGAGGATCCGGCGTTCGACTATCGCCCTTATTTGAGAAAATGCGTATGAAAAGGGCTCTCACGATCGGCACCTTCGACGGCGTGCATCTCGGCCATCAAGAACTTTTTAAAACCCTGTCTCAATTTGGGTCCACGCAAGCAATTACCTTCTCGAACCATCCGTTCGACGTATTGAATCCGGCCGGCATTTCCTTGCCTCTGACCCCACCCCCCTTTAAACAATCGCTCCTTTCGTCTTATGGCATTGAAAAAACAGCCATGCTGACCTTTACACAAGAACTTGCCGCCCTCTCTTATTCAGAGTTTTTAGCTCCTTACGACCTCGAGCATCTGGTCATTGGGGATGATGCAGCTATTGGGCGGGGACGGCTTGGAACTCCGGATGCGCTCCGCCTCCTCGGCCTCCAACGCGGTTTTCAAGTGCATGTCGTACCCAAGCTCAAAGTGGATGGGGAGCCTGTCTCGAGCACAAGAATCCGCTTCGCGATCCAAGAGGGCGCTCTGGCTAAAGCGGAGCGGCTTTTAGGGCGCCCTTACTGCTTTACGATCAGCTCGGCGCACGTGCACTCCTTGCTTCCGCCCGATGGCCGCTATCCGGTATGGGCCTATTCGCCGGGCGGCATCATTTCGACAACGCTTGTCATCGAAAATGGAATCCCACATACACCCCTGGAAAAGCCGCAGCTCATCAGCTTCGGCCTCCTTAACCCCACACTCATCGACTGCTTATGTCATCCAATCTCTCTTGCGGAATTGTAGGATTGCCGAACGTCGGCAAATCCACGCTCTTCAACGCTCTGACTCGAAAGGGGATCCCTTCGGAAAATTACCCATTTTGCACAATCGACCCGAATGTCGGGATCGTAACCGTGTATGACTCGCGCTTGCAGGCTCTCTCCGATCTCTCGCACAGCAAAAAGCTTATTTACGCAACGGTGAGCTTCGTCGACATCGCAGGCCTTGTGAAAGGCGCCTCCCAAGGCGAGGGGCTTGGCAACCAATTTCTCTCCCATATCCGCGAAACGGATGCGATCGCGCAGGTCGTTCGCTGCTTTGAAGATGAGCAAGTGATCCACGTTGCAGGGCGCATCGACCCGCTAGACGATATCGAAGTGATCACACTCGAGCTGATCTTAGCGGATCTCCAAATGGCGGAAAACAGCTTCCAAAAAATCGAAAAGCAGCTCAAATCCAAAAAAGAACTGCAGCCCGCAGCAACCTTTTTGCAAAAAGCAAAAGCGCACCTAGACCAGAGCCTGCCCATGCGTGCTTGCCCGCTCACTGAGGAAGAGAAAGAAATCGCTTCAAAATACCCCTTCCTCACATTAAAAAAAGTGCTCTACATCGCCAACGTCGCAGAAACAGACCTTCCCTCGATGGAAAATCCACTTGTAGAAAGAGTAAGGGCCTATGCCGAGAAGGAAGGGAGCAGCGTGGTCCCGATCTGCGCCCGCCTCGAAGAGGAACTCTCTCAGCTATCTGAAGAAGAGGCCAAAGAATACCTCGAAACGCTAGGGCTGCAAGAGACGGGGTTGAACCGTTTGATCAAAGCGGCTTTCGACCTTCTTGGCCTCATCACCTTTTTGACGACGGGCGAAATCGAAACGCGCGCCTGGACAATCCGCAAAGGGATGAGCGCAGCCGAGGCGGCAGGAAAAATCCATACCGACATTGAAAAAGGGTTCATCCGAGCCGAGGTCGTATCTTATGAAGATATGATCCGCTATAAAGGACGAGTCGGTGCCCGCGAAGCAGGGAAAGCGAGATCCGAAGGCAGAGATTATATCGTTCAAGATGGAGACGTCATTCTCTTTTTCCACAATTAGATATTCAGAGATCCAAGAGCAAATCTACCGTCTGCCGCGATCGGCTGCAGGAGCAAGGAGCCTTTTTTCTATGGAAAAGCTCTGCTCTTATTTCGGCCATCCGGAAACTGCTTTTCCCACAATCCATGTAGCCGGGACGAATGGAAAGGGCTCGGTTTGCACGAAGATCGCCGCTGCCCTACAAAATCAGGGATACCGCACCGGCCTGTATACCTCGCCCCATATCTCTTCTTTTTGCGAAAGAATCCGGATCGACTCCATCCCTGTTGCCGAAGAGGAGATCTGCAAGCTGTATCCCAAGGTGCTCCAAGCAATCGAGACCTGCGAGCTGACGCCCGTCTTTTTCGAGATTGCAACGCTACTCGCCTTCCTCCTTTTTCGAGAGCAAAACGTCGAGATCGCCGTCATTGAAACAGGACTCGGCGGCCTCTATGATGCAACCAACGTCGTACGCCCGCTTGTTTCCGTCATCACTTCGATCGGGCTCGATCATCAAGAGATTTTGGGATCAAGCTTGCAAGAAATCTGCCAAGCCAAGGCGGGGATCTTGAAACCCGACACGCCGGCCATCCTCGGAAAAACCGTCCCGACTGAGTGGATCTTGCCTCTAGCCCAAGAAAAGAGATGTCCCCTCCTTCAAACGACTCTCTCCCACCCGAATTACGATGAAGAAAACCGGGCGACGGCGCGCTTAGCGCTCCAATCGATCTCAGATCAGCTTCTACTAGAGCCTGCCGCTATTACAGCCGGACTGCAGGCAATGCCCCCTTGCCGCTTCGAAAGGCGCAGATTCGCTGAAAAAGATCTCATTTTCGATGTAGCGCACAACCTGCAAGGGTTTGAAAGGCTCATCGCCCTCCTCCATTATCATTTCCCAAGCGCCGCTCTCCGCTTTGTCTGTGGCTTTTCCAAGGGAAAAGAGATCGACGCCATCGCCAAGCTCATCGAACCTGCTGCCTCAGCGATCCATCTCGTCACCGGCCCCCACCCCCCCCCGCCCCC
>JAKBAE010000144.1 GCA_021809325.1 bacterium
AAGAAGAGAACAGGATGCGCAAGATCGCAAGCGGCAGGATAGGCAAGATAGATTAATTTATCCTGCAGATCATGTCGGCGCTTCGCCGATCGTCTTTATCCTGTTTTTTTGTCCAGTACAGAGGAAAATTGCATAAAAATTCTAGCCCGTTTATGGATGGAGTATCTAAGGGGTCATTATGCACAAATGTTTTTTGCTCTCTTTCCTTGTCTTGACAAGCTCACTTACCGCAATGGCAAAGCCGAGCGTTCAAGTTCAGCTTAATGCAGGCAACAATTACGGCTGGCAGGGGCCGGGCTGGTATTACGGCCATTATTTTGGCAATGAAGACGATTATGTAGCCTGGATGTCGGGAAGCTCCCCTTATTACGGCGGCACTTATCAAGAAATTTGGATCGGTCCCGGCTGGTACGGCGGATTCTGGTATGGAAACGAAACGGAATGGCGCCGCCACTATCACCATCATTACTACTATGACCACCACGACCATCATGACGGCGGACACCACGATGGCGGGCACCGCGGCGGAGGCGGGCATCATGGGGGCCACCACTGATGCAGACCGAATTGCAGATCTTTCTCATCCGGCACGGAGAGACGGATTGGACAAAATCAGGTCAGCATACAGGCACGACGGACATCCCTTTGACGGAGACAGGAAAAGAGCAAGCCCTAATATTAAAACAAAGGCTGCAGGAGGTCTTATTCGAAGCGGTGTACTGCTCTCCCATGACAAGAACGAAAACCACTTGCGATTTGGCCGGGTTTAAAGAGATCCGGCAAATCGATTCCGATGCGAAGGAGTGGGATTACGGCCGCTATGAAGGGTTGACAACGGAAGAGATCCATGAACAAGACCCAGAATGGAGCATCTTTTCCATGGGAGCGCCCGAAGGAGAATCGCTCCGAGACGTTACAGTCCGGGCAGATCGGATGTTAAAAAAACTATCAACCCACCAAAAGAGGGTCGCGCTCTTTTCCCACGGCCATTTTCTCCGCGCCCTTGCTGCGAGATGGCTCCAGCTTCCGGTGCAAGAAGGGCGACTCTTTTCTTTGAGCGTCGCATCCATTGGCATTCTTGGTTTTGAACATCAAAGCCACACCATCCATCTTTGGAATTCTACAAGCAGCTTCTAAAAGACGAGCTTGCTTTTTTTCTGAGCTCGCGCCTAAACTTTTTGTCCATTCTAACAGGAGTTTATATGGAAATTACAAATCATGTCCCTAGCTGTTTGTTATCTGACTTGTCAAAATGCGACAAGGCTGATCTGGATGTAAAATTAGTTGCTGATTGTGTAAATCAGTGCTTGATTGCCAATTTTTCCCCGGAAGAAACTCAATCAATAAAAGAAGTAATCAGTGCGAGACCAAAAGATTCTGTTTATATTGATTGTTTACATACCCTTTGGGAGCAAAAAGAAAAAGAGACGACAAATAAAATCATAGAGGCCGTTGGGGGCATTTCTGCATTTTGTAAATTGCCCGTATTGCCTTGGCAAAAAGAGCTATGGGCAGAAGACATGACGGCATCCCTAATGAGGGGGGTGTTGCCTAATGGGAAGTTTTCTCTCGCCTTGAAGACTGAATACACCAAAGATGGAGTCAAATACGTTGAGGCTGAAAGATTAGATCAGCTTGATAACGAGAAGGATTGGAGTGTTCGATCCCACGATGGCCATCACTTTCTTGCTCGTTCGCCTTTTAAACAGGATGCAGATGGGTCTTGGCGCGCTGATGCAACTACTATTCATGATTTATATCGTCTTGCTAACGAAGAACCCATTAACTCAGTACACTTTAAAAATTCAGTAGAAGTGCGGCTGTACCAAAATAACTAACCTTTAAGAAGATAGCGAGGGTTGTATACTTTTGTCGATACAACCCCCGCAAAAAAACATGTTACAGACACCCTCTAAAGTCGATAAACCCTTTGCGTACGTCTACCTTGAGAAGTTCCACTTCAATCTTATCTCCTACATCGAGCTTGCCGCATCCGATGATGACTTTTCCCTCAACGGGAGGATCGTAAAGGCGCACCCAGATCCCCTTTCGTCCGGCTCCGGTGACAATCGCCTGGAAGCGCTGTCCGATTTGATCTTTCATCACCATCGCGGCAGCGCATTTGATCATACGGCGCTCGACTTTGGTCGCATCGTCTTCCTTTTCTGTACAGTGCAGAGCTAGCTGGACAAGTTCCCTTCGCTTATAGGGAAGCGGTTCATGAAAAAGATGGCTCTTTAAAAGCCTTTGCATGATGAGATCAGGGTAGCGGCGGTTTGGTGCCGTGGTATGCGCATAGTCGTGAAGCGCCAGATCGAAATGCCCCACTGGACGTTTGCCAGGGATTCCAACTACATACTCTCCTTTGCCGATGAGCTTGATAATGGAGAGCGATAGGTCATGGAACCCTTCCGGATTTTTTGTTTGCTGGCGCACGAGAAAATCCCTTAGCGCCCTCACGTTCGGTCTCGAGGGAAGCTTTTCTCCAAGGGTTTTGGCTAAAATGACAATGCGCCTCCACCGCTTGGGCTTGCGTACCACGCGCTGTAAGACAGGGAGATTATTCCGTTTTAAAAAACGAGAGGCCCCTACATTGGCCGCGATCATGTAATTTTCAATGAGGCGGTGGGCCCGATTCACTTTGCGCGGCTCAAGATGGACGGCGATCTTAGCGATCATCACCGCTTGCAGCTCGATCGTCTCGAAGCCGAGAGCTCCTTGGTTGTGACGAAAAGAGCGGATGCGCTGGGCAATCTCATCTTGGAAGGTCAGTTGTTGATGGATCTCTTCGGAAATATTTTCCAGCCGTTTCCCTTGCTCTAGCCATTCGGCGACAAATTCATAGACGAGCTTTGCCTTATTGCGGACATAAGCGGGATAGAGGGCGTGAAGCTCGAATTTCCCTCTCTCGTCCACCTCCATCTCAATGACAATGGCGGCCCGGTCTACATCCGGATTGAGAGAGGTCAAGTCGTTTGAGAGCTTGGGAGGCAGCATCGCAAATACTTTTCCCGGCGTATAGACGGAGGTCGTATTGTGGCATGCGGCCAGATCGAGGGCGCTGCTCTTTTTAACAAGCGCATCGACGTCGGCTACAGCGATATAGATGCGGCTTTTGCCTGAAGGGAGGGTATCTGCGAAGGTAAGCTGATCGAGATCGCGCGAGTCGATATTGTCGATCGATACCCAAAGCAGCTCCCTTTTGTCTTGCATCCCTTGCTTAAAAGGAGCGCACTTTTCAATGCGATCGAGCTCTTGCAAAGCCTTTTCAGGATAAGCGGGAAACATCCCTTTTTCAACCATCGCCTCGATGGCCATTTCTTCGAGTGTTACGATAAAGCCGCCTCCTTAAACTCAAGCAAATCTCCCGGCTGGCACTCGAGGATCTTGCAAATCGTCTCGAGTGTGCTCAGCCGAAGGGCCCGGGCTTTTCCTGTTTTTAGGATTGAAAGATTTTGCTCTGTAATCCCGATCGCTTCAGCGAGATCTTTCGAGCGCATCTTTTTTTTCGCAAGCATGACATCTAAATGAACTAAAATAGGCATTTTTACACCGTCGCCTCTCTTTCTTCATTCATAACAGATGCTTCTTCCAAAATCCAGGAAAGGAGCAAAAGCGTCAAACCTAAAGCAATCATAGCCAACTCATGAGTCCCGATGGCGACTTCAACGGCGCGATGCCCTACCGGATTGCGGTATGTCAAGCTTAGGCTGAGACAAGCTACGGAAAGCGGATGGAGCATCTGTCCCCAAAGAAGCGCCCATCCAGCTTTTCTGACGAAAAGAGCGTTTTCTTTTTCAAACAGCCGCAACTGCTGCATCGAAGCAAACAGTTTTGAAAGATAAACCAAAGACCCCATCGTAAAAGCGAGGGTGATCAGATTGGAAAGAAACCCCAGGCATTTCTGGGCGCCTGTCAAATCGCCCCAACCAACGGGCCATTTGCTAAAAATAGGCAAAGGGGCCGCCTGGAACCAGGGTTCGAGAAAGGGATAGCCGGAGCTGATCCAATAGCCCGCTTCGAGCAAAGGAAGGGCGGCGCAAAGGCCAAGAGCAGAGAGTTTCAAAATCCGGCTGAGAGAGACGATTTTATTCATAGGAACCTCCTGTTGAGATTGCGGGTAATGATCGAATTTCGATCATTTTTTGTCAAATCTCAATCATCCATGGACCTCAGTTTTGAAGGCAAAATAATGCACTATTTTGATTTATAGCGCTTAAGAGCGAAGAGATGTATGAGGCGGAACCAGTATCAGGACACCTGCAAAGTTAAAGTAACTAGATAAAATGAGGCAGTTGCAAAACTCGGGCACACAGAAAAATCGATGATTTTGAGCCAGTTTGCCAGCCGCGAAGCGGCCGAAGCCCTGCCCCCGAG
>JAKBAE010000145.1 GCA_021809325.1 bacterium
GCAAGCGGCAGGATAGGCAAGATAGATTAATTTATCCTGCAGATCATGTCGGCGCTTCGCCGATCGTCTTTATCCTGTTTTTTTGTCCAGTACAGAGAGTGAACCCAAAATACCAGGATCTGGAACATTTACACTTGCTATTGCGCTGCCTCCTTGTCCTCCATGAGCTACCGCATCACCACAGCCTTTAATCACCGGGTTAATCTTTACATTATTATTATAGGTCGGAGCATTTTTGAGCCCGGAAAGAAGGTTTCCTGCGAACTTGGCGGTTCCACCTGCAAAACTGGACGCGCCTGACGAAATGCTTTCCCACACTCCTGGAGTGGCCGCTGCCATGGCTGGATTAGTAGCCGACATATCAAAGGCAGAAGCCCCGGGAAGATTGGTTATCATATGAGTAGCGATTGCTGCGAGTGCAACGACTGTTACAGCATGGATGATTTTTGCTGTGTCGATTTTCGGTAAACCCAATACCGGATTTTGGATGTAGGGTGTTTTCAAAACTTGCATTGAAGTTTCTCCTAATTTTGAATGTTCATTTTTCAGCTCTGCAATAAGGCTTCTTTTCGAACCATGTTTTTTGACTGCATATTTTTTTGAAGAGACAAAACCCTACCTTAAATATATGTTATTTAACAAGATAGTAAAAATAATTTGAAACTAGATGTGAAATGAGAAGTAGGTAAAGAATCTGTAATTCAATAGTTTGCTATGAGATCACACAAGCGCTTCTACAGCAGCAAGAATTGAAGGACTCGGGATCTAGGTGGTAGAGCATTTCGTTCGCTTGGCTGTGAACATCTCTCACTTTAATCAATGTCTCGTTGATCGCCTGCAAGGTTCTCCTGCTAGGCGCTCCCCAAAAACGCTCGCAACAGCTCGCTTCCCATTCCGCTTCCTCGTTTTTTTTGATCGACTCCCCATCGAAATCAGTGCGCAATCGTTGGATCCGGCATCCCATCAAGAGATGGGGGTGTTCGATGAGGAATCCATTGATCGATCTGGCGGTGTTACGCAGCTGAGTGACGCTTGTTGCGCTTTGCATGTTCGCTTCATACGAGACGCGGTTTTGATTGACCATTTCGGATATGTTTGAGAGCGCTGTGAGCATCGAGCTATCATCATTATCCTCAAATTCCGGTCCCATTTCTTCCTGTTGAGAGATCTGAAGGAGTTGAATTGAGCTGCGGGTATCTATAATAAAATTTATTAACATTCCTTCTAAAGTTGAAGACATTTTTAGCCTTTGTTAGTTAAAAAACAAGTATTGTAGTAAGAGGTCTGTTTTATTGGGAGAAAAGTAATTTGTTGATAAGAGAGAAACTAAAATTTCTTGCCGTCTTTTTGGGCTAAGACGCGGGCTGCTTCCAAAAGAGCCGGGCAACCGTCTCCGTTCATTGCGGATATCTCGAAAAGCGTCTCTTGCGGCAGCGTATAGCGCTTACGGAAGGCTTGGATGAGTGGCTGGGTCTCTTCGCGATCGATCTTGTTGAGCGCCACGAGAAACGGCTTTTTTAAAAGATCGGGATTGTGCTGCTCTAACTCATTTCTCAGCATGACAAACTCTTCAAACGGGTCGCGAGCTTCTTCCCAAGGCGATAGCTCAATGAGGAAGATCAGCGTAGAGCTGCGCTCGATATGGCGGAGAAAAGAAAGGCCAAGGCCTCTGTCTTGATGTGCTTCTTCAATGATTCCCGGGATATCTGCAATGAGCAGACGGGAAAAATCGTCAAAGAGCACAAGCCCAAGATTCGGCTTCAGGGTTGTGAAGGGGTAGGGAGCGATTTTGACCGGCATCTTGGCTAGGCGGGAAATGAGCGTTGATTTACCCGCGTTCGGCATTCCGACAAAGCCGATATCTGCAATCAGCTTCAGCTCCATCTCTACTTCGATTGAAGCGCCCTTCGTCCCTTCCGTACAGATGTTTGGCGCGCGGTTTGTTGGAGACTTAAAATGGGTGTTGCCTTTGCCGCCTCTGCCTCCGGCGCAGATCTTCCAGGTTTGTCCATTTTCCGTGAAGTCGAAGAGGATACTTTGGGTCGCCGCGTCTTTGATCAGGGTGCCGAGAGGCACTTTCAAGACGAGATCTTGCGCGTTTTTCCCCGAACAGTTTTTCCCGCCGCCCGGCTGTCCGTTTTTCGCTTTTATGATGCGCCGGTTGCGCAAATCTTCGAGAGAAAGGATTTCTGAAGATGCTTCGAGAATGATCGAGCCGCCATTGCCGCCGTCGCCGCCTGCAGGTCCGCCTTTGGGGATAAACTTCTCCCGCCGCCAGGCGATAGCGCCGTTTCCGCCGTTTCCGGCGTGCAAACTAAGAGTTACTCGATCGATAAACATGATTCTTCCTTCAACCCTTCGCCCTGCTCGATGGTTGTAGGACGATTTGCCCCCATGAGGATGGGGGCAGTAATTTATTGTGCAATGACGGAAACGTAGGTTTTATCCGCTTTGCGATAAGAGACGATGCCATCGCAAAGAGCAAATAGCGTATAGTCTCGTCCAATGCCTACATTTTTGGCTGCGTGCCACTTCGTTCCGCACTGTCTTATGAGAATGCTTCCCTTAGTGACAAACTCGCCCATCGTGGCCTTCACGCCGCGGCGCTGTGCGTTAGAGTCCCGTCCGTTGCGGGTAGATCCTTGCCCTTTCTTATGTGCCATTGTTACCCTACTGCAATTTTAGTGATTTTAATGCGGGAATAGCGCTGCCGATGGCCGATTTTACGTCGGTAATTTTTGCGCTTTTTGTATTTGTAGGCGATGACTTTCGGTCCTTTGACTTCTCCAATCACTTCTGCATGGACAACGCATTTTGGAAGATGAGGCAGACCCACTTGAGGGGTGTTGCCATCGTGAAGAAAAAGAACTTTGTCAAACGCCAGCTGTTGATCCGAACCGACTAGATCGACGTCGATAATATCGCCTTCCTGGACCCGGAACTGTTTGCCCCCGGTATCTTTGGTGCCGGTTTCGATGATCGCGTACATGGTGCCTCCGAAAAAATACGAATAATAAGTGATGCGATTTTACTCTAAAAGGCGCCTATTGTCAACGGGCAAGATACGGACGAGAGAAATTCAAAATTTTCTTTTTCAAAATCAGGGAAACAAGGTACAGGGCGGCGGCGCAAAGGGAGATGGTTGCTCCCGGAGGCCAGTCGAATACATAGGAGGCTGCCAGACCTATTATGGAGGCGGCTATGCTAAAGAGGACCGAGAGGGCCATGAGGGTGGTGAGTCTGTTTGTGAAGAGGTTGGCTGTTGTGGCAGGCAAGGTCAAGAGCGCGATTGTCAGGATCGTCCCGATGATCTGGATGAGCAAGACGTTTGTGAGAGCAATCAACGCCAAGAGGAGAAAGTAAATTTTTTTCAGCGGGATTTTTTGCAAAAGGGCTTGTTCTTCATCGAAACAGACGGCGAGAAAGGGGCGGTAAAAGCAGGCGACGAGGGTCAAGATGATAAAGCTCAAAAGCGCTAGCCACAGGAGGTCTTCCGAAGAGATCCATAGGATGTTTCCCAAAAGAAAGCCGGTGAGGTCGCTGCCCGATCCGGGGGTCAAGGCGAGGAAGATAATCCCGATCGACATGCCGGTAGACCAGATTGTGGCGAGAATGGCGTCGATCCTTTGCCTAAAGCGGAAATGGAGCCATCCGATCAGCCAGGCGGCAATGAGCGATGCGGCGATTGCCCCCAGGATTGGGTGGCACCATGCGATCCCTTGTTTTTTTTGGAGCCAAAGGAATAGCCCCATTCCACCCATGACGGCATGGGTGATGCTGCCGCAAAGATTGGCCAGCCGTTTGATCACTACAAAGCTGCCGATGACGCCCCCTGAGAGAGAAGCCAAGAGCGAGGCCCCAAAAGAGAGGAGTAAAAAGAAAGGGATCATCTTTCAGCTCCTTGCAAATTCCCTTCCCAAGGCGAGTGGAAGAGGCCAAGGGCGTAGTGGCCGCAGATTTCGGAAGGATCCAAAGAAGTAACGGTTCCTTGTACATAAAGGAGCCTATCGGCCCTTTCCGTTATTGTCCTCAGGTCATGGGTGACAAGGAGGATGGTCCTTTGTCCCCGGAGCTCTTGAAGCGCCTCGAGGAAGGTGACTAGCGATTTCGCATCGATATTTGCGGTTGGTTCATCTAGGAGGATGAGCTCCGGTTCGGAAATGAGGGCTCTCGCGAGGAGCGCTCTCTGGGCTAAGCCTCCGGAGAGTTTCCCATACGCCGTCTTGCGATGCTCTTTCAGTCCCAATTTCTCGATCCAAAAATCGCGGGCGTCCCGGTCTTCCTTGCGGAAGCGCTCGAAAAAGAGGCGCTTCGGTCTTCTTCCTAAAAGGACGAGCTCTTCGAGGGTGATGGGAAAGTCGGGGTCGATGC
>JAKBAE010000028.1 GCA_021809325.1 bacterium
CGCCGCGATTGCCTGATAGAGCTGCTGGCGCGTCGGATGGTCGTCATCGGCGAGATTATAGATGCCGGTGAGGTGGTGCTTGAGTGCATAGTCGATTGCCAAGACAGCATCGCTTCGATGGATCATGTTAGAGAAGTTGGCGCCGTTGCCGGGGAGGGGAGATCCCTTGTGGGAGCGGAGGCGCTGCGATAGTTCACGCCCCGGACCATAGAGTTCAGCCAAGCGGAAAATACAGACGTGCCAGCCGATCTCTTTGAGCGAGCTGTAGAGCTGTTCGGTTTCAATGAGGACTTTAACTTTATCCGATTGCGCCTTCAACTCGGAGGCTTCGTCAACCCATAAGCCTTGATGGTCTCCGTAGACGGAGGTGCTGCTGGTGTAGATCAATCGGCGGCTTAACTTGGATTTGACGGCGAGACGGCGGAGCGTCTGAGCCGTGTGGAGATAAGCTGATTCATAGTTATCAGGGCTTTTAGCTCCGATCGTAATGAGAAGGGTCTCATTTTCAAAAAGAAGGGGAGCTAGGCTCTCTTCGGTGACTTCTCTGAGGATAATGCATTTTTGTGCTGCATGCGCAAGGTCCAAGAGGCGCTCCGCCTGGCGCGTAGTGGCGGTTACATGATGATTTTTTTTGCTCCAGTTCAAAGCGACTTCTTTGCCTAGATAGCCGGCACCCAAAATTGCAATATTCATTTAAGAATCCCGATGGTTACAAAGGCCTCTCGCAGCGAGGCGTTTTCTTTCTTTTCTAAAGCTCCATTTTTATCCAGCCACTCGACATAGTCCCTGGGCACATCGGAAAGATTTTTTCCTCGGTGCTTTCCGAAAGGCATTCGGGTGATCTCTTGCTTTTGGCTGAGCAGGCCGATGATGGTTGGAAAGTCGAGGTCGTCGATCATTTGGCTAAAGACTTTGTGCAAAACGATAACGTCGTCGAGAGCGCGGTGGGCCTGATTGGCCTCAATTTTGTATGCTTCGCGTAAAAACTGCAGCCCATGGCGCGGCAGGTCGGGACGGTATTTGCGCGACCATTTGAGGGTGTCGATGTAGGGCCACTCAGGGAGGATGCGGGACGCGCGCTTGAACTCGTCTTCGAGAAAAAGCTGGTCGAAAGAGTCGTTATTGTGTGCGATCAGTACGACATCGCCATCGCAAAAAGCGAGAAAGTCGTCGATGACTTTGGCAAAGGACGGGGCGTCTTTCACCATTTCATCAGTGATATTGCTGATCGCTGTCGATTCTGGGGGGATCGGGCATCCGGGATGGATGAAGGTGCAAAATGTCTTGTCGTTTTTCGGGTCGTAAGCGGCGAGCTCGATGACCCTGTCCTTGCCCGGCTTGACGCCGGTCGTTTCCGTGTCGTAATAGATGGCTCTCATAATGGAGAGCCATCAAACCCTAATTTAGCTTTTGTTGCAAGGCTTCTTGATGCGGATCGAGGATATACAGCAATTCTCTGACTTCAAAAGCTGCCGTGTTGAGACGATCGCACTTTCGTTCGCATTTTCTTGCTAGAGTAGATAAGCCTACACCGGTGAGTGTAGTTTTCTGTTTTTGTTTTTCCAGCTTTAGCAGCTCGTCCAGTTCTTGGGCCAGAGATTGCCACGTTCTGCAGACGCCTTGCAACTGTTTGCCGGTCGTATCAGCCAGAAGGGGAAAAAAAATATTCCCTATCAGCACCTTTTCCGTTTGAGGCGTGAAAGGGTGGATGGAACTTAAATCGATTTTATAATCAAACTGTGAATTTAATTTTGATATTGATGTCAATTATGTTCTCTTGGTTTTTGAGTGATGATTTTCCTTTTTATTTTGAATTAATGCAATATTATTCAGTGTGAGTGAAGGTGTAGGTTGTTCTTCCCCATAATTGGGTGGATCTTGTATCCTCATTTTCGGTTAAGTCAATGAAATCCTGTATATTTTTAACAATTGCGACTCTCTTTGCCGGCTGTTTCCAGGTTTATGGCGACGGAGAGGATTTCCGGACGGTGCCGGTGACGAACAATCCTCACATAGTCCCTAATCACAGCCCCATCCCCGGGATGGGAGGAAGCGCTCCTTACTGACATGGAAATCGGTTTTTGCTATACGCCAAAAAAAAGGGAAATCTATGGCTGATCGGACCCACCCGTATCACTTTTTTCAGTGCGACCGGAAAAAGGTGATTGAAGAAATTGGAAAAGAGAGGCTTATTACTCATCTGAAAGAGATGCTTCTCATCAGGAACCTTGAAATTCGAGGGGAGGCCGCCTATCAGCAAGGGAAGGTGGGGGGGTTTTACCACTCCTATATGGGTCAAGAAGCGATCCAAACCGGCTGTATTGCTGCCGCAGGAAAAGATCACTGGTATACAACTACCTACCGGTGCCATGCCTTGGCAACGCTTTTGGGGGCCACTCCGAACGAGATCATGGCGGAGCTTTACGGCAAAGAGACGGGAAATGCCAAAGGGCGAGGCGGTTCGATGCACCTGTTCACGGACCGGCTTCTCGGCGGACTTGCAATTGTGGGCGGACATGTCCCGATTGCGACGGGCGCGGCATTTACGATCAAATACAAGAAGCAGAAAAACCGAGCTTCATTTTGTTTTATGGGGGACGGCGCTGTTGCACAGGGCGCGATCCATGAATCTTTGAACCTCGCGTCGCTCTGGAATCTTCCTTGCATCTATGTAGTTGAGAATAACCAGTGGGGAATGGGCACGGCCGTGAAAAGAGCTGTTGCCGTCACCCCGATCGCAGAGAGCCTTGCCAAAAGCTATGATATCCGCTCCTATACGCTTGATGGGATGGACTTTTTTCAGTGCTATGCAGGTTTCAAAGACGCCCTTCAACATGCAGTTCAGGAGTCAAGGCCTGTTCTAATCGAAGCGGTCTGCGAGCGTTTTCGCGGCCACTCGATCTCTGATCCCGGCCTTTACCGGACTAAAGAAGCGCTTGCAGTAGTGATGGAAAGAGATCCTATCCAACTGCTCAAAAATGCTCTGATTGAGATGGGATGGCTTTCCGAGGAACAGTTCAAAGAATTGGATCGCGAAGAGCGCGAGATTGTTCTTGCTGCGATGAAATTTGCGGAAGAGAGTCCTTGGCCCGACCCAATTCACCTGGAAGAAGGAGTATTTGCACCCTGATGGAATTGCAGAAAGTAGAGATCCGTGAGGCTTTGCGCCAAGCAATTGATGAAGAGATGACCCGCGACCCGACGGTATTTGTCATGGGCGAAGAGGTGGGCGAATACAACGGCGCTTATAAGATCACCAAGGGAATGCTTGCGAAGTGGGGGGAGGAAAGAATCCTTGACACCCCGATTGCGGAAAATGGCTTCGTCGGCCTTGCGATCGGCGCTGCGATGACCGGTCTTCGTCCGATTGTTGAGTTTATGAGCTGGAATTTTTCGTTCGTCGCTGCAGATCAGCTAATTTCCAATGCAGCAAAGATGTATTACATGTCTGGAGGAAGGTTTAGCGTTCCGATTGTATTCAGAGGATGCAATGGCGCTGCGGCGCAAGTATCATCTCAGCACTCCCATTGCGTGGAGGCGATTTACGGCAATCTGCCCGGCTGGGTGATTGTTGCCCCGAGCAATGCCTACGATGCGAAGGGACTTCTCAAATCGGCGATCCGCTTCAACAACCCGGTCCTTTTTCTCGAAAACGAGCTCGACTATGGAGACAAGATGGAGATCCCTCAAGAGGAGTATCTCATCGAGCTAGGAAAGGCGAAAGTAGTCCGCGAGGGGAAGGCAGTTACTTTGATCTCCTATTCTCGGATGCTTAAGTTTTGTCTTCAAGCGGCGGAAGAGATGGCAAAGAAGGGCGTGCAGGTTGAGGTCATCGATCTTCGCACCGTAAAGCCGCTAGATATCGCCCTCATTAGCGCCTCGGTGCGCAAGACCCACCGCTGCGTTCTTGTTGAAGAGGGGCATCTTTTCGCAGGTATCTGCGCGGAGATCGGTTTCCAGATCATGGAGCACTGCTTTGACGATCTCGATGCGCCCCTTGAGAGGGTGTGCCAAAGAGAAACCCCCATGCCTTATTCGAAAATACTCGAAAGAGAGACGATGCCAACGAAAGATCGCATTCTCGCTGCGCTGGAAAGGGTCTTGTCATAGTTATAAAATTCAGTTATCTTTCTTTAGAGAGGAAATATGCCATTTACAGTCACAATGCCGAAACTCTCTCCTACTATGGAAGAGGGGACCATTGCCAAATGGCATAAGAAGGAAGGGGATAAGGTTGAGTCCGGCGCCCTTCTCCTTGAGGTTGCGACCGATAAAGCAACGGTCGAATACAACGCCTTGGATGAGGGATACTTGAAAAAGATTTTGGTCAATGAGGGCGGCCATGCGGTTGTCAACCAGCCGATCGCTGTCTTTACTGCTTCTGCAAATGAGAACATTGAAGGATATCAGCCTGAAGGGGTTTCTCCGGAAGCTCCAAAAGAGCCGACCGCAGCGAAAGAAGAAAAAAAAGAGAGAGCGCCGGAGACATCCAAACAAGGAGCGCCCTCCTTGCAGCAGCCCGCCTTTGTTCCTGAGCCGCCTCTTGAGAAGTACGATTTCGAGTTCCCGACAGAGATCTCCGCTCGCAAGGCGGCATCTCCATTGGCAAAGAAGCTTGCAAAAGAAAAAGGCGTTGATCTCAGCACGGTAAAAGGGACCGGACCGCACGGCCGTGTGGTGAGCCGCGATCTTGATCTGGCCCAGCCGGATCAAATCGTCGCCTTTGGCCGGCAAGATCTTCCAACCGCCATTCCCGGAACGTTTGAAGAGGTTCCGCTTACTCCTATGCGAAAGGCTGTTGGAGCGCGCCTGCAGCAATCAAAGAGCTATATTCCCCATTTTTACGTCCGCCAAGAAATTGATGCAGAGCCTCTCTTCGCTCTTCGAGAACAGCTCAAAGAAGCGAATGTCAAGGTGAGTGTCAATGATTTTGTGGTCCGAGCTTCAGCTCTGGCCCTGCGGGCCCATCCCGGAGTCAACAGCGGCTTTAATTCGGTCAACCAGTCCATCATCTATTTTAAGACGATCGATATCTCGGTTGCAGTATCGGTGGAAGGTGGTTTGATTACACCGATTATCCGCCATGCGGACTTCAAGAATCTGGGACAGATCTCGGTTGAGGTCAAAGAGCTGGCTCAGCGTGCAAAAGCAGGCAAGCTCGATCCCCAAGAGTATAAGGGCGGCTCGTTCACCGTTTCCAATCTTGGCATGTTCGGTGTCACGGAATTCGCTGCAATCATCAACCCTCCTCAAGCGGCGATCCTCGCTGTGGGTGGTATCGAAGAGTGCGTCCGGATGAAGAACGGAAAGGCAGCCGCGGGCAAGCGGATGATCTTGACCCTTTCTGCCGATCATCGGGTGATAGACGGGGCAGAAGCAGCCAAGTTTCTCAAGACCGTCCAAAAATACCTCGAGTCTCCTGCGATTTTACTTATTTAGACTGATTCGAAAATAACCCGACTTGCACATCAGTTATTGCTTCAGGATCGGCGATCGCCGATCCTGGGGAGCTTTCACGCAATTCTATAGCCGATTATTGAGGTTGTTTCGGTGTAACTGCGTCGAATTTGCCGGGATAGGCACAACGTTTTTTTTGGGGGACGTTACATAAGATAGTGCTGCCTGATGAAAATCCAGAGCTCCTTTTACAATGCATGCTATCTTTCCAACCCACATAAGGTTAGATGTTGCCCAAGCAGCTGTTGGATTTGGGATCTGCAAAGCTCTTTCGCTAAGATCCCAAAATACCATAGCAGCAAGTGAGTAGGGTATTATATGTTTCAAACCTAATTTTAGAGCTACCAAATTTTCCTGCAAGTTTTCTTGAACATTTTGTAATAGTTTGTTTGTGTTGATATGCAAATTTATGCTATGTGTCATTTGCTACCTCTGTTTTCCATGAAGCATGTTTATAACTTTTAGCGTTAGTGATAGACCGATTGCAATAGCAGCACCATTCATAGAAAGCGTAGTCATGCTTAAAGAAGCACAATTTAAGCTTTCATTCCAAGCATTGCAATTATGGGAATTATAGTTTGTTAGGGCTTGCTGTGTTCCATTTAAGGCTATTTGCATTGCATAACCCGCTAACATCAACGTTGACCATGTTTGAGCCACATTTTCTATGGTGCTCACCAGTTTTCCCTCTACAGTATCTGCTATGCGATTCACTCTTTCTCCTACAGCATCAACGGCTGTTTCAGCTCTATTTATCACGCCAACTTGGACTCCTAAGCCTAAACCAATCTTAAGTCCATGAACTATTGCACTTGGTCCCACAATGCAGCCTGCAGCTACACCTCCTAGACCAGCCCCGATTGCTGAAATAATTGCTGTTGGTTTTAAACTAGACATACAACTCCTTGTAAAAATTGTAGCTTAACTCAATCAATTTTTTTTTTTGCAAGTTATAAGTTCTTAGCGTTTATCAAGCTAGATAGTAAAAATTATAATTACCCAGCAGGTTGTGTAAATATAACGATTTAAACTAAAAGCGACAGCCGAGAAACATTTATCGAGACATCCGATCATCGGGTGATAGACGGGGCAGAAGCAGCCGAGTTTCTCAAGACCGTCCAAAATACCTTGAGTCTCCTGCGATCTTGATTGTTTAGGCTGAGGATTACTCTCTATTCTTCTCGTTTTCTTTAGGAGGATGTGGAGTCGAGCTTTCGGCTTTTGCTTGAATGATCTTTTCTCTAAGAACATAAGGGTCTAAATCTATACTGGTTCTGGTTCAATCTTACCCCAAAGCAAACCGATTTAAAGCCCCTGAAATCGAAGAAAAAATCGGGGTTAATATTAAATTCAATATTGACCCCGATTTTTTGTTCGATTTGAGGGAGCTTTAAATTCGGTTTTCGTGGGTAAGATTGAATCGGAACCGGTATATATCTTCACCCCAAGTTAATGTATCGCTAATAGGATCGATTCGTACCTGATTGAAGAATTCAACTGATTTCCAAGCCTCGAATATGCCTTTTCCAACGAGATGGTTTAAATTCACTTCTCCTTCAAGGCCGTCTGCAAAGCGAATCCAGACACGATAATTGGGTAATGGTTTGCAGGCTATTATTTTTTCTTCATTTAGGTCCATGCTATCCCATTTAATGGAGAGGGGGAATTTTAAAACAGTGCTCTAAAATAATCCAGAAAATTTCGTTCTATCAGAGCCAACGGTTCTTGAGGAAAAGAATAATCGCAAAGATACAGCCGCTTGCCGCGATCCCCATCACAATGGGGAATGCGTAAGCATAGGACTGCAAGGGGATGATGACGTTCATTCCATAGATCGAAGCGACCATCGTCGGGATGCTGAAGATAATCGTGATGGCGGTCAGCCGCTTGATTGTCCGGTTGACGTCGTTGGTAAAAAGGATCTGGTAGGAGTCGCGTAGGCTTCGGATACTTTTTACGTTGACGCGGCAGAGATCTTCCGACTGGCGAATTGCAATCATTAGATCTTGCAGAAGATCGAAGTCTTTCTCATATAGGTTCACATAACGCTCGGATGCAATGGTTTCAAGAAGGTTGCGCATCGGGACAAGGGCCGTGAGATACTGATTGAGGATCTCTTCGTTTTTTGTCAAAACGATGATAGCATCGCTGTCGATCTTCCCCTCTTCATGTAAAAGGATTGCATGGCGCGATCGCTTGATGGAGGTGGTAAATTCTTGTGTGATGCGAAGCAAAATGTAGAGAAGGAGTTTTGCTTTCTGGGTCGTTGCGATATGCAGATGCATGATCAGCAAATTATCAATGATATGGCTGTTCGTTGGCGAGATCGTGATCAGAAAGCTGTCCGTCATGACAATCGTAAGGGGCTCAGTATAGAGCCCCGGCTCCCCATCTCCGGGGTAGCGGGTAAAGAGGATGACAGAGTGGCCGTGCCTTTCGATCCTGGGTACTTCGTACTTATCGAGGCTGTCTCGCAAATCGGCAACATCAAGAGATGTCAGCTCGGCAATCCGGGTGATGTCATCGAGGGTCGCTTCCCGTGCATAGATCCAGCAGCCTGCCCGCGCCTCGTCTATGCGTTTGAATTCCGCGTCGCGGATCGTTTTAAAATAGATTTCGAGCATAATCACACATATCGCACAGATCGAGATTTCTTGAAACGGTCTGCTAGTGCTCCTTTTCAAAAAGGGCAAGTATTTCCTATTCTACACAGTGAGGGTGTGGGTTTTTGAAAAAGGTTTTGTTGATTATTTTGTTTGTCTTGCCGCTTCTTGCTGATGAAGAGGAGACGGAAGACATTAATTTCGAGAAGCTGCCTGTTCCTTGGTTCACAGGCCCGCTCATAGCGCCATCCGGATACACGGTAAAACCGGGCCACATTTCGGTGCAGTCTAATCTAGACCTATTTGTTACCACGGGCTTATACGATTCTGAATGGAAGAATATTTCAACGCCTAATCTTTATAGCCAACGCCTCCGGATACGGATCAAAGCAGGAGCGACCTCTTGGCTCGATGTGCATATTACTCCTATTTTTGGCTTTAAAGAAACGGAGGGGCAAACCTCCTTTGGCTGTTTTGACTTTCCACTGGGGCTGAGCTTTCAACTTTTAACCAGTGAGATCGAAAATCCTTGGCCTGCCCTCCGCTTAATTGTCCGCACTTTGGTTCCTTGCGGAAAATATCAAAAACTCAAGCCAGGCAGGCTAGGAACGGATGCCTTTGGAAATGGGTGCTGGTATCCTGAAATCGCCATTGTTTCTTCTAAGCTATGGCATTTAGGGAAGGAGCATTATTTGGAAATCCGCTTTTATTCCGGGTACCGGGTCGGTGTTCCCACATCTGTAAAAGGACTTAGCGTCTACGGTGGAGACGCATCGACAAGAGGAACTTCTTACCCTGGTAATATATTCTTTGCCGATCTCGCGTTTGAGTATAATATGACTCAAAATTGGGCCCTTGCTAGCGATATCTATTATTACCATCGGAACCGCAGCCGCTTTTCAGGCAGAAGCAAAATTCCTGTGGGACTTCCCTCGTCCGAAGGGTTTAGCATCGCTCCTGCCCTCGAGTACAACTTCAGTAAAGAGGTTGGGCTTATCGGCGGCGTTTGGTTTAGCTATTTAGGAAGAAATTACCCAAAGTTTGCCAACGGAATCCTTTCTTTGAACGCGTATTTTTGATGTGTTATTTAAATTCGATAAGCGACTAAAAAAACAGTGTGTTGTGATTTTCTCTTGTTGTAAATGATGAGGTTAAGTAGCATTTGTGGTTCACAAAATTAATGTCTGGAAAATGATGATAATGCGCGCTGAAATAAATAATTTGGCAGAGTAAAGTTATTGCTAGATTTTAGAATTAAGAAAATTGTTAAGGAGTGTAAAATGAAGTCAGTTGATTGTTTGGTGTCATGTCCTACACAATGCGCAATAGATATTCCTCAACATCCGCCCTCTATTGCACATATAAAGTCTTCTAGTAAAAGTAGTGGTTTAAATCCGATTGGTCAAAAAAAAGAAACGGATTCCTCATATGCATTCTGTAAATGTAAAATAGTAACATCATTATTTTTTGCAACTTTAGCTTTTACCCTGGGGTATGTTGCGTTTTGGAAATTGAGTGAATACGTCGCAACGGTGGAACTTAATAACCGACTAGCCCCCCTTAAACGCGATCCTGTATATCTTTTCAGAAGAGCTATTGATTGTGGATCATTCATGTATTCGCAGGATCTTTGACGCGGGGCCAAATTCGAAGTTTGTGAGCAGAGGGAGGACAATTTATAGCTGTTCTAACTTTTTTTCCAGCTTTTTGAGCCTTTCGACATATTCTTCGAGGCGGCGGATATGGACCTCTTGTCGGTTGTACTCGGCGATAGGAATGGCTGGACTGCCGCGGTATTTGCCGCTTTTTAGCGATTTGCTGACGCCGCCGCGTGTGGCGATGAGGGTATAGTCTTCTACGACCACATGGCCGAGGACGCCGACTTGTCCACCCATCATCACATGATGGCCTGTTTTGGCAGATCCTGCTACCCCTGTTTGCGCTGCAAGGATGTTGTGCGCTCCGATGTCGGCATTATGGGCGATTTGAACCAAGTTGTCGATTTTGGTCCCTTGGCGGATGATCGTTTGTTTGAAGCGGGCCCGGTCAATTGTCGAGTTAGCGCCGATCTCGACGTCGTCTTCTAGGACCACGATGCCGAGTTGTTCAAGTTTCTGATGGCGCCCTTGAGCATCCGTTGTGTAACCAAAACCGCAGGAGCCGACAACGGAGCCGCTTTGGAGGATCACGCGGTTGCCGAGACGGCAGCCTTCGCGAATTGTACAGGTTGGATAGATATGGCATCTTTCGCCAATCTCAACAAAGGCGCCGATAAAGGTGTGTGCGCCAATGATCGTGCCGTCGCCAATGACGGCTTTGCAATCGATGACGGCGTAAGGTCCGATCGAGACGTCTTTGCCAAGGGTTGCTGTCGGGTCAATGACTGCGGTCGGATGAATGCCGGTAAATGCGGTTGTTTTTTTGCCGATGCGGAGAAGTTCGGCGATCATTTGAAAGGTGCGCGAGGGGTCTTTGGAGACGAGATAGTTTCCGCTGCCATTTTGCGGGGCATTTTCCGGGTCGACGCAGACAACGCCTGCTTTCGTTGATTTCATCGCTTCGCGATAGCGCGGGTTTGAGAGGAACGAGGCGTCATTTTCTGACGCCTCTTCCAAGGTATCGATACCGGAAATGGATTTAGAGGGGTCTCCCACTAGTGCTGATGCAGTTTGTTCGGCCAGCTCTTTTAGAGTGTAAGATTTCCCTCCCATGCCATTACCCTGCACTTTTCTGTGAATCTAGAGTTTCTAGCTGGATTGTTTCACTGTTGTCGGAAAGCTTTTTCGCTCTGGCGTCGAGCTCGAAGTTTTTATCCATTTCAGAGATCACAAGTTCTGTGAGGTCCAACTCAGGTTTGTAGTAGAAGCAAGCTTCGCGGTTGATTACGAAAGAATATCCCTTTTCTTCTACCACTTTCTCAGATGCGCGTGCGATTTGTGCGCTCATCTTTTGGACAAGCTGCATATTCGCTTGCTGCATGATCTGGTAGAACTGGCCTTGATAGCGTCCCAGGTCTTCGTTGAGATTCTGGTAGCGGGCCTTAAGCTCTTCTTCAGCTTTGGGAGACAGGCTGTCGAGATACTCCGTATCGCCAAATCTGTCGGCAATCTCTTTGAGCTCTTTTTCAGTGTCTTCGATCATCGTTGCAAGCTGCTTGCGGATGCCTTCAAAATTTTCCTGCTCTTTTTGGCCGTATTTTGAATCGGTAATGCAAGTCGTAAAATTGACTATTCCGGGGGTTGCCGGCGAGGCATCTGCTGTGCTAATCGAAGCGGCTCCGATTCCGCAGGCTGTCAGGACCCAGAGTAAAGTTTTTTTTGCTAACATGAATTCACCTTCGGTTAAAAAGGGCTCATTCTATACGGATTTGAGCGATTTGTAAATACGTTCTTCAGAACTGCCCTCCCATCGAGAAGAAGAATTTTTGACGGTCGCGGTTAGACTCGGGATTGAGTGGGAAGCCGTAGCCGACCATGATCGGGGTTCCTTTATTGATCTCGAGGCGGATGCCCCCGCCGGTAGAACAGCGCAGGACAGGGATAGTCCATGTGCTAAATGCAACGCTACCCGCATCGAAGAAGAAAAAGACGTCGAGCATGCGGAGCACTTCATAGTTGTATTCGACGGAAAGGAGGCACGAAGAAAGGCCGCCGAGCGGAGTGTCTGTGTATTCCGGTTTGCCTTCATTATTGAGGACGTAGATCTTTGGGCCGATCGCAAATGGTTTATAACCGCGTACAGTGTTTTCGCCGCCGAGGAAAAAACGCTCGCTATAAGGGACGTCTTTATAGTGCGATTTGGGGCCGAAGGGGGAGATGAATTTGAACTCGCCTCGCAGCTTGACTGTCCCTTTTTGGGAAACGGGGAGATAAATCGAGTTGAGGTAGCTGAACTTCCAGAAACGGTAGCGGCCCCCGACGCCGGCAACCTCTGCCTCGAGATACGAGCGCCATCCTTTGTGAGGCTTATAAGCGCTGTCGGTCGATTCGTAGGAGAGGTTTGCGCTTACGGCTGAGAGAAGGCCTCGGCCTTGGTTGCGTTTCTTCTGGATTTCGATCGAGATCGCTCCTTCAGGGGAATTGTCCGGATTGCTCAAATCGATCGTATTGAAGGTGTGCCGCAGTCTTTCGCGCATCCCGACAGTCCAGTAACTCGTGAGCGGGTAGTTGGCAAAGACCGATCCGCCATAGGTGCGGGTCGGCGCATCGGACGACTGCTCGATGCTATAGGTGCGGCTTAGCTCAAATCCAAAGCGCCAAAGCGTGTCGTTCAAATAGGGGTTGACCCAGGAGATAAGGATGTTGTCTTCGACTTTGCCGAGCGTTCCGCGCATATGGAAGTACTGACCTCCGCCGCGCAGCGCGCTGAAGCGTCCGGCAAAGACTTGAGGAATTCCCATGATGTTGAAATTACGCTCTGTAAGATCAAGGCCGCCGAATACATTGTCGGTCGTGCTAAAGCCCATGAAGAGGCTGATGTTGCCGGTCGATGTCTCTTCCACTTCGATATACACATCGCGGTAGTTGTCGCCGAGCCCTAAGTCGTCCGCCGTGCGTACGGCGTATACGTTGACGTTTTTAAAATAGCCGATCGCTTCCAATCGCTGCTGCGTGGCCTTCAATTTTCGCGAATCGAACGTCTCGCCGGGCACGAGCAGGGATTCTCGCAAGATGACATTGTTTTTGGTCGACTGGTTCCCAAAGACATGGATCATCCCGATCTTGTATTGCTCTCCCTCGTCAATCTGGTATTCGATGTCGTAGATTGGTTCGTCTTCTTTCAGTCTAAGTTCGTACTGGACGCTTGCGTCGATGTATCCTTTTTGCCCGTAAAGATCTTTCATCGCCTGGACGGTGCCTTGCGCTTTTTCAGGGGAAAAGACGTCTCCGGGCTGAAGGAGCGAGCGCTTTAGGATCTCTTCCTCCGTCAAGAGGGTGTTCCCTTCGACGCAGATGTTGCCGGTATGGTACTGGACTCCGCGCTCCGCTATGATTTCGACGATGATCTTGTCGCTGTCGGGGTCGTCGAGGATCTGGATATCGACCCTTGCGTCGACATAGCCTCGGTTATGCAGGTAGTTGATGATTGCGGTGCGGTCTTGGTCGAGCGCCGTATCGTTGAGCTTGCCCGTACCGGTAAGCCAGCTTGTGAGGAAGTTATATTTTTTCAGGTAGATCGTATCGGAGAGATCGCTTTGCTCTTGTTTGGTAAAGCCTTTGAAGACGATCTTTTTGATGTTTCCCGATTTCCCTTCTTTTACGTCGATGACGATATCGATCTCGTTGGTTCCGGCGATTGGTACCGTCGTATAAGAGAGCTGCGATTCGAAATAGCCCTTCTTAATGTAAAACTCTTTCAGCTTGTTGAACGCCTTGTTGAACTCTTGTCTTTTGAAAACGGTATAGGGTTCGACTTCCAGTTCGCTTTGCAGTGTTTTCGTGGAGTATTTCTCATTTCCCGTGAAGCGGATCTGATGGATGACGGGGCGGGGTGAGACGCGGATTGTGATGAACACCTCGTCCCCTCGCACTTGCATGCTTGGCTGGACAGAGTCGTATTCGTCTGAGAGCGCTTTGAGGTCATTGTCAAAGGTGAACTGGGAAAACTGGTCTCCCTCTTTTGTTTTCAGGCGCGAAAGAATGGGTTTTTCATCGAATGAGACGGATGGATTCGGGCATTCGATTTCTACCTGGATTTGTGCGATCTTTTTTTCTTCGTAAAGCTCAACCGCAGACAGCGGGGAGATTAAAAGAAGCGCAA
Organism: bacterium; assembly: GCA_021809325.1. Lineage (GTDB taxonomy): Bacteria > Chlamydiota > Chlamydiia > Chlamydiales > SM23-39 > JAKBAE01. The sequence continues at coordinate 13,821 of JAKBAE010000028.1, forward strand.
GAAGCGCGGCGGATGAAAGCAGTCGTCTATTTTTGATCATCTCGATTCCATTCGTAGAGAGGTCAGTTGCTCGATCATAGGCGAAGAGGCGCAAAATTGTAAATCATTATACGATTTGTCTGCCGGCAAGCGCGCGTGCCAGCGTGCCTCCGTCAATGTGGTCGAGGCTGCTGCCGACCGGCATGCCGAACGCAAGGCGGGTGATTTTGATCTGCAGCGGCTGCAGCCGCTCTTTTAAATAGAGCGCAGTTGCATCGCCCTCCAAAGTCGAATCGAACGCAAGGACGGCCTCTTTTACCCCGTTTTGCAAAATGCGCTGCTCGATTCTTCCGACATTGAGATCTGCGGCATGGCGTCCATCAAGCGGCGACAGGAGGTGCTCTACAATGTGATAGAGTCCGGTAAAGGCCCTTGTCTGTTCAACCGCATACACGTCGCGGGCGTTGCCTAGGATGCAAAGGGAGAGCGCGTCACGGGAGGGGGAACTGCAAAAAAGGCAAAGCCCTTCCTGGGTCAGGCAGCCGCAGACAGGGCAGGGGGGGATTTTTTCTTGAATCGATGCCGTTTGTTCTGCGAAGCGGGCAAGCTCTTGTTTTGGCCAGGCGAGCATCTCAAATGCGAAGCGCTCGGCCGTCCTTGCGCCGACGCCGGGGAGCTTTTTAAGGAAAGCGATGAGGATCTGGAGGTCTTCAGGGTATTTCATAAAAAGTCCCCAGGATACGCCCCAGTCTTAATTCTGTAAAAGTTCTTTTAATTTTCAAGTTACTAACTAATTCGAACTCTTTAGGTTATGTGGAGGTAGAAAGGTGGGGTCTTGAGATGGTTTGAATGCTTCCCATTTAAAGAATGTTAGGGTACACTTTGACGCACTGATTTTGCAGCCTAACTGATAGGCTTCTATTTTCAAGAAAAAATTGGAATGGGAATGAAAGCAAAAATTATAGGAACGGGCTCGTATCTTCCCGAGCGGATATTGACCAATCAAGACTTAGAGAAGATGGTCGAAACCGATGACGAGTGGATTGTCTCGCGTACGGGGATGAAAGAGAGGCGGATCGCCCGGCCGGATGAGTATACATCGGATATGGGGGCGGCTGCGGCCAGGGCTGCGCTAGACGATGCCGGGATTACAGCTGACGAGATCGATTTTATTCTGGTGGCGACGATCACGCCCGATTACCTATGTCCTAGCTCTTCATGCTTGATCCAGACGGCTCTTGGGGCGAAGAGAGCTGCGGCGATGGATGTGCAGGCTGCTTGCACCGGTTATATTTACGCCTTAGCGATTGCAAAGTCTTTCGTTGAGACGGGGCTTTGTAAAAATGTTCTTCTTATTGCCTCTGAAAAACTCTCTTCCGTAGTCGATTACACGGACCGCTCTACTTGCATTCTTTTTGGCGACGGCGCTAGCGCTTGTGTGGTTTCTTCGGCCGAAGGAAAAAAAGGGTATGCTATCTCGAGCATTTGCTTGGCGAGCGACGGAGAGCAGTCGAGCTTGATTACGATTCCTACCGGCGGCTGCCGGACCCAGGCGCAGCAGTATGTGAAGATGGCCGGAAACGAAGTGTTCAAGCATGCAGTCCGCCGCATGGAGTCTGCTTGCCGAGACTGTCTGAGCTTGGCGCAGTTGAATGAGACCGATATCAGCTGGCTGATCCCGCATCAGGCAAATATCCGCATCATCGATGCGATGGCGAAGCGATTTGAACATTTGCCGCCCGAGAGAGTTTTCAAAACCGTCCATAAGTATGGAAATACATCCGCCTCTTCTGTGGGCATCGCCTTGGATGAGCTGCTTAAACAAGAGAAGATCCAACATGGGGAGCACATTCTTCTGACTGCGTTCGGGGGCGGGCTTACCTGGGGGGCTGCCATTCTTACATCTTCAGGAGAGTCTATATGACCGCATTTCTGTTTCCCGGCCAAGGTGCGCAATATCCCGGAATGGGGAAAGATTTTTACGAGGCGTTCCGATCGGCCCGCGATGTGTTTAACGAAGCCGACGACCTCCTCTCCTTTAAGCTGACCAAAGTGATTTTTGAAGGGCCGGAGGCTCTTTTAACAGAGACGCGCCACAGCCAGGTCGCGATTTTCGTGGCGAGCTCGGCGCTGTTGGCTGTCCTCAGAGAGTGCTTGCCCGACTTAACGCCCGATCTTTGCGCCGGGTTGAGCCTGGGCGAATATACAGCTCTATTTGCATCGGGAAGGCTTCCGTTCAGAGAGACGCTCGATCTCGTTAAGCTCCGAGGCGAGCTGATGAACCAAGCCTGTGAAATGACGTCGGGAGCTATGTCTGCAGTTTTGGGGCTTGGCTCTTTTGATGTTGAGAAGATTGTCTCTTCTTTGCGGCCAAACCATTCGGTCTGGGTCGCAAATTTCAATTGTCCGGGGCAAACGGTGATCTCCGGTTCCAAAGAAGGTGTGCTGGCTGCAGCCGATGCTTTGAAGTCAAACGGCGCTAAGCGCGTGCTGCCTCTACAGGTCCATGGGGCCTTTCACAGCGGACTTATGCAATCGGCTCAAGATGGGCTATCTTCCGCCGTCAAGAGTGCCGAGATTGCCGAGAGCCCAATTGCGTTTGTGATGAACGTCCCGGGCGGGTTTGTGGAGGGGATAGACGAGATCAAAGAAAACTTGATTTTACAAGTAACTCATTCCGTTCGATGGGAGCAGTCCATTTTGGCGATGAAGGAGAGGGGGATTTCCCGCTATCTAGAGATCGGCTGCGGGAAAACGCTGAGCGGACTGAATAAGAAGATCGGTGTTCCAGCGCTCTCGCTTGAAAAAACAGCCGATCTGGATCAAATTGCAAAGGAGTTTGATAGATGCAGCAGATGTTGATGGGGAAAAACGCTCTGGTTACAGGCGGAACCGCAGGCATTGGCAAGGAAATTGCACTGCAGTTCGCTCGTCAAGGGGCAAGTGTTGCGATTTTCGGCACAAATGAAGAGCGGGCCATTGCGGCTGTCCAGGAAATGGAAAAGGTTAAAATTTCCGAAAATCAAAAATTTGCCTACTTCCTCGTTGATGTAGCCCATTCGAAAAACGTCGAAGAAACTCTGTCCAAGCTCTTAGCCGATTGGAGCCGGATCGACATCCTGGTGAATAACGCAGGGATTACCAGGGACAATCTTCTCATGCGGATGAGCGAAGAGGACTGGGATTTAGTCGTTGATGTCAATTTGAAATCTGTTTATAACACATGCCGTGTGCTTGCCCGCCCCATGATGAAAGCCCGCTCCGGCAAAATCATCAATATTACATCGGTGATTGGGTTGACCGGAAATGCGGGGCAGACAAATTATGCGGCGTCGAAATCGGGCATGATTGGATTTACCAAGTCTTTGGCAAAAGAGTTGGCAAGCCGCAATGTTTGCGTAAACTGCGTTGCGCCCGGCTATATTGAAACGCAAATGACGCAGGAGCTTCCGGACTCTGTGAAGGAAGCTGTCCTGTCAAAAATTCCACTAGCCCGTATCGGGCAGCCGAGCGATATCGCTCATGCTGTCTTGTTTCTGGCGAGCGACTTGGCAAACTATATTACCGGTCAAGTGCTCACAGTAGACGGCGGGATGGTTATTTAACTATTTTTAATGAAGAGGAACTATGTCAATCCAACAAGAAGTTATTGATATCATCGTGGAGCAGCTTGGCGTGGACGCCAATGACGTCGCTCCCGAGAAGTCTTTTGTCGAAGATTTGAATGCTGATTCACTCGATCTGACTGAGTTAATCATGACATTCGAAGAGCGATTTGGCTTTGAGATTTCTGAAGAAGATGCTGAAAAGCTCAAAACAGTAGCCGATGTAATCGACTACATCGAAAAGCGCCAAGTCAACGCATAAGTTCAAAAGATGAATCTGGCCATTCGATTGGCTGAGCTCAACGACCTAGATGGAATAGAGGCTTTGATGAAGCGCTCTATGAAAACTCTAGGCGTTGGGCGCTATTCTGCAGAACAGATCAATTCCTGCTGCCAATTTGTTTGCGTTCCTGATTGTCAACTGATCGAGGATCAAACCTTTTTTGTTGTTCGGACAGAAGAGGGCGATCTGGTCGGCTGCGGCGGGTGGAGTATTCGAAAAAAACTCTATGCCGGACCATCTCAAGCGCCTCTGAATCGTGATCTATTAGATCCAAGTAGAGATCCTGCCCGTATCAGGGCAATGTTCACCGATCCGGCCTATCGCGGCAAAGGAGTCGGCTCTTTGATTTTGGATCATGCGGAAAAAGCGGCCCATGCAAGAGGCTTTTCAAAGGGCGCTCTTGGTGCAACTCTCTCCGGACTTTCATTCTATACAGCCAAGGGCTGGCAAAAAACAGCTTCCGAACAGGCGCTCTTACCTGATGGAATCGCCATCGAGGTGATCCAGATGGAGAAGCTTTTTAACTAATAATCCAATCGAAGCTTTGCCGTAAAACCCTGCAGGACCAGAGCAGTATTTGCGATAGTAGTGCTTCGTTGGTTTTGGAAAAACCAAAACTGCTCTTCCCATCCTACCTGGGCGAGGAAATGATGAGTTCCGGGTAGAACCCAGTTGGTTTGTAAGCCTACTTCAAGCTGAATGACAGGGCTGAGGGTGTGGACGTAGTTATACGTATCGCCAATCAGCACGTCAGCGTAGCTTGAAGGGAAATTCGTGTCGTAGGATTTCCCAACGCTTTTGAACTGTCCCCAAAGGGCGGAGACTCCTGAGTTGCAAAATGCGGCGAAGTGGTTGCAGAACTCCCAAACACCATCTAAACCTGTCCTGAGTCCGATCCCCCAAAAGTTTTGTTTGGAAATCACCTTATTGTTGCCCTCGATGTTTGCTGAATTTGTCGTTGAGGCAACGGTATAAAGGGCATTAAATTTTTGATATTGCCAAGATCCCTGGAAGCCGAAGTGAGGGCGGAGCATCAAGTTGGGATATAGCTGCATCTGTTTTCTAAACTCAAGATTGATATTGTTGAAATGCAAAGACCAATACGAACTCGCTTTTGATACAAAAGTGGTTCCTCCCGTTGAAGCAAAGTAGATAGAGCTGGTGAGGATCGAGTTATGAGGCGTATAGCTGTACAGCGGAAGGATGCCGGCATTCAGATTATTTGAAGAGATAGAGCTATTAGCTTTGCTGAAAAAATAGGTGTACTCCGAAAGGAGATCCCAATTCCCATGGACTAAGTTCACTCCCAAACCAACTTTAAACCCAGGAGTTACTTTGGGATCGGGGGCATAGACTTTTCCCGATGTAAGAGGGCCGGGAATAAGGCCGGTATTTGGGTCAATCGTTCCGGGAACCGTGATGGCGTTGCCTGTGGTAGCGTAGTCATTGCCCTCTTGTTTTGCCATCCAGGCCAGCACATCCCCCTCGATAAAGAGGGTGTCGCTGCACCGTTTCGCATCTGTACAGCAAGCAGTTATTGGGCAGTTATCCATGGCATCACAGAAGGCGGTAACTGCTAGTCCGGATAGTAGAATTTCTTTCAACATAGATAAATTCCTTTAAAAAGATGCTCTTAATTGTATGTATAGTTATAATGGTGTGCTTTTAATCAAGATTTTTTTTAGTGCAGGGGTTTATAACATGATCGATTTACGAAGCGACACGGTCACGAAACCTAGTCAGGCAATGCGGGAAGCGATGTGCAGGGCGGAGGTTGGAGATGACATTATGGGGGAAGACCCAACCGTTAACCGATTGGAGGAATTTTCAGCGGATCTCCTTGGATTTGAGGCGGCTCTATTTGTCAACTCAGGTACACAAGGCAATTTTCTTTCTGTCCTGGCCCACTGCAATCGAGGTGAAGAAGTAATCGCAGGTAAAGAATCCCATCTCATCAAATGGGAAGCAGGCGGAACGGCCGTTCTTGGCGGTGTTTGTGCAACTCCCATTGATTTTGAACTAGATGGGACTTTGGATTTAAAAAAGATCAAAGGGTCGATCAAGCCTGACGATCAACACTTCGCTATCACAAAGCTTCTGGCTTTGGAAAATACGCAAGGAGGCAAAGTCTTGCCTTTGAGCTATCTTGAACAAGCATCTCATCTGGTAAAAGAACATCGGCTGAAAATGCACTTAGATGGGGCGCGCATCTTCAATGCCGCAGTTTTTCTGAACTGCCCCGTAAAAGAGATTGCCCGATTCTTTGATTCCGTTACATTTTGCCTATCCAAAGGGTTGGGAGCGCCGGCAGGGTCTATCATTTGCGGAAATAAGGACTTTATCGCAAAGGCGAGAAGGCTCAGGAAGATGATCGGCGGCTCGATGAGGCAGTCGGGTATTATCGCAGCAGGGGGCTTATTTGCACTTGAGCATCATGTTGCCAGGCTGAAGGAAGATCATGAGAATGCATCTTACTTAGCGCAAGGATTATCACAGATTAAGTCTCTTCATGGAAAGGTAGAATCGCACACAAACATGGTCTTTGTAGAGGTGGGTGCTATGGGAGGCCGCCTAGCTGAATTTCTCTATTCAAAGGGAATCAAGATTTGGGCTAAAGAAACCCTTCGGTTAGTTACTCATCTTGATGTATCCCGAAAGGACATGGACCGGGTCATTGCGGCATTTCAAGAATTTTATTCCTTATTGGCATAAGGTCGAAAATCGGCGCATCCCGACTATTATCTCTCACGTTAGAGTCGATTGCGCCCTTTCAGAGTTTTTTGTAGGAGACAGAAGCTCAATTTCCGAAAGAGAGAGTTGTGTGAGATTGGCAATACCTTCCTTTGTAAATCCGTGGGCAAGGAGTTGTTTAGCGAGCTCCCTTTTTTCTTCCAGTCGTCCTTTCGCCTCTCCTTCGATGAGTCCTTCGTCTCGTCCTTCAATGCGACCCTCGAGGCGACCCTCGAGGCGACCCTCGAGGCGACCTTCTTCCCTATGCCCGCTAACTAAGGTTTTCGCAGTGCTCACATCATCCCAATACTTGCTATATACTTCCAGTTCTCCGTCTGAGTAGGCGGCTTCTTCACATAGCGAACACGCCTCTTCGATTTCCGGAACAGAAAGGAGATCGGCGTCAATGATTTTTGTGGTTTCGCCAATTTCAGATAAGAAACGGATCCAAAGCGCTTGCAGACGCTTTTCTTCTCGATTCGATGGCTTGAATTTTGGGAGCTCTAAAAAGATCAATTCCAACCCCTTCAACTGTTTTTCAGGGTTTTGGACATTGACAATCTTGTAGTGATGGTACCATTCAGCAGTGGCGTCAAAACGATCATTGATAATGCCGATTCCATATACCGGGCAAAGGGCGTTGTAGTCTTCTCCTTTGTGGAGCTGTTTCACATAAGCCGCTGCACTGCCAAAGAGCATTCTTTGCATAAAGCCCCGCGTCCACTCCATTTGCATTTCGACAATGAAGATCCTTCCTTGTGAATCTGTACATTTTACGTCGACGATCGAGCGCTTAAAGATAGGAATTTGCGGCACTTGCTCGGAGGGTAAAT
>JAKBAE010000029.1 GCA_021809325.1 bacterium
CAATGAGAAAGAATGGTCCAATCAAGCAGAAAAAGGTCTTGGAATGGAAGATATCCGAAGCGGGCCGGATCTCTCCAATGTCTAGGAGAGATGATTTTTCGATGAGGGCTCTGGTTGAGATAACCTCCCCACCAGCCAAAGGTTGAGTTCCCGAAGATCTGATGCCGCATCATGGAGAGGAGAAAAAGATCTTCTACTCCATCGTTTCCTTCAATGAAGAGCAGCTGCTTATCCGGAAACTCTTTTGGGCAGACTCGTTTACACCACTCGATTCGATCGGAAAAGATAACAAAGAGCGCATTGGGAAAGTGCGACATGGCATCTCGAAAAAATTTAAATCCGGAAAAGGGATGCAAGCCGTTTTCATGCAGATGTTTGCTGTATGTGCGCAAATGGACTCCAACGGTATCGGGCCTCGAGAGAAGAGAGCCGTATTTTTGCTGCAGCTTTTCGCTTACTTCATTTGACGGAGCGAAAACCGATAGCAGCTTGTCTCTATGATGATGAAAATGCTTCCAAGACTGAAAGTGGCCATAAAGAACAAGATCTTGGCGAAAGGGAACCCGCGTTGAGCTGTAATAAGCCGACTCTTGAAAGAGCTCTCGGAAGGGCTTCGGCGGCATCGAGGGATTCAGCCTGAAAAAGATCCGGTCTTTATTGTATGAGATCCGGTCTTCTTGTTTATGCAATTCGGGGAAAAGCGGAGTGGCTCCATAATCCCAAGCATAGGCAAGAGTCGTTGCGATTTGAAAAAGCTGGTTCCCCAGCTGTCCGAAAAGGCCGCAGGTGACATAAGAGCTCATGTGATCCATCCTGTTTGTTGAGCGAGTTGATAAGATTGAGGCGTACCGATATCGAGAAAAGAACCTTTGTGAATATAGGCATACATGTTTTTAGCAAGGAGCTTTGGGAAAAAATCCGTTTCGATCGAACAAGGCCCGTTTGCAAAAGAAGACAAGACTTCTCTTTCAATCAAATAGATGCCGGCACTTAGATAGCCCGCCGTTTTTTCCTGCGATTTTTCTTGGAAGCGCGTGATGCGTCCTTCATCTGTAAACTCGACGGAGCCGAAGCGGCGCAAGTCGTTTGAGTGGAGGACTGCCAGCGTTAGATCGGCATTTTTAGAAGAGTGATAAGAAATAAAATCCGAATAGAAAAGATTGCAAAAGCAGTCTCCATTGAGCACAAGGAGCGTTTTTCCTTCTGTTTGAGATAGTGCATGAAGGAGTGCCCCGCCTGTGCCAAGCGGCTCTATCTCGATGGAATAGGCAAGAGGCAGAGGGGCCGATCTTTCCTCATAGTGGCGCAAGATCGCATCGGAGCGATATCCAATCGCTAAGACGGCTTTTGCGATCATCTTTGATTGGGCAAGCCTCTCGAGCATCGTATCGAGAAAAGGTTTGCCTCGGATAGGCGCTAATGCTTTTGGAAGTGTTGGCACAACAGACGCGAGCCGTGTTCCGAGACCTCCTGCCAAAATAATCGCTTCGACCATCGTTACTCCTTCATGTAGAGAATGGTGGATCCATGCGGTTCGAGATGAAATGGCACTTCCGGCAAATCGCTTAGAGCTTCTTTCACCTTGCCGATCGCGTGAGACGGGACTAAAAAGACGAGAAACCCTCCCCCACCTGCCCCGCATAGTTTTCCACCGGCTGCTCCGCTTTCAATGGCTTTTTCATAGACTTCATCAATCCAAGGATTTGAGATCTGATTTGAAAGCTGTTTCTTCAGTTTCCAACTTTCGTGAAGAAGAGAGCCTAAGAGCAAAGGCACTTCAGCGGCCGGAGCTTTGGAAAGGATATCTTCCGCTTCAAAGACCATCTCATACATCCTCTCTAACACGCGATCGCAGACCCGGGCGTCTGTATTGGCGAGCTGTTCTTTGAGCACTTCATGCGCAAAGCGAGTGAGCCCCGTATAAAAAACAAAGAGGTGATTTTGAAGCGCCAGCCTATTTGCAGGCGGCATGATGACAGGTCGTGCACAGATTTTATCTTGCGAAAATTCAAAGACATTGACCCCGCCAAAAGCGGCATGATACTGGTCTTGAGAGCCGACCCGCTCCCCAATGAGGGTTTGCTCCACATGAAGAGCCTCATCAGCCAGAGACTTTTTGGAGGAGCGCACCCCTTGCAGAGCGTAGAGTGCATTGAGAAAACCGACGGTGAAAGAAGAGGAAGAGCCGAGGCCTGTTTTCGCAGGCAGATCAGCTGAAACATGAATATCGAGAGGGGTATCTACTCCTTTATATTGCAAACAGGTGCGGATGCTCGGATGCTGGATTTCAGCAACCGATTTGATTTCTTCAATCTTCGAGTAGCTAACTCTGAAACGCGGTGAAAAAAAGCGGCTTACGGTGTTGAGGGTGACGTAGATATATTGATCGATCGTAAATCCGAGCACAGCGCCCGGCTTTCTTTGATAATATGCCGGATAGTCCGTGCCGCCGCCGAATAAACTAATTCGCAATGGTGTTTGAGAAATAACGTGTCGCATAATAAATACATTTTATGCGTACACAATGCTCTGTTTATTAAAATAAATAAAATGGTTTTTTATTTTACGGTTTCTGGGGTTTCTTTCTCTGTGATAACTGAGCTTGCTCGTGTGGTGTAGCCTTTTTGGTCCTTTTCGCTTCTCTGATGGGAAAGCGCGTTTTATGATCTAAGATTATGCAGTATAGCATTATGTTTTCCGGCATAATCATGCACGGGAAGGGTCTTCGCAGAGCCAATCCACAACGGGAAGAATCCCTTGCAACGCCGATTCCGGGGTGAATTCGGGAAGCTTTTCTTTCATCTTATCAATGGACATCACTTTGGATCGGGCGCCGACGTAGCGGCTCGTGTCGAATTGAACCTTTTCGAAGGGAAAGCCAACCCGCTCGGCAATTACCTGGGCAAACTCTCTGATCGAGTATTCTTTCCCTTCGCCGATATTGATTACCTCGTTGGACTCTTGATCGGAGAGCTGAAGCAATGCCTTTGAGAAGTCTGTGATAGCCATCAACTCTCTTTTTTGGGAGCCATCGCCCCAGAGAACAACGGGCTCGTTAAAATACTTGCCGCGGACGATCTTCTTCATCAAATCGAAGATAAAGTGCATTTGCTTTCCTTTTTTTGCGCTAAAGCCGTCAATGCCATGAAGGACCGGAGATATTGGATAAAAGTACTCAAGGCCATACTGCTTTTGCAGCGATTGGAGGCCGGCGAGAAGCATTCTCTTTGTCATTCCATAGGCAAATAGGCTCTCGATGGGCGCTCCGGTATGATAATACTTTTCCTCTAGGGGATAAGCCGGATCGTAGGCGCAGCTTGTCCCAATGGCGATCATTTTGGCTTGCGGCTGGTCCGAAAGCCACCAGTCTAGAAGGTTGGTATGGATCTTCTGATTATTGAGCCATTGTTCAGCCGGATGCCGCAAGCAAAAATCACCTGCCTGCGTCCATGTCGCTAGATGATAGATACGATCAAACTGTCCTTTAGAAAATTGGTTCAAAGCATTGCGATCGCGCAAATCGCACGTCTTGCTCGACATTTCGAGAACCTCATCGCCGCGCTGTCTCAAAAGTGGACACAGTGTTTTTCCTAAAAAACCATGCGCCCCGGTCACAAGCACTTTCATAAAAACCCTCTTATTAGAAAAATAAACATCGAAAAATTCATAAATAACAAGTATAAACGCAGACATTGATTTTATTGGAAAATAAATTATTGGGGATTTTGTGGGAGAGAGAGTTTTTATTACCGGCGGCGCAGGATATATTGGTTCTGTTCTAGCGCAGCTTCTTTTGAAAAAAGGATATCATGTTACAGTGCTTGACAATCTTTCGTTCAAGCAAGCGCCTTTGCTGGAGTGCTTCGCCAACCCGCATTTTCGCTTCATCCATGGAGATGCTTGCGATGAGCAGCTCATTGCCAAAGAAGTCCCAAAAGCGGATATTTTGATCCCTCTTGCAGCGATTGTCGGAGCTCCGGCCTGTGACCGAGCGCCTCTCCTTGCTACAGCTTTGAATCGCGATGCAATTGCACTTCTTCTCAAGCACTCCTCTTTCTCTCAGAAAATTCTCTATCCCAATACCAATAGCGGTTACGGATCGCATAAAGATGGGATCTGTACGGAGGAGACGCCAATCAATCCTGTCTCTCTCTACGGACGGCTCAAGATAGAGGGTGAATCGATTCTGCTCGACTCCGGCCGGGCGCTTTCATTTCGACTGGCCACCGTTTTCGGGATTTCGCCCCGCATGCGGCTGGATCTGCTTGTCAACGATTTTACTTTCCGCGCTTGTCAGGACCGTTTTGTTGTCCTCTTTGAAGAGAATTTCAAACGCAACTATATCCATGTCCGAGACGTGGCTAACGCCTTTTGCTTCGGGATCGAGCATTTTGATGCGATGAGAGGCAATGTCTATAATTTAGGCAGAACCGATGCAAATCTTTCCAAAAAAGAGCTATGCGAGAAAATCCAAAAATACCTCCCCAACTTCTATGTGCATTGCGCAAAAATCGGCGAAGATCCCGATAAAAGGGACTATGTCGTCAGCAATGCGAAGCTGGAGGGCTTGGGTTGGAAGGCAGAAGTTTCACTCGATGAAGGCATCCAGGAAATGATCACTGCATACCCGATGCTTCGCTCAAACTCTTCATTTAAAAACGTTTAAAATGTTCGTCAAATTACTTTGAATAAAACTAGTCGATAAATATTATAAAACAAAATTAACGGTGATTTATGAAAAAAGCTCTTGTTTGTGGTGCCGGCGGGTTTATTGGCTATCATCTGGTGAAGAGATATAAAGAAGAAGGATATTGGGTGCGAGGGGTAGATATTAAGAAACCCTTATTTGGTCCGACGCACGCCGATGAATTTTTCGTCGCAGATCTGCGTATGCAAGAAAACGTGGAAAAAGCCGTCTCATTGCCATTCGATGAGGTATGCCAGCTCGCAGCAAACATGGGGGGCATTGGCTTTATCGCAACGAACCATGATGCAGAAATTATGCACGACTCGGCGAAGATCAACTTGCATATGACTGAGGCTTGCAGAAAAGCCGGAGTCGGCAAATTGCTCTACACATCATCTGCTTGCGTCTATCCAAAAGACAAGCAGATGACACCGCTTGCGAAATGCCCTGAAGACTCTGCCTATCCGGCAGACCCGGATACAGACTATGGCTGGGAAAAACTGTTTAGCGAAAGGCTTTATGCAAGCTACGCCCGTGACTACGGCATGGATATACGAATCGTGCGGTTGCATAATATCTTTGGTCCCCAAGGGACTTGGCGAGGAGGGCGCGAGAAAGCTCCTGCAGCTCTCTGCCGAAAAATTGCTGAGGCTGCAAATGGAGGCACCATCGAGATTTGGGGAAATGGCCAGCAGACGCGTTCGTTTCTATATGTTGACGAATGCATAGAGGGGATGCGAAGAATTTTGGCTGCAGAAAAAGGCCTCCCAATCCTCAACCTTGGCTCGAAAGAGCAAATTAGCATCAATGATCTAGTTGAGCTCATCGCTCAAGTGGCAAATAAAAAAATCTTCATCCACAACATTGATGGACCAGAAGGAGTAAAGGGACGCAATTCCGACAACACGTTGATTCAATCAACCCTTGGCTGGGCTCCTCAACAGCCGCTCTTACACGGTCTGCAAAAACTCTACTCCTGGATTGAAGAACAAGTAAAAGAGTCTTCTTTATGAGATGCAGGATATGCAACTCTCTACATCTTTCTGAAGTTCTTGATCTAGGGCTCCAGCCTTTGGGGAATATTTTTCTTAAGAAAGAGGAAATTGGCAGTGAGTCTTTTTATCCCTTGCGGCTTATCTATTGTCACGATTGCAAAACCGCCCAACTGGATTATACCGTAAAAAAGGAGGTGGTTTATACCGACCATACCTACCTTTCCGGTACTACGAGGACGCTGGCAACCTTTTTTAACGAGATTGCTCATCAAGTGGATGAGCGCTTCTTCAAAAACCGAAATAAGAAATCAGTATTGGATATCGGATCGAATGATGGTACCCAACTTAAAGCCTACCAAAAACTTGGCTATGATGTATTGGGGGTCGAATCGGCGAAAAGGATTGCTGATATCGCCCAAATTAATGGAATTCCTACGCTGCAGGATTTTTATAACCTGAAAACGGCTGAAAAGATTGGAAAACAGTTTGATGTGATCAACGCAGCAGGCGTATTTTTTCATCTTGAAGAGCTCCATTCCGTCACTGGTGCGATCCAAAAATACTTGAAACAGGATGGTGTTTTTGTCGTTCATTTCATTTATTTGAAAACACTTATGGAGAATGTAGCTTTCGACCAAGTCTATCACGAGCATCTTCTTTATTATACACTGCATACGATAGATCATCTGTTAAATCGCCATGGTCTCGCTCTTTTTGATGCAGAGTTTGCCACTGTCCATGGCGGGAGTATTGTAGCCTACGCATCCCATAAAGGGTCGCGAAAAGCAACGGAGAGGTTGCTCAGCCTAAAACAAAGAGAGTTAGATTCCGGATGCAATGAGCTTGCGGCGTTCAAAAAACTGGCTAAAGATACCTTGGACTTAAAGCATAAAAACCTCCGGTTTTTTGAGACAAATCAAGGGAAAAGGATCTACGGGATGGGTGCCCCGGTAAAAGGAAATACTCTTCTAAACTACTTTAGAATTGGGAAAAACAGCCTAGATTGTTTGGTCGAAAAAAATGAACTTAGGCGGGGGTTGTTCAGCCCCGGCATGCATCTTCCGATTCGAATGGAAGATGAAGTGGAGGCCCCTGATATCTATTATGTGCTCGCTTGGAACTTTAAAAATGAGATCTTGCAAAACAACGCTCCATTAATTAGAAAGGGAGTCGAATTTTACTTTCCAATTAATTCTTAAAAGGTTCGGAATGGAGTTTCACACAAATTCTTACAAAGCTACAAGTGAGGGGTTTAGTTCACACTATTGGGAAAGAATCGGAGCGATTATTTATGCCAAGACTGTGAACAAAACTTTTCTCTACACGCCTTTGCAAGGAGTCGCTCATAATTACACTAACGATAAAGAGTTTCTCGAAAAAAAAGAGCAATTAATGAACTTAATCGACGCCTATCCTGTGAATAGAGATTTTGAATTTCAAAAGCGCTGTCCTGAATCTTGCATGTTTTTTTTTAACAATGTGGCCTATTGTTGCGGCTCTGAGGAATTTGCTCGAATAAAATCTCTATTTTATTTGAATAAGAAGAGAGAAGACTACTTTTCGAATGACTGCAAGCACATCGCTGTGCACATTCGCAAAAGGAACCCTCATGACCTTGAAGCACCGACAGAATTGAGCGACGGTCGCTATACATCCATCATCCAAAAACTAAGATCTGCGTTTTCTTTAGACAAGATCCGATTTCATATCTATTCACAAGGTCCTCTCAATAAGTTCCAACAGATTTGGAAAGAGGACGATATTCAACTACATATCAATGCATCGATCGAAGATACCTTCACATCTATGGTTTTTGCAGATGTTTTAGTCACGTGTCAAAGCGCGTTTAGCAGGTTGGCCGGATATCTTTCGAACGGACTGGTTATTTATCCTATGGAAGCAGCTTCCCCTCAAAATTTACTCCCTCATTTTAGGGTCATTTAATGCGAGCGATTCAAAATATTGATTGCGTATATCTGATCAACTTAGATCAACGGCTTGAAAAACTTAAAAAATCGCTAGAAGATTTAGGAACATTTTCGATTGAGCCTTTACGGGTTCCGGCGATTTATGGTTGGACGCTCCCTCGTCCGGAGATCGAGCGTTTTGCCCTGAAATTTGGTCTGAATATGGATCCGGGGCACAATACAACATGCAAGCCCGTAGCCTATCTCACCGAAAAGCGAATTCAACTTCCCAAAACACAGGGTGAACCAATCTTCTATCCCATGGCTACATTAGGATCCTTTGGATGTTCACTAAGCCATCTGGAAACTCTCAGCCATGCCTTTCAGTCTGGATATCAAGTAGTTTGGATATTAGAAGACGATTTTACGATTTTCCAAGATCCCCATGTTTTGGGTGATTTGGTAGAACGACTTTCAAAACTGGATCCTGACTGGGACATTTTATATTCTGATGATCTCGATTTCTTCGATACTGCGTTTCATTCCGGAGTTGTTTGGAGGCCGAATTGTCCTTCCATTGATGGCCAAACTTTTATTCGGAAACCTTTAGGAGAGCAGTTTATGCAAATCAGCGGGCGCAGCCAGATGCGGTCAGCAATCTATAAGCGCTCCGGTATGCAAAAAATTCTAGAGTTTTTAAGCCACGGGATTTTTCTTCCTTATCCTTTGGAACTGTTATTTGTTCCAAATCTCAAAGTATACAATATTTGTGCGAATATCGTCTGTGGCGGCCCAATTTCTATTGAGTCCTCTGATGTCTTATTTCAATATTTTTAAATATAAAGGTTAATATGAGGCAACTAAACTTTCACTTTCCGAATAAATATTACATCGAAACCGGTCTTTTACATGGAGACAGCTTACAAGCTGCTTTAGATACCGGGCTCTACTCGCAGCTATTTTCCATTGAAATCGACTCAAAATTGGTAGATCTTGGCCGTAAACGATTTGCAGATCATCCACAAGTAAAAATCGTAGAAGGCGACTCTTCACAAACACTGCCAAGCGTTCTTGCGCAAATCAATGCGCCTGCCACTTTTTGGCTTGATGGCCACTTTAGAGGAAGTTGCCCGGTTCTCTCTGAATTAGAACATATTCGCAATCATCCCATTAAAACGCACACGATCCTCATTGACGATATGCACTCATTCGGCACATCATTTCATAATTTCATCAGGATCGAAGATTTGATCCAATCCCTTGCAAAAATCAACCCCCATTACCAAATTTCTTATGAAGAAAGCGGCAATATCATGGTTGCTAGCCCCTCCTTAAATATCTGAGCGAATGAATAGAGCATCTCCTATGATATTGAAATAAGCTGCCTTATGTTCTTGGCATCGCAGCAAATTAAATCCGTGGCTATGTAAAAGCGTCACAATCTCAGGATAGTTCATTGCTCCATGAAAAGGCTTGCTATGACGATATTCAATTTGGATGAAAGAGGTTGTTTTGAGAATGTTGGGAGATGCTTGCAGCATCAATCCTTCGGCGCCTTCCATATCGAGGTGTAGAAAATCGATCCCTGCTATCCCATTTTCTTTTGTCCAATCATCTAAGTTCCAGATGGGTACTTCAATTGTTTGAGAAAAATCTTTTGGGAGCATGTATTGCCAAAGATCATCTTCTAAATCAGGTGTTAAAATCGTGTCTGCTCCTGATGTATCTCCTCGGGAGAGAAAAAGTTGCGCAGTCCCTGTTTTAGCTCCAAGCCCTGCAGGATAAAATATCACATTGGGGTGAGAAGGGAGTTTTTCTTGAATGGTTGGGTAACAAAGAGGATTTGGCTCAAAAGCAATGATTTTTCCCGCAGGCCATAATTCACTTAATTTGAAGGTGTCTTCTCCAAAATGCGCTCCCGCATCTAGAATTGTTGCATCATCTTTTAAGAACTGTCTTACAAATGTTGAATACATAATTGCCTACTTATTGAGTCATTTCTTCAAACCGATCTGCTAATTTTTCCCAAGTAAGTTCGTTACGAACGAAGTCGCCCATTTGCTGACGTGTAGAGAGAGGGACATTCGGGATGTGGAAAAAGATCCTAGAGAGGATATCGTAGTAACTTTGGGGATTCTCACTGAAAGCACCCATGCGTATGACTTCCGCATAAGCCGAGGGCCTTGGGAGAATTGCGATAGGAATAGTGCCTGCGATTTGCGCTTTGAGCGCAGTCATACACGATGCTGCCGGAGAAACGTTGGGACAGAGCCACATTGAACTTGCTTCCAAGGCTCGATGAATTTCGTGTCTTGTCGCTGAAGGGTGTTCTTGAACTCCTAAGGGTTTTAATCTAGCCATTTTCGAGCAGATAGCCTCTCGTTCCTTTAAAGAAACTGTATCCCAATGGTCTTCTCCATAATAGAGATCGAGCGTTGCCTTCGGATAGCTCATCTTCAGATATGCCCAATGTCTGAGAAGAATCTCAAGCCCTCTGGCATCTTGAGAAGCATAGATACAAGAATGGGGATTTTCTCGTGGGAGAACAGGTCCAAATTCGTTCGGATCTACGCCATGTCCAAATACGCGAGTAAAACGAGTGAAGGCAGGACTATAGGAAGACCATTGCTGTCTTTGCCAATCGGTCAGCCAGAGTACTCCGCTAAGTATGTTTAAAAGAGCTTCAGGATAAGTCTGTTGACATATCCCCTGAGGCCAAAAATAGATTCTTTTCGCGATTTGTTGCAAACGTTCAACATGTTCAAGATCGCAAACAAGCGCAATATCTAAGAGTTGTTCAGGGGGCGCAGCATAGATAGCAACTTGATGTCCCTTATTTTTTAGATGCGAACTAAGTTGGAAAATCGATTCCTTTGAGTCGCTATACACCGTTTGCTGATTTTGGTGGCAAACATCAGTAATGATTCCGATCGTTTTCATCGCTAGACCCTCTCAAGAGCAACTAATATGCTGGTTTTTGGTTCATCGCAGACTGCGTGATTTGGTGGATAAGGGTATGGGATTCGTTTCAATCCAGATATAGACGATAAAATTTCATCCCATTTTTCTTTGGGAAATACCGATTGGTGAAGGTTAATGCCTCGAACTACATCGGGAAAAAGTCCTATGCTTGCATAAAAGTGACCACCTATTTTTAGATGGTTTCGTATGTTTTCGAAAAATTGGATTTGGCAATCGGGATGAATGTGCTCAGTTACTTCCCATGCCGTAATGACATCGCACTGATAAGGGGATGCTTCCTCATTGCATTCGAGAATAACGTCATAGCTTTTACCAATATCACAGGTAAATAAGTTTTTCTGATGCAAAGAAGGCCATTCGGCACGCTGATGTTGGATGCTGTAATCCGAACCTTCCAGACCGATGGCAATGTGCCCACGCCTGAGCATATCGTGGACCAGCAAACCTCCAGCGCAACCCAGATCCATAAAATGCAATGGTCTACAAGTATGAGCCGTTTCAATGTCAGCGATAAACGCATAGCTTGTATGGTTATCATTTTTTGTTCCATGAGGATTCAAGTGATCCGGGCTGTCCCAGGCAATGGGACAATCAGTTTTTACAATAAACCTATAGGACATGATTTTATTCCTTCTTCTTAATCGAGAAAATTCCAATCGCTTTTATATTGCGCCCGCAGGCAGGCCGCGTTTTTAAAGACATCATTCTTCCAATACACAAACACGTTCTTCAACTTCATCTTCTCAAACAAATAAGGAAGACAAGTCTCAACGGTATGAATTTCAGTAGCATTTTCAAAGACCTTTATCCAATCGAATAAAATGACCCCCTCATAAAAATTCATGTAGATATTTTTAAGGCCATTATTTGGGTTGATTTTAGGCTCACGAACACAAAAATGAGGAAACGTTCCGAAATTTTCATTAATTAAATTATAAGGTTCTCTAAGGTCGATCCCTAATGCCTTGACGAGATGATCTTCCCTGTTCTCATCTCTTCGAAACTCGAAATAGTCAACCCAATCTTCGGAAGAAATGCTGCAGAGATCGTACTTCATTACACCGTTTCCCACGGGATCATTGTGGCATTTGCAAGTCTTCAACACATGATTTGCTGATTCTAAAGGAAGATAGAGAAAAGTGTCTGATTGTAAAATATTTGGCTGTCTCGAAAGATAAACTTCTTTATGTGGGAATGCTTCTCTTTCATCGCAATAATTGACGTTCTCACCAATCAAATACTTATTGAGGTATGCATAGGCAGGAGCTACCGGCCAAATAACAGTCTTATACTCCGTATTAGTCTGGATTTTCTTTGCAATCTTCTGGCAAAAAATAATATCGCCTAATCCACCAGGCTGCCTTATTAAACAAACTTTATCCAATTGCATTACAATGTAGTAACTCCCCTCTGCGCGACTACTTTTGAAGCGCATTGGTTCGCAAAACGAATGCTCTCCAAAATATCGCCAGTAGTAAAATACTTGATCACAAGCCCAGCCATAAAGGTATCCCCAGCACCGGACGAGTCCTTAACCTCTATTTTATTCACAGGAAACCGTTCCCCACGAAATTCACACCCGTCCTCACCCATTGTACGGATGATTTTATCGCGAAAACTTTTACGGATTTCCTTTTCAGAGTGCCGATATTCAAAATCATTCACCTTGATATAGGCAGCTTCTTTAATCCACTCTCCTAGTATCTTCTTCGTATCCACAAACACATTTTGATGATTCCTGCAAATCGTCTCAATATCTTCCTCTGATAAATACCCCTTGTTGTAGTCAGAGATAACAACAATGTCGTAGTTATAGTCTAGTTGACTTAAGTTAATCCTTTTAATTTCATCTACAGAATCAACTCTAAAAAACATGTGATTTGTATTTTCGTGAACAAACCTCGTCTTAGTAATCTGGTGCCAGTTCGCATTTGTAAACAAGTCGCAATCCTGGATCTGGGATTGAATATTTCGAAAGACGTTTTTCGCCATACCGGGATTTTCCGTCTGATTTAAAATACTCAAAACTGGAACAGGAATGTCCGGGCAAAGTCTGCGAGAATCGCAGTACACAAAAATATCCCGGCAACTCTCTCCAATCACAAGGATTTTTTTCATGCTCTACCTAAATACGGTTTGTAAAAATAGGCGATGTCTTCGGGAGGATGCGGCATAAAACATCTACCAAAATAGTTTGTGAGAAGTTTCTCCTTGATATGCGGCTCATGCGATTTTACAAATAGCTTCTCCTTTGGAAGCCTTTTGGTAGCAAGATGTGCACAAAAGGAATCGCATCCAACGTAATAAGAACACGATGCAGCCAAGTCCACGATAAAATTCAGACTTGGATTAACTAAAAGCTCATAGTTCGTCAAAGGGATAACTATATGGTCATCAGCCACCACAACGACTTTTAAGCCAGTTTCTTGAGAAAGATCTTCAACAAAATGCCAATCGCTCTCTGAAATTGTTGCAATGTCAGATCTTGGCCGAGTCGAGGTAGGATAATGAAAGAGGATGTGTTCTCCATAGGGAGTTTGTTTAGCATGTTTCAAAAATGAAGAGCTTATGTATTGCCGATCAGTAAAATAGAAAAGTCCAATAGCATTAATGGTTTGAACTTTCCCGTTTTTATACTCTTCTTCTAAATGAAACAGCTTAAGGCCGGTTGCAAAGCTTCGTGGAAAATCTGGCCGAAAGTGCCAAAAGGGAATAGCCACAGGGTCAAGTGAAGCCATTACGTTTTTGCCTATTCGATCCGAAATAGTATGAAACAAGGTCAAGTTGGGATAGTCTGGGTTGCTTTCTAAAAGAGGGGTCAAATATTCACCGAAACGGCATGCCCAATATATCTCGGTCATGCTTGCTTTTTCCTCTGGAGTAAGAAGAGCGTCTAGTAGGACCATATCTCCTATTCCAACTGATAAATATGTTTTCATTTAGTACCTTGACTTTCTTTCAACGATGATAGCCGGTCGCCCACTCTCTTTTGCTCCCCTAAATGCTTTTAGAAGGTCGAGGCCATTTCCGGGATCTAAAACGGGGAAGCTAACAGTCTCGCGTAACATTTTGGTTAAGTCTTGAGAATGGGTGAGTCCAGCATAAAAGGGCCCAGCATCTGAAGCAAGTGCACGAATAATGACCGGTACCTTATATTGTCCATGTGATAATCTCTCGATTTTGTCTAGGTGGTTTCCTATAGCGTCCATAGCGACATATAAAAAATCGTGTCTCTCAAAAAACACCACAGGCTTAAATCCTTCGAATGACATCCCAATAGCGAGTCCCATCATTAAATTTTCCGCTACAGGCATTTCGATCTTTTGATCTGCGGCAACGTTTCCCAAAGTCCCAAAAGCATCTCCCTTGCCAACACTATATCCTATGAAAACAGCACCGTCTTGACCTAGCTCTGTCATGGCTTGAATCATTGCATCTTTATATGAGACTTCAATAGTGTCTAGTTCCTCATATTTGGGATATTGTCTAATATCCAATTTAGGAAAGCATATTTCATCTGTAAGTTTCTGGGTTTTAGACAAGTCAATTCGGTCAGATGTTCTATTGTGCGCTTGGGTCAACTGATAGTGATATTTTATTACAGATGCAGAATTCCATAAATAGTCTGCTTTTTTTCCCCATCTTTCTTCATTTGTCGCTTCTACTGCTTTATTATTATTTTCAATGATGAATGTACATGGAAGCTCCCAACCATCAACATATCGAATTGCTTCATATAAATGGCCATTATCTTCAATGCCATCAGTAACAAAACACCATACCTTTTTGTTAGACCCCTTTTTCTTTAACGCCCAGGCGATACCTACAGCAATAGCTGGGGTTCCACCAATAATTGCAGAGCAAAAGAAATTAATGCCCCGGTCATACATAAACATGCTTCGACCGTTTACGATTCTATCCTCAACAATTTCTGGCGAAATTCCGTGAAGCAAAGCGTGATAATGATTTCTGTGGTGTGAAAGAACATAATCGTCTTCGTTAATTCTTTCAAAAATTTTGATTAATTCTTTTTCATTTCCTCCTGATAAATGAAATTGTGCTGCTATTTTGTTCTCGACATACAGATTTTTTATTTTATTTGAAAATGCAATTAGTTCATCTGGTGTCCACTTTTTTCTCATATTATGTTTCCTGAATTTTAATCGTAACTCTACCAGCTTCACCTGTTCTCAATAAATCAAAGGCTTCATTAATCTGATTCAGTGTAAATTCATGAGAGACAATGGCATCAATATCTAATTTACCACCCATATAGAGCTTTGCATAGCGCGGAATGTCTTGAGAAGGGTTTGTCTGTCCGCCTTGTGTAGCTTTGATGCATTTGCCAATTCCATCGAACAACCGAAGCGCATGTGGAATTTCGATGGACTCTCCGGGAGGGGGCTGTCCCACCAAGATCAGTCTTCCTTGACTCGACAAATGCTGGGAAGCGAGTTTCAGAACCCCCGGATGGCCTGTTGTATCGATAATGACATCAAGACCTTCCGGCACCAGCCGTTTTAAGGACTCCCCCCAACCATCACCCGAAGCAAGAACAAAGGCATCGGCCTTCACCTTCAAGCTCTTTTCCCTCTTATTTTCATTATTATCGATAGCGATGATCGGACAAGCAGAGCGCATAGCAGCTCCCAAGATCAGATTCAGCCCTACTCCGCCGCACCCGATCACGGCGACGCTCTCGCCAAACTTCAAGTTCACTTCATGATTGAGGATGCCAAAAGCTGTAGTCAGTGAGCATCCCATCAAAGCGCAAAGGGCCTCAGGCGTCTCCTTCGGCACAGGCGTCAGCCTGTTTTCCGAAACGATCGAATACTCGCTTAAAGTCGTCACCTTGCCGCTGCTGATCGTCCTCCCATCGAGAACATAATTCGGAAAAGGAGACTCTATCCCCAACCCAACCCTCCAGTGCATGACCACTTTGTCCCCGGCTTTGACGTGTGTGACTCCAGGACCTATTTCTTGGACGATTCCGCAACCTTCATGGCCTAAGAGATGCGGCAAAAACTGTGCATTTCCTTTAAACCCGCGAATGTCATGCAATTGCGAACCGCATAAGCCGCTTGCCAAGACTTTTACCAAAACTTGGCCTACTTTCAGCTCGGTCAATCCTACCTCTCGGATTGCAAGAGGTGCATTTATTTTTTCTAATACAGCTGCTTTCATACAAAATAATTAAGCCAAATATAATCTTCTAAGACTTCCATTGTTTTTGCAATTTCGAGATTTTCTTTGATAGCGTCCATTTTACTATAATAGAGATCTCCGGAAATCATGAGATTCTCTTTTAAATCAATGATTCCTTCGGGGTTGAAATGCTTTCGAATATCAGGAGCGCCAAGATAGATCGGAATTGTCCCTGTAGCAAAGCAGTCCAAGATTTTTTCGGTGAAATACGTTCCGTACTGCCCATTTTCAATCGCAACCGAAAACATATAATCGCAAAGTCCTTGTTCTTTCAGAGGGATTTCAGAAAACCCCCTCCCATAGAGATCGACTTGGCCGCGAAGTTTTTCTACCCACTGGAGCCTTGTCAGGTGCCCTTCAAACATCCGCTTATTCGAAGCGATCATCGATACAAGTTTGGTTTTCTCGTAAATCTTTGGCTCTTTGATCCAAAAACCTTGTGCAGGCACCCATTTGAACTTTGGGTCAAGTCTTAAAAGTTCTTGATTGTGAGTGAAAATCGTATCGAAAACGTTTAGGTAGGCTTCCGGATGGCTCTTTACCGACTCAACGATCTGCGGAGTGACGAACTTCGACTCGAGAAGCCACCCATATTTAGGCCCGGGCCTTTCTTCCTGAAATGCAGCAACAAGCGCATTATCGACATAGAAAGTCGCCTCCGCACTATTGTCATGCACCCATTCAATATATTTCGACTCCTTGCGCGCAACGGAATACCCCTTGTTTCCATCGGTGAGATGGGTAAACGTATTGCCAACCAGGTTGAACTTTGTTCTCATGGTTCTTCCTCTTTATAGGAATAGCTGAACAGATCCGGATATTCCTGCTGTACCTTCACGATCACCCCCTCCGTATCGAGGATAACCACTTTTTTCCCGCGCGTGGCCAATTTGCTGGCGACAGCCAATTTGGGTGATTCTTTCGTTTCCGGATAAGGACAATTCGACTTATAAGACACATCCTCAAAGATATACTCTTCCAGCTCTTGCTTGGAGAGCTGGCTTGCTATCCACTCAGCGTGCGAATCGTTCGTCCGATCTACCGCTTGCAAAAGCCCGGCATCGAGGCCTAATGAAGAAATGTAGTGATTTAAAACGCGTGTGTCTCGCGGGATTGAAGGACCGCCGTACCCATAGCCGGCTTTGAGATATTTTGATCCAACCCGCTGGTCTTTCCCAATCGCCCTGAGAATCGCCTCTTTATCAGCACCTGCCGTCTCATCGGCTGCCTCCCCGATGAGATTGGCAAAGACAATCTTCATGCTAATGAAGGAGTTGATCGCCAGCATGGTGATCTCGGCGCTTTTTGGCGACATGCGCACAATCTCTACATTGCCGCAAACCCTGCGATAGAGCCTCTCGATCGTCTCGCCAGCTTTTGCCGACTCTTCTCCGATCACAATCACATCCGGAGACAAAATCTTTTCGATCAAATTGCCTTTGGCAACAAAAAGAGGGTTATAGTTAATCGTAACGTTTTGGCAAGAAGGAAGAGAAAAAGTAGCAAAGGTATTGGGAGAGACCGGAGTGCAAATGACAAAATGCTTATTCGTGACCTGCAAAGCATCAATTTCACTCAATAGTTTTAAGAGATGCGACGGATCGTAGCTTCCTGAATCTCCCTGGGGATGGGCAGGTAAGACGATGAAGCAAAGCGATGCAAAGTTAAGCCCCTCTTTGAGAGACGTCGTCGCCGTAAAGTGCAGGCTGTTTCTCAAAAACTCTGTTACGCGCGGCTCAGCCGAGCGAAAAGTTTTTTCATTGAGCTGCCGTGCGTAATCGGGAAGGATGTCCACCCCCATCACCTCAAAACCGGCCCTCTCCAAGCAAAGAGATAGGCATAACCCTAGCCTGCCAACGCCAATGACTGTGACTCGATGGTTTAATAACATAGTCTCTCAGGTTTTTTGCACAAAAACAGCGGCTGATGGGTTGTCCCATCAAGATATTGATCCAAATCCGTCATGGAAAATCCCCAGGAGCCCAAAACCTCCCAGCCTTTCAACAGTTGTGGTAGACGCAACGCTCCATAAACGCGATGCACATTCCAATTGAGCAAGTCTCTTCCAACAGGAATGGCCAAGAAAAGATGGCCCCCGGGTTTAAGCATTTCTTTAGCCTTCTCCATTGCGAGTAAATCGCCATCCGGATTGATCGGATCGCCATATCTTCCCAACCCATCATGCTCAAAGGAAGAGATGGAAATTAGGGCGTCAAACTCAACCGGATTTGCCCGAATCTCTTCAACCGAAAGGGATTGGATACGCGGATCATGGGAGATAATTTTATTGTAATCGATGGTAGTTGGCGATGCCCCGAATGCAATCGCTATGCTCTCATACCAAGGCGTCGTCGAACCCATGATCCCCACCGATTTGCCCTCGATCGGAAACATCTCAAGCGCTTGGTAGAGATACTGGTCCGTTATCCCATAATAGTTGTTCTTTCTCGCGTGAACATGGGGGATGTATTGGTCGACAACCTCTTTTTCATAAACAGGTGGACGGTCGCGAAAAAAGGACTCGTCCACATAGGTGTATTCGACCGGAATTTTTCTTTCGTGGGTAAACGCTTCGTACTGTTCAAGAGGGATCGTTCTTGGCGGCGGATTGTGGCTCATGCTATTAACCGTAATTAATTATTTTTCCTTCGTTTTTATCAGAAACTACTTTTATCAAAAATAAAATTAGCAAAAATAGCGAACGTCTGTGTCAGAAGTATTCGTTAAAAGTCCCCCCCAGACAACTTCTTGTTTCAGACTATAAAGTTTGATCTCAGGGATAAAGGCGATCTCTACGTCATACGCCATAAACATCCCCCTCTCCTTTAGAAATCCGAGAATTTTTTTCATCCCGCTTTGCCGCACGATATAGGAGTGCGCTTGGCAACGCCCGCCAATCTGATAAAAAGAATCGCCGATCCGTGTGTGCTCATAGAGAGGCTCCACTTGGAGATCGGGTAGATCGGGACGCCAGACCGTGCCGGGCGTAAACGGCTCAAACCAGGTCCTATCGTCCGTATAGAGGATGTCCCACTCTCCGTTTGTCAAGGCATCGAGCTCACTAATTCGAGAAGAGAGAAGGTGCGGGTTTTCTTGCACCCTGGCGTCGTCTTCTAGGATCCAAATCGTCTGATGCCCTCTTTCCAAAGCGTCTTGCAAGATCGAGAGGTGGCTCAGCATACAGCCAATGGCGCCGGGCGTCAGGCGCGGATGAAAACAAGCTTGTCCATAATGGGTTGCATCGAGAGGAGCCGTTCTAGGCTCGAGCGGGCGAAGGCATGGCTTATAGACTTTTTGCTCTCCGCCATCCATGCCGGGTTGGAATGTGAGGGCCACATCTTGCATCTGTCTTAGAGAAAGTCCCCAACCATAGATCGCAGGCAATCTACTCGGTCGAATCGAATAGGGAGAGAGCTGATCGTGCATGTACTGAAGCTTGCGCGGCCGCTGATCTAAATTGATCAAATACGTTTCATCAATATTTTTAATTTGCAAACCAGAGCAACTTCTCTCTACTGTTTTTAAGTATTGATCTATTTTAGCCATGCTAATAACGTATACAGATAATAACTTTTAATCAAAAGAGCTTTTTATGATTTTCGAAGAATTACCTATTAGCGGAGCGTTTTTAATTAAGCCGGAGAAAAAAGAAGACGATAGAGGTTTTTTTGCACGCGTGTTTTGCTCAGAAGAGTTTTCTAAACACAACTTAAGATCGCAGTTTTTGCAGTGCAACATCTCCTACAACAAGAAAAAAGGGACGCTACGAGGCATGCACTACCAGATAGCGCCTCATGCAGAAGTGAAAATTGTTCGGTGCACGGCCGGCGCCATCTGCGACATGATTCTTGACGTAAGAGCCGAATCGAAAACAGTTGGGAAATGGCTCTCGGTCGAGTTGAGTGCAGAAAACCGATATCTACTCTACGTGCCGGAAGGGGTCGCGCATGGACTCCAGACACTGCAGGACGATACCGAGGTATTTTATCAAACTACTGCTCCATATCATCCTGAAGCAGAGCGGGGGATCCGCTGGGATGATCCGGCCTTTGCTATTCGGTGGCCTCTGCCCATTTCCTCGATTTCCTTAAAAGATAGGAGCCTCCGTTCAAAAATCTCATAAGGAAACTGTGGCTATTTTACACCAAAATATTTTGATGGATCAATAGTGGTTTTTTAATTTGATCGAGGAAAAGCCGCCTAAAAGGCGGCTCTCGAAGTTTTCTCTTTGAGAAGAAGGGCAAACAACTTTTGCTTATAGACAGGAGTTGTTTCTACAAAAATCGCCTTTTTCAATGTACAAAATCAAACCACCATCCAATTCCCTTGTGATGAATAAACAATCCAATTTGTATTAGCAGATGCACAAACCATATTGACCCCATTCCCCTTGTTTGTAGAAACTAACATTCCGCCAGTTCCTGTTGATGTAGAGGTTCCTCCAAACTGAATGTTCTGTGAAGCCGATTGTGTGATTGCAACAGTTCCGCTTTGCACCAATACAGTGAGAAGAGACCCTAAACTAGAAACTGTTGGCAGTGTTACCGAGACGCTGCCTGAGGTAATAATATAGGCACTATTAATTGATGCTGTTAAAGAAGCAGAAACTGTATTCCAACTCAACCCGGCCCCTGCAGCCTCCATATTCAGTGAATTGGCGCCATAGGTGAATAGGATTGATCCTCCGGACGATGTAATCGTCGCAAAGGCAGGGTCTGCACCGCCAGCTCCAATCAACACTTGGCCATTTGTTCCAACTGCTACCGTCGTAATCGCAGCTGTCCCTTCGCCAACCAAGACTCCATGAGCGTTCAGACCAGTCTGTCCTGTACCTCCGTAGGAGACAAGGACCGGAGAAACCAGAGAAATTGTTAACGATGAGCCGCTTCCCGTTGTCGTAATGGTTTTCGTGTCTCCAACTACTGAAACTGAACCACCGAGAACTGACGCTGTTCCGTTATTCGCTTTCAATGTTACTGAAGAGAGCGCACTCTCCATATTCAGTGAATTAGCGCCATAGGTGAATAGGATTGATCCTCCTGACGATGTGATTGTTGCAAACGCAGGATCGGCGCCGCCAGCCCCGATTAGCACTTGGCCATTTGTTCCAACTGCTACGGTGGTAATTGCAGATGTTCCTTCACCAACTAAGACTCCATGTGCGTTAAGCTCTGTTTGCCCTGTGCCTCCATAAGAAACGAGAACAGGGGCCTTGATATCGATATTGAGTCCATTTGCGCTAGTCGCATAAACCAGCGTCCCGCCTGTCGATGTAATCGTCGCAAACGCAGGATCGGCGCCCCCAGCTCCAATCAACACTTGGCCATTTGTTCCAACTGCTACCGTCGTAATCGCAGATGTCCCTTCGCCAACCAACACTCCGTGTGCATTGAGAGCCGTTTGACCCGTACCTCCATAGGAGACAAGGACCGGAGAAACCAGAGAAAT
>JAKBAE010000030.1 GCA_021809325.1 bacterium
ATCTGGCTTTCCATTCATCTTCGATGGAGACGTCATGGTGAATATAGAAAGCCCGGTCTCCAATCTCTTTCGCCGCAGCTTGGCCTTGGCTATCATTGACATCGGTTATGATAACTGTTGCGCCTTCTCTGGCAAAAGTATGGGCAATCTCTTTCCCAATGCCTTGAGCTCCGCCGGTAATCCAGGCTATTTTATTTTCTAGTCGTTTTACCATCTTTATACCCAATAAGGCCGCGATTTAGGATTGGGGTGCAGCCGCTTCCTGGTAGATTGGATTCTTTTGCAAAGAGAGGCTGTCCACGGACATTCCCATTGCATGCAAGCCGTTATCGACGTAGAGCACCTCTCCGGTAATGGCCGAGGCCATAGGAGAAAGAAGGAAGAGCGCCGCATTGGCGACTTCTTCTGCATCGAGATCTTTTTCTTGAAGAGGAGCGTTTGCTTTCGAGTAGGAGATCATATCTTCGATCATCCCAATCGCTTTCGCCGCCCGGCTTTTATGAGGACCTGCGGAGATCGCATTGACCCGAACGCCCCATTTGCGCCCAGCTTCCCAGGCAAGGGTGCGTGTGTCGCTCTCGAGCGCCGCTTTGGCAGAGCTCATCCCGCCGCCGTAGCCAGGAATTGCCCGCATTGAAGCGATATAGCTGAGGGTCAATACAGACGCGTCCTTCGAGAGGATCGGCCCAAAGTGGGAGAGCAAGCTGACAAAGGAATAGGAGGAGGCGCTCATCGCTGCGAGGTAACCCTGGCGCGATGTATCGAGCAGGCTTTTCGTCACTTCCGGCGCGTTAGCGAGCGAATGGACCAGAATATCGATCTGGCCGAAATCATTTTTTACCTGTTCAACGACCTCTGAGACGGTATAGTGGCTCAGTTCGGCATAACGCTTATTTTCTCGGACAGCGGCAGGGACGTCTTCCGGGCGGTCGAAGGCCGCATCGATCGGATAGAGTTTCGCATATTCCATCATGGAGCCGTCGGAGAGCTTTCTCGACTCGTCGAACTTGCCTGCCTTCCAAGAGGTTGTAAAAATTTTTACAATAGGGGCCCAGGTCCCGATCAGGATCTCTGCGCCTGCCTCGTGGAGCGCTTTAGCGATGGGCCATCCAAAGCCATGGTCGTCCCCAATGCCTGCGATAAATGCCTTTTTTCCTTTTAAATTGATACCACGCATAGATAATTCCAGTTTTTTTGCAATACAGTTATACCAGATTCCCGCTGTTTGCGAAAGTAAAAAGAGAAGCTGCTTTGTAAATTTTTCCTTGTCATCCCTCTCCTTTCTAAGCTATAGATGAAAGAGACGAAGGGGAGAGGCTCATGAGGACCATAGCGATTGTCAATCAAAAGGGCGGGTCAGGCAAAACGACGACTGCGGTCAATTTAGCCGCTGCCCTGGCGGAAGCCGGGAAAAAGGTCTTGCTCATCGACCTCGACCCTCAAGCATCCGCTTCCATGTGGTACGGCCTCAAAGAGAAAGGAAAGCCTCTTTATGACGTCCTTACCGGCGAAGTTGGCTTGGAGACGGCGATTGAAAAAAGTTCGGTAGAACATCTCGACCTGATTCCTTCTTCTCCACTTCTTTCGGGCGTTGAAAAGGCTCTTGCGAATGAAGTCGCTTCGGAGACGATTTTGAAAAACAAGCTATTGCGGTTGCAGGAAAAGCCCTGGGACTATCTCCTCATGGACTGCCCTCCGACCCTTGGCATTCTATCTTTAAATGCATTGACGACAGCAAATGAAGTCTTAGTGCCTGTTGAAGCGCACGTAATGGCTCTTCATGGCCTGGTCCAGCTCCTGAAAACCATTAACCTAGTGAAGCAGCGCCTCAACCCCACCCTTGAGATTACCGGCATTCTCGCTTGCCGAGTCGATTTTAGGACCAAACACTCCAAAGAAGTGCTCGATCAACTACGGGCCCGCTTTGAAGGAAAAGTATGTAAATCTGTTATCCGGGAAAACATCCGCCTAGCGGAAGCTCCGCTCCATCTCAAACCCATCACTCACTATGACACGGCTTGCAATGGATCTATCGATTATAGAAATTTGGCCCTGGAATTGATCGGAGAAAAGCCTACTTCTTCTTCGATTTCTTAACCGCGCTGGCCGCCGCACGACGTTGCCATCCTTCCGCAGTAAGGACCCTTTCCGTCACGATCTCATGGAGGGATCGGGGATTTAAAGGCTTTGAATCTGTAGGTTTCTTTTTAAAGATTGCCATCTTGCCATAGAGATTAGCAAACCCTGCCCAAGAAAGTCAAGATGCTAAAACCCAAAATCGATACTGGCGCCGAAATAGGGGGCTGCTCCGAAGGGAACGTAGATCGCATTATGGCCGCTGGCATCCTTCACGTAGAACTTGCCGCCAAAGTTGACGCCTCCATACCCTTCAACGGTAAGGCGGTATTTGAGTTCATAGCGGACGTTGAACTCTCCGCCGTAAGAGGAGTAGCTGAAGATCGATCGCGGCTGGGGTTCTCTGGATCCGACCCGCAGGCGCTCTTTAAGAGGCCGGATTTTTAGCGCAAGGTTCCAACGCTCTTGAGGTCTGTATTCAATTGAATAGTTGATCGGGAAAAGAGCCTGAAAAAACCATTTTTCATTGGGCGCATAGTCGAAGCCGATGATTGGATAAACTTGCCCGCCCTCTAGGCCGCCATAGCCGAGCCCACCGATATGATAGTGCCATTTGGGAAGGATCTGATAAGCACCCCATAGAAGGCCTGAGTAGAGGCTGTATTGTCCCGGATGGGACATGTGCTCGATCTGTAAGTTGTAGTCAAAGCGGGCTATCCATTTCCACTTTTCCAGTGCAGTTGTGTAATAGGTCAGGCCAAACTGCATGTAGTAAAAGTGGGTCTCGGTAAATTTGGGGTTTTTGTTCCAATCAAAAGTGACGTAGTTGAACTCAACCCGTGGGAAGAAAAAATTGTCGTAATTCACCGGAATGAGAATCGTTGTAAAGAGGTTGGACTTTCTATAATGAACATGCCCCTGGCGGTGTTCGCAATTCGCTTTGCCGACGCGCAGCATCTGGCCGCCGATGCGCCAAGGATGGAAGTCCCAATACGAAAAACTCTGTTCCTCTGCAAGCAGTAGGCCAAGAGGGGATAACAGAAATAGAAGCGCTGATTTATATCGCATTGCGAATGTCCAAAAGGATCTGATTTTAGCGGGTGCTAAAAAAAAATCAATAAAATTGGCGGCCGCCTGTCATTCGAGTGTATTCGCTTTGCCTTTCTCCTTCTGAAAGAAGGCGCACAAGAGTCTCGGCGTCCGATCCGGAGGCTGTTTTTTCAACAAGAAGATGGTGATGGGCATGCTGCGCCGCCTGGGCAAAGTGGGTGATGCAGATGATTTGGCGGCTTATGCCCAGCTCTTTCAGTTTTGTCCCTAGAATGGAAGCCGCAATCCCGCCGACATTGCTGTCGATTTCATCAAGGACAAGCGAGCTTCTCTCTTCTTTTTGGGCAAAGGCGACCTTAAAGGCAAAAAATACACGCGATTGTTCTCCGCCGCTTGCGCACTCTTCAAGGGGCTGCAGAGGCTGGCCGGGATTCGCGCAAAAGAAAAAGCGAACTGTTTCGCACCCATCGGCCCCAAGAGGCTTTGTCTCGGTCCGGACCTCGAACCTAGCATGGGGGAGATGAAGCGTGCGGAGCTCTTCTTGGAGAGCCGCTTCCAGCCGCTTTGCTTCTAAGCTGCGAAGGCGGGAGGTCTCGTTTGCGATGCATTTCGTCTCTTCGGTGCGCCGAGCTAATTCCTTTTCTAGAAGGGCGATGTTCTCGTCGAGTTTTTCAAATTCGGCCAATTCGTTTTTATAAGCGAAGAGACGCGCCTGCACTTCTTCGCGCGTTTTTCCGAATTTCCGTTTGAGCTTTTCAATGCGGGCGATCCGCTCTTCGATCTTTTCCAGCTGATGCGGGTCGGCCTCGAAAAGAGACGCTGCTCTATCCAAGAGGCGCTCCGCTTCATGGATTTCTATGCTCGCGCTCATCAGATGCGATGCGGCTTCGCTGGCCGGGAGCCGGCTTGCCATCTTTCGAAGGAGAGAGGGGAGGCCCATCTCGGCAAGCTCTTCTTGCACAAGAGAGAGGGCGCCTTTATCTTCAGATGCTTTTACGAGACGGGCATGCTCTAGGGAAAGCTCCTCGTCTTCGCCCTCTTTCCAAGAAATTTCTTCAATTTCCGCGATCTGCTCTTGGCCAAGCGCAGTTGCCAAATGGGCCCTTTCTTTTTCGACTTTAAGTCGCGCCAGATCGGATCCGATTTTTTGCTGGAGCGCATACGACTCGGCAAGAAGAGCTGTAGGAGAGCCTGCCCACTGATCGAGGAGCGCTCGCTGGCTGCTCGGGAGGAGGATCTCTCTTGCCCCGTTTTGATCCGCGAACTCGATTGCTTGGGAAGCTAGCCGCTTCAATTCTGCCGCACTGATGAGGCGGTCATTGATAAACGCCCTGCTTTTGCCGGAGGGGAGAATTTCTCTTCTGAAGGTGCAAGATCCATCCGGGGCAAGAAGGTCCGGGTCGGCCTCGAGATGTTTCGCCCGGATCTGTCCCTCGATGACGGCGGGCTTCGTTTTATCCCTTAAGAGTTGAAGGTCCGCTTTTTCGCCGCAAAGGAGGCGGATGGCGGCGAGGATGGCCGATTTGCCGGCCCCCGTTTCTCCTGTGAGAATATTGAGGCCCGGACCAAAGCGAAGCTCCGCCTTCCGGATCAAGATGAGATTTTCAATCCTTAGGTGCTCTAGCAAGGATTTCGCCTTTTGTCTTGAAGTGGGTTTTCGCTACTTTGTCTAGCACATCGGGCCCCTTTTGAGCTACGAGCTTGACGCCTGCCGACAAGACTTTGGCAGACGCTCCCTTCGGCAGCTCGAATCCAATCTCTTTGCTCAACGTTTCCAGCCCCTCTAAAAAAGCGGCGCGCGCCAAAATGGAGGCAGCCGCTACAACGGGATCTTCCTCCCCCCGTACGCGCTGCTCGAGCGCAACCTCGATCCTCTTTTGTTTGAGGGCGCTCTCCACGACATGTTTTTCGGCAAACTGGTCGAGGATCGCTTTTTTGCATCCCGTTTTTTGACTCAAATCGCCCAGGGCAGAGGCGTGCGCCCAAGCGAGGAGGCGGTTTAAATTCTTAAAACGGGCGTAGAGCTCGTTGTACTTGGAGGGAAAAAGGCGGATTACCGTATACGAATAGGCTGCGCGGATCTTGCGGGCCAGCTTTAAGATCGATTCGTCGGAAAAGCGCTTGCTGTCTTTGACCCCCATCTCCTGCAGCTTGCCGATTCCGGCCGCATCGGCGAAAAGCGCGCAAATGCAAAGGGGGCCGAAGAAATCGCCCTTTCCCGCCTCGTCGAGGCCGATGTGCGCCGTCGTATCGAGATCGGCGCTTGGGTGGGTGTACTTAAATGCGCCCAAGATTTCCGGCTCGAGATAAAATTCGATGAACTCGTCTTTCTCTTTTCCTTGGACGACCAGGCTGCCCGATTCGTAGAGAGTGCAGACGACGCCCTTTTTTTTGGCAGAAAAGAGGGTGTGGATGGGTTTGGAGATCTCAAACCCTAAGTTTTTGAGGTCTTCTTCTAGCTTGGGTGCAAGACCCAAATCGAGCTTTGCTGTAAAAACGGATGGCTTCATGATTTCAATCATTGTACTGAATTGGTCTGTTTGAGCAAAATAGGATCTTGATGTAATTTGGGAGCCTATGGGCGAAGATGTCAAAAAATTAGGAGAGCACTTCCGCACAAAGCGAGAAGAGATGAGCCTCTCTTTAAAAGAGGTGGAAAACGCCACTTCTATTCGGATGATGTATCTGCAAGCGATTGAAGAAGGGCGCGTTGCACATTTTTTGTCGAATGCCTACGCCTTGGGCTTTATTCGTCAGTATGCGGGGTTTCTCGGCTTTGACAGCGAAAAGCTGGCGAGGGAGTTTCCGGAGGCTTTCCGGCTGCCTGCGGAAAAGCAAGATTTTGCTTATGGCATAGGGACTTTGGAAGCGAGGGGGAGCCCTCACGGCGGGGTTCGCTGGCTGCCAAACTTGCTCTGGGGCGGGGCCTTTGTCCTGATCGGCATCGTCGCGTATTATTTTGCCAAATTTCTCGGGGTGTTCTGACTTGCATAGAAAGGAATTCCCTTCTATGATTCGATGATTGGCATTGGCCTGGGGGATTAGTATGCATTTGGATACACTTGGCGATTACAGCTTGCAGCGGCTGCTCGGCTCGGGCGCCTTTGGGGATGTCTATCTCGCTGAACACCGCTTTATCAAAAAGCCGTACGCGCTGAAAGTTTTACCTGAAACGTTGTGTCGAGATGGAGCTTTTTTAAGGCGTTTTGAAGAGGATGTCCATAGCGTTGCGCAGCTCGATCACCCGAATATCGTCAAAATCTACAACGTCACCTGTGCAGACGGCCGCTATTTTCTCGTCATGGACCCCATTGTCGATTCTTACGGCGAGACGATGCACCTGGAGCGCTACCTCTCTTTGAAGGGCCGCTCTCTTGGCGAAGAAGAGTATATTTCCATTTTGCACCAAGTCGCCTCGGCGCTCGATTATGCGCATGAGAAAACCCTGGGCGGAAGGCCTCTTGTTCATGGAGCGCTGAAACCGACCAATATTCTGATCAGGGCTGATGAAGAAGGAGTGCGCGTCCAACTGGCTGATTTTGCAATGACCCGCTTGATTGGCGAGGGGATCTCTTTTTTGCGACTTGCCGAACAGATGGCAGCCTCTTTTTCGACGGAAGGGAATAAATACGCCTGCCACCAATTTGTCCAGGCTCTCGGATTTCTCGCTCCGGAGCAAAAAAGCCTTGAAAACTCCTCCGACCTGAAGGTCGATAGCTATGCGTTCGGGGTTTTGGCCTATTATCTTCTCACGCGTAAAATACCCGAAGGATGCCCGGAGCTGCCGTCTAAAACCCTGCCTGATGCTGTTGGCAATTGGGACTGTTTAGTTTTACAGTGTTTGCGCGCTCATCCGGCCCAAAGGCCGGCCCGCCTGCAGCAAGCTTTAGAGGGATGTCTCAAGACGCCGAAAACTGCACCTGAAGAAGCTCTCACGCTCTCGCAGATTGAAGAGAAGCTGGAAAATTCGATGCAGATGTCGTTTGAGTTTCAAGAAGCTGCTGCAAAAGAAGCGGAAGCGCCTCCGAAGCCGGTCATCAAACCGGGCGAGATCGCCCGTCCCGAATACGAGCCTGATCCGGGAGCGATGTTCCAAAGAGAGCTTCTCGTATCGCATTATGTCCCTAAGAAAGTGGAGATCAAAGAAGTTGAGCCGATCCTCACCGAAATGGCGGTGATCCCCGAGGGAACCTATGTGCGCGGCGGAAATACCGGAGCGAGGGACGAAATGCCCCGCCATCCGGTAACTCTCTCCAGTTTTGCCTTAGACGTCCATCCGGTGACAAATGAGCAATTTGTCCGTTTCTTAGAGGCGATGGGAGGGGAGAAGGATAGCAACAATAATGATATCATCCGCTTGCGCGATTCGCGTATCAAAAGAAGCGGCGGTAAGCTGATCATCGAATCGGGTTATTCGCGCCATCCGGTCGTCGGCGTTACTTGGTACGGCGCTGTCGCTTATGCGAAGTGGATTGGCAAGAGGCTGCCTACCGAGGCAGAGTGGGAAGCTGCAGCTACCTGCGGACGTGAAAACGCCATCTATTCGACAGGTCACGATATTGAAAGAAGCCAGGCAAACTATTTCAGCTCAGACACAACACCGGTCATGAGCTATCCGCCAAATGAGTTTGGCCTCTATGATATCGCAGGCAATGTGTACGAGTGGTGCCAGGACTGGTACGCCTATAACTACTACGACTCTTCGCTTGTCGAACCGGATAATCCAAAGGGGCCGCATCAAGGGGTCTACCGCGTTTTAAGAGGCGGTTGTTGGAAAAGCCTCAAGGAAGACTTGCGTTGCTCTCATCGCCACCGCAATAATCCGGGAGCTGTCAACGGTACCTACGGCTTTCGCTGCGCAGCGGATACACAGTAATAGACCTCTTGCATAACTTAGGTTCTGTCGATTTTCGGGTTCTTTTGGACCGATTTTCGATTCTTTTTGCGGGGGTAATATCGACAAAAGTATATAACCCCCGCAAAAAAAATCGAAAAGCGGCTAAAATAATCCCAAAAATCGACGAACCCTAAGTTATGCAAGAGGTCTAATGACTAAAACATATCGCATCAGTTATCCCCATTCGAAATTTTGGCTTATCTTTTGGATGCTTATTTTCTTTCCAATCGGCCTGGTCTTGCTGAGCAGGCTAAAGTTAGTCTCTACCAACCAGACCTCAAGCTGGGTCTATGAGGGGGATCGTTTTTGGCTCTATTTTTGGGCCGTCTTTCTTTTTCCGGTCGCCATTTTGCTTTTAATCCTGAAAGGGACTCTCGTTGTGATAGAGAATCCTGACAATCACTGAAGTTCTTAATAAAGATGCTTTAAATAAGGCAGCTGATATAAGGCTTTTATAGAGACAAAGAGGATATTGTGGCTCTTAGATTGATTGAATTGGTCGTACCCCAGGACAGCAGCGGAAAAATCGAACAACTGCTGAAAGGACGCCAAATTCTCGATCAAAAACGCCTTCCACTATCTGACAAGGAAGTCTTAGTTCGAATTTTACTTCGGGCAGATGCGACGGAAGAAATACTCGATCTGTTAGAAAAACAATTTTTGAATCAAATCGATACCCGTGTATTGATTATCCCGGTAGAAGGGATCTGGCCGCTTGAAGAAGAGCAGAAGCCGCCATCGAACAAAAAAAAGCCCCCAGAGAGGATCGATCGGGAAGAGCTTTATGCCAACATTCTCGATGCAGCCCGCTGTTCGAAAACCTATCTCATGATGATCCTTTTGTCTACAATCGTTGCGGCGTTGGGCCTTTATACGAATAATGTGACGGTGATCATCGGTGCGATGGTCATTGCCCCGATGCTGGGGCCGAATATGGCCCTCTCTCTTGGGACGACTTTAGGCGATTTGTCTCTGATCCGCCACGCCCTCTGGACGGGTGTGGTTGGCATCGCGCTTGCTGCGGCTCTTTCGATCCTTCTCGGCCTAATATTGCATGTAAGCCCCTCTTCTCACGAGTCCTTGTTGCGAACACATGTTGGAATCAATGATTTTGCCATTGCCCTGGCCGCAGGCTCAGCCGGCTCATTGGCGTTTACTACTGGTCTTTCGGCAACGCTGATCGGGGTTATGGTTTCTCTCGCCGTATTGCCATCTCTTGTCACTTTCGGCCTTTTTTTAGGAAGCGGGGAGCCGGCTCTTGCCTTTGGCGCCCTGCTCCTTTTTGCCATGAACATCATTTGTGTCAATCTTGCGGGGATTGTGACGTTTTTAATCAAAGGGATCCATCCGGCATCATGGTGGGAAAAGGATAGGGCTATTAAGGCGACCCGGATCGCTATCGCTTTGTGGGTTTTAGTGTTGGGCGCCTGGATTGCTCTCTTCTTTCTTTTGAGTTATACCAATCCCAACAAATAAATTCATATTTGAGCGCGTCAAAGCGCCGCAAATCGACGATCGCAAGTGGTATTGTATTGATTAATACTATGCCACTTGCGATCGCCGATTTTCGGCAGCTTTCACGCTGCTCAAATATGAATTTATTTATTGGGATTGGTATTATTTGCCCGGTAAGGGGATCTGTCTCTTTCCCGTTTATGTTGCGCTCGGAGTTGAGCGCGTTCATCATCGTTTAGAAAAATCATGCCAGACATGATGCATGTCAAGTCAAATTTTTATCCAACCGATTCTTCACTCAGGAACGGTATAAGCTGAGTCTAAATTCACAAAACCTTCCTGCGCGCGGTATAGTAATATGCATTACGCATTACCTCGAATCTTGAGAAGTACTCTAAAGATATGCTGATATCCTTTTAACACCCCTCCAAAATTTTGCATGGCTTTAAGTGCATATGCATCCTCGTTTGGTGTCATCTCACTTTCGGCGTCAATTGTTTTTTGTGTTTGATCGATATAGGAGGTTAAAGATTTGAGGCAATGAGCGGGAGTTTTGAGCTTTGCTTCACTATTTTCCGAAAACGAGCAGGCTGCTAAAAAATTCTGTGAAGCGCGTTTTTCTGCAAGAAAATGTGATTGAAAATGGTCAGTGCCTCCTGTCTGTTTTTGTATCGTATTCAGAAGCGTACGCATATTTTCGGTTTTTTCAAGAAGATTTGGAATAGATTTGAAACACTCATCAGAGTTTCTAGTTGTTATTTCGTTAGGAAAATTGCAAGCTGAATTAGTTGCATCAAAAGCAGTAAGATAATCCATATCATATTTGGCTAGCTGTGTTATCGCAGAGGCAGCGTTCTCCAGGTCTGCGCTTGGATTTGGCAATGGTTCTACGTAGTGTTGAAGATTGGTGGCAGGACAGATGGGCAAGGATGTGTTCACAGACAGATACATTGGATTTCTCCTTTTAGGTTGTAAGAGGCCGTAAATTTTATTCCTGCTGAGCTTTTTTATCTACAGTGCTCTCTTATCTGCCCTTAAGACATGCGCAGCCGTATCTATACCCGTTTCGGTTCAATCTTACCCAACGCAAACCGATTTAAAGCCCCTGAAATCGGTTTGCGTTGGGTAAGACTGAACTGGAACCAGTATATTTTCGAATGGGATCGTTGCAGACTGTTGGAGCTGTCCTCAAAACCGCTCAACGAGAGCGTTGAGCTGCTCGATGAGCTGAAGCGCCTGGGATTTTTCTGCGAGCGTTAGCTTGCATTGCCCATGGCGAAACATCTCTTTGGCCCGCTTTAAGAAGGCAAGGCCATGTGCGCCGAAATGAGGGAGCCGCTTATCTTCATCATCGAGAGGAAATTCTTGGCGGATGATTTTTAAAAGCTCTTGTTTGGGCTGGCCGCTGTAGCTTTTTACGATCTCTAATTTACGATCGAGATCGCCGCTGCGGGAAGCTAGCGAGTAGACCGCTTGGCGCGGCATCTGATCGATTTTAGCATGCAGAGGTTGCGGCGTCACGGTGTAGAATTCGTAGTATTGGAGAAAATTATAGGGAGTTTGCCTGTTGCCGTAGATTGCGTAAAGCCAGGTTGTAAAAGCGCCGTCGCGGTATTTTTTCAAGATCTCTTGCGCTTTTTTAATCCTCTCTCCATGCAAGATGACCGCTTGGTTCGTGATCGCCTTCACTTCTGAGGTAATTGCAGAGAGCGCTTTCAAATCCGCATCTACATTGTCGTCGTCGTTTTGTCGGTGCGTCTGGAGAATGGATAAGAGCTCGCTCCTTTCTTGTTCGCTGAGCGGCGTAACGCGAAAGACGCCGGAAAAGCTGGAGAGCTCGCCATTGCTTGCACGCTCGACGAGCGCTGTCATCTTTGCTTGCGGAGATTCTTTCGTTTTAAAACGGAGGTTGAGGAGATCGTTAAATTTGGACATTTAGATCCTCTGTAAAATTTCTTTAGTCAGCGCACAGTAATCGAGCGCTGCGCGGCTTTTCGGCGCCGTCTCAAAAATCGGCTTTCCGTAAATCGTCGCTTCAGAAACAGCGATATCGCGCCGGACTTTTGCTTGCAAGAGTTTTCCTGGAAATGTTTGCTCTGTCACACTCAAAAATGCGTCATTGCTTTTTCCTCTAGGATTCCAAAAAGAAAGAGCGACGCCGAGCACTTTCAAGCCGTGTCTTTCCGAGATGTTGTTGATGAAAAGAGAAAGGCGCTGCAATCCTTTTACACTGTAAAATTCCGGCGTAGCGCAGACGAGCGAATAGTGCGCTGCAATGAGAGAGGACTCGGTCAGCCAGCAAAGAGACGGCGGTGTGTCAATGAAGATATAATCGTAGTCGAGAGGCCGCAAAATCTCTTTGAGCCGCTCGTGCGAATAGCGGTCGGCGGCAAGGGAGCCCGACACCTCCACGCGCTCGAGCCAGGTGTCTGCAGGGATGATGTCCATCCCGGGAATACACGTTGGAAGGATCACCTCTTCGATCGCCTTCTCGCCTTGCAACACAGGCGCCATGCTGTCTTGCTCGTCAGGATCGAATCCAAGACCTGTCGTAAGGTTCGCCTGGGCGTCGAAGTCAATAAGGAGCACCTTCTTTTGATGATGCTTGCAAAGCGACGCCCCGATGTGAAGCGAGGTTGATGTCTTCGCGGTTCCGCCTTTAAAACTGCTCACCGCGATGATTTTCATTTGGCCTCTGCTTCTGTGTTCATGGAGTAAGGAGACATCAGCGCTCTGGTGTCCCGCTCTTCAATGACTTTAGCAAGAAATGCGGAAATGTCAATCTCTCCATGCACCACATTGTCCCTTGTCCTTAGCGCCGCATTACCATTTTCCAGCTCTTTGTCGCCGACGGTGAGCATGTAATTTGTTTTGAGAAGCTGCGCCGTGCGCACCTTCTTTCCAACCGACTCGCTTGAAGCATCGACATCGACAACGAGATTGTGCGCGCGGAGCCGTTTTGCAAGCTCGTGTGCATATTCCGCATGCCGGTCTGCCACCGTCATGATCCGGATTTGATACGGGCTGAGCCAAAACGGGAATTTGCCCGAGAAGTGCTCGACCAGAATGCCAAAAAAGCGCTCGATCGATCCAAAAAGCGCCCGATGGAGCATCACGGGCCTTTTGTGCAGAGCGTCGCTATCGACATATTCGAGGGCGAATTTTTGCGGAAGGGACATGTCGAGCTGCACTGTCCCGCATTGCCAATTGCGCCCCAATGCATCGCGGATATGGATATCGATTTTCGGTCCATAAAATGCTCCGTCCCCTTCGTTGATCCGATAGGAGTGGCCCCAATCGTCTAAAGCGCCCTTTAAGCCGTCGGTCGCAATCGCCCAATCCTCATCCGTTCCGATTGATTTTTC
This sequence comes from bacterium, assembly GCA_021809325.1. Classification (GTDB taxonomy): domain Bacteria; phylum Chlamydiota; class Chlamydiia; order Chlamydiales; family SM23-39; genus JAKBAE01. The sequence continues at coordinate 12,844 of JAKBAE010000030.1, forward strand.
GGGCCGGGTGGAGAGCTCCAAGCGGTACGGCAGACCGAATGTCATATAGATCTTATCTGCAAGAAGAAGGATGTTGTTGATCTCGGATTTGATCTGGTCCGGCAGCATGAAGAGGTGCGCATCATCTTGGTGGAAGCTTCGGACGCGGAAAAGTCCGTTGAGCGCGCCGGAAGCTTCGAAGCGGTGGACGTGGCCGATCTCTGCGATGCGAAGGGGCAGCTCGCGATAGCTGTGGATGGCGGTGCTGTAATAGAGCATGCAGCCGGGGCAGTTCATCGGCTTGATGGCAAAATCGCGCTCTTCAACTTGCGAGGTGTACATATTCTCGCGATAGTGGGTCCAGTGTCCCGAGCGCTCCCAGAGCTCTTTGCTCATCATGAGCGGAGTTTTGATCTCGACGTAGCCTGCGTCGCCTTGCAGCGCGCGAAGGAACTCGAGCAGCCGGTTCCAGACGATCAGGCCGCGCGGATGAATAAACGGCATCCCGGGCGCCTCTTCGCGAAAAGAGAAAAGATCGAGAGCAAGACCTAATACCTTGTGGTCCCGCTTTTTCGCCTCTTCGAGAAATTGCAAATAGTCTTTGAGCCGTTTGCGGTCGGGAAACGAAATTCCGTAGATACGCTTGAGCATCTGCCGTTTCGAGTCGCCGCGCCAGTAAGCGCCCGACGTTTTGAGGATTTTAAATGCCTTGATCTTGTTTAGGGATGCGAGGTGGGGGCCTCGGCAAAGATCGAAAAACTCCCCCTGCCTGTAGGCGGAAATCGGCGTCTCGTCAAAGCCTTCGATCAGCTCGCACTTATATGGATTTTGACCGAAGGCCTCTTTCGCCTCTTTTTTTGAGGCGAACTCAAAGCGTTCTGTTTTCAAATTTTCGTTGAGGACGTTTTCGATCTCCTTTTCGATCTTCTCAAAGTCCTGATCGGAAATCTCGAGATCGGCAAAATCGTAATAAAAACCATTTTCAATGGGAGGGCCGATCGTCGGCTTTGCTTTAGGCCACAAACGCAAGATCGCTTGCGCCAAGACGTGTGCGGAGGTGTGCCAAAAAACCTCTTTTCCTTTCGGGTCGTCGAAGTTGAAAAAAGAGATCTCGTCTCCATCGCGAAGGACGGTCCACTGATCGCGAAGATGTCCGTTGACCGTCGCCGCAACGGCTTGGTCCGGAGCTGTTAAATGAGCCTTTTCCGCAGCGTCTCGAACTGTGCCCCCTTCGGGAAGCTCTACATTTGCACCATTTACAATGATTTTCATAATGACCATGATATAAGGAAAGGCATCAGTTTACAAAAAATGCTTCTAAAGAGAAACAGAAAATTGTTGTGAAGAAAAATTTGATTGCCCGCCTTCTCGATCTCGATTCCCTGGCTTCTCTTTCCCGAAGAGCCGAAGGGTTTCCCCTGCAAGATCCCTTCCGCATTCGGGCGCGCTATCTTGGCTGGAAGGCGGCCTCTTTTGTCCTCGATGAGTTTGGAGAGGTAAAAGTTGCCTCTCTCAAGGAGCTTATCCAAGCTCTTGAAGAGTCCCTCTATCCAGTCGGCCATCACGAAGGGGACGCTTGGATCTTTCACCATCTTCACTCCATTCTCAGCGAACTGAGTCAAAATCCGAAGATGGAAAAGGCGCTCAAAAAATGCTCTTTGCCTCTTTGCAGTAAAGAGGCTGAAGAGATTGTGCGCGATACGCTTTGGCCCGATGAGGTGGGGCCTTTGGTTCACGGGCATGTCCGAAGGGCTGTTTTGAGCGCCTCACTCACGCTTCTTCGCCAAGCGACAGGCTCTTGCTTCGCGACGGCCCCTGCGATCTTGATCCAAAGGCAAGACCCTCTTCGACTGATCAGAGATCTTGACGCCCTCCTCTCCACGGGCGAGCTGCGCCGCGGTTCCTATGCAGCCCCCCTTCATTCGGGAAGCGGTCTCGGGGATTTGCAAAAGCAGGCTGCCCTTTCTCCCGGACTGCAAGCTGCCTTTCGCGCTGCAGGCGTCCCTGTCCCTGCCGTTTTTCCCCGGGGCGCTTCTGTAAAGCGGCTTTTGGAAGACACTCTTCTTTCCCACTTCAACCTCACTCGGGAAGATCTTTCCAAAGAGACGGTTTCTCTCACGCCGCAATTTGGGGTGCTTTGGGAGCGGCTGGGAGGCCATTACACCGGAGCCTCTCCGAGGACAAAACAAATTCACTCCTGGGAAGACGCTCTTGAAAGGGCAAAGCGCACCTTTCTCGCCGTAGCTGACTGCGCTCTTCTTCGTTCTTGGGAGTACACCTTGGCCTCGTTTGCCGATGTGAAGGTAGAGTTCGCCCGGTGGAACCTGTTTGTCTCCCTTGGGCTGCGCACCGACGCATCTCCGCCCGGCATCGGGACCGGTTTGCTTCGGATTGTGCAAGAAAAGCTCGATGCGGCAAACAACGGCATCGCAGAAATGGGGGTAGAAGTCCAAAGGGCAGTGCAGGCGATCCGGATGACAGAGCGCCTCCTTCAGAATGCTCTGAGTGAGCCGGAGAGGAGCAAGCTCAAGGCGGAGCTTCTATCGGGGGTGCATGTCGCAGACACCCTCTCCGCCAAGATTGAGGAAGAGAGGAAGCGGGCCCGGTTTTTCTCGCAGTTCTATGCAGAGTTTTTGAAAGAAGCGGTAGAGAAGCTGCAGCTTTCCTTTCAAGAGGTGTTCGATCCGTCTTTAGGCGAAGAAAAAGAAGAGCTTTTTGAAGACAGCAAAGCAGGTTTCCGCCTTCTTTATAAGTCGGGGCGCAGCGCAGCCGCTAGCTGGGATCGGATCGAAGACGAGGCCGGCTTTGTCAATGCGGTTTATAAGTTTTTCGAGTCGATCGAGAGTCAGCTGACCTACGAGCCGTCAATGCAAAGCTGCTTTACATTGATCGTCACCGAGCTGCTTCAGTACATTCGCTCTGAAGAATTCATCGCTGCCGCTCTTGAGAGAGCGAAAAAGAACAAAAGCGCAAAGAACGCCCTACCTTGGGCGTATGAGTCCGGCGGGACGATGCAAACGCTTTTGCAAAGCTATTATGAATGGCCGCGGCCTCAAGAGGAATTTGCCCGCAAGATCGCCACGCCGCTTGAGCTTCATACGTTTCTTCGCGAGGCAGCAAAGCGATCTGCTCAAGAGCGCCATCTCATGCTCTCGCCGACGCACGCCTTTCTTTTTTACCCTCGCTGGCTCGGTCCTGAGGACGCTTTGGAAAAAAGCCGCCGTTTTGTCAAAAATCTGGCCTTGACCCCTCTTCAAATTGAGTTTCTCTTCGACCGGTTTGCCGAGACGCTTCCGCAGGAGTTGCGCTCCCAACTCTATTTTGATGTCCGCAAGCACAAAACTCCAGAGAGCCTCTCTGCATTGCGCTTGCAGCTTTTATCTTTCGCCCGCCTTGAAAAGGTTGATGGATTTCTCTACGAAGCTCTGCCCCTTTTTAGCGCTGAAGAGGCGGGCCGCGCTCTTGCGCGGATAGCTTCCCGCCTTGGGATCAGGTTTTCATTCAAAGAGCCGGACAGAGAGTTTTTGCTCTCTCGCGATTTAGTTTGGATGATGAAAAGGCAAATGATGCAAGAGATCGGATCATTTTCTTCCAGAGACTGGGATTCGGAGCTGATTAGCGCTTTAAGAGAAGAGGGGCTCATCTATCCCGCCCCCATTCTCTTTGCAGATACAAACTGGTCCGATTGGTCGTTTGGCCTCATCAGAAACGCTGCTACGGAGGAAGTAGAGCTTTGGCGCCTTACCAGGACAGGTGCTGTCGGCATGCCCATGAGCGAGTGGAAGTCGATCTTTTTCGAAAACAGCCGCTGGTCCGTGTTTCTTTAGCAGTCGTTCGAGCCAGGAAAAATTTTGGTTAGAAAGAACGCGTCCACTTCTTCCATTCCATCGTTTGGCGTCAGAGATGTTCCATTTCCAAAGTCAAGGAGCCGGACGCTCAATTTGCTGTTAGGTTCTTTTACGAAAGCAATGTTTCCCGGGCCGAGGTCGAGATGGGCAAATCCGGCTTGATGCGTATCCGCAACGGCCTTGATGATTTGAGCTTGAATCGCTCGGTCTTGAGCTAGCTCGGGCCGATCTTTCAATGTCCCACCGTCGCAAACTTCCGACTCAAGGTATCCCGTCTTGATTTTTTTTCCTAAAAACTCAGTGCTTCTCGCATAAAAGCGGACTTGCAGGATGTAAGGAGAGGAAATATTGTTGGTGATAAAGGCTTCTTTTTTCATCTCGGCTAAACAAGGCCTGATTTTTTGTTTTGAGACGGTGATTGCCATTTTTCGATTGTTGTTGAGGTCTTCAACCAAGAAAGCTCTTTTGCTCTGGCCTTCGCCGAGGAGCTCTGATTCATTGCCTCCAGGAACGCTTGGGGCGCCTTTTCTTTTTCCGGTACGAAAAATGGTTCCGCTCGCTAGAACAACGATCGATTTTTCCAATTGAGTCGATCTATCTAATTCATCTGTTTGAGCGTCTCTTTTTTTTCGGACCTTGAACGCCTGTCCCGGGGGAGGCCGGTGGCCGCTTTGGACGTACTGGATAATTTCACGCTCGGATAAATTTTTGACCCCTTCGTAAAAGCTTGTTTCAGGGCTAACTTCAGGAGTAAAATAATTCAAAATAAATCTACTAGCAGAGTCTGCAAGGAATTGGGAGACAGGATCGACTATGCTGTAACCTGGAAACCAACATCCTGAGTTCATCCGAATTGTGCTGCTCATTTATATTTCCGTTTTATTCTAAATAATTATAGCACACCATTTTTATTTAAATCAATTAATAATGAATCTGAATTGATTGTTTAATCGCCCATTTACTTCGCTTATCGCGGAACATTTAAATCGTTCTCCACAAGTGTTTTATGGTCTCTTGTAGGCGAAACGACTGGGCGGTTAAATATTCAAATAGAGAAAGGGGTTGGAGGCATCCAACCCCAGAAAAAATCAAGCCCGATTAAGCTAAAACTCCCAAGATCTCTGCCGGGTCTTTGACGAGAGCTAGTTTTTGGATCTCGTTCCGAATCGTTGCGAGCTTCGATTGCATATCGGCCGGCACTCGGATCGACTTTCTAGAATCCTGCAAGCCTCTCGCGACGTCTTGATAAATCTCTTTCAGATTTTCTTTGCACGCATTCAGCTCGTCTTCCGCAAATCCGGCTTTGTTCCGGATCTCTTGAGAATGGGCAGAGCAGTCTCTATAAACCTTCCAGACAAGCGTTGGAACGGCTGCCAGTGTAGCCGTATGAAGAGGCGTTACCGGCGCTAGGGAAGCTGCGCCGCCGCTATAGGATAAACCGAGTCCAATAGCCGCTCCGGTGATCGCTGCAATCCCTGCCGCCAGGACGCCTGAGCCCAGTGCGCGAATGTATCCGCCTACTTTTGCTGCAAGGCTCATTTGCGAGCGGCGCGCCTGATCGATCCGCCTTTGTATCTCGCCGGGAACTGCAATATCGCCGATAGAGTCTTCTCGATAGAGCTTGAGAATTTGAAAATTTTTGCCCGGAGCCGTTGGTTTGGACGAAAGCTCGCAAGTCGCTTCCTTGACGAGCTGAATCCGCGTTTTCAACTTTTGCAAAACGGTAGCAATCTTGTCATTGCTCAAGCCAAGACGGCCGATCATCTTTTCGATGAGGGGAAGTTTTTTTTCGAAATCCGAGACCCGCTGTCTAAAATGGACCGCCTTTTCGATCGTTTCGATCTTTTGCGCCTTTTCGCTCAAATACTTTCCGCAATCGTCGTATACAGCTTCAAGCTGTTTGCAGATTTCATTGCGGCAATCCGTAGTTTCTAGCTGCTTTTGCTCCAGAGTTCTTTCGTCTTGCTTCGACGACCATTTCGCAGCTTGCCTAGCGATTGTGTTTACAGTCTGAAAATAGAGATAGCCAAGATGGGTCAGGCTGCTTCCCATCTTACCGGCCAGCCAGTCTGCCACGATCATGGATCCGCCAATTGCTGCAAGGCTGTATTGAGCATCATACGCGCAAACAGCCCCGTAGCCAAGCCCGCCGATGGCGGTCCCTGCTACAGCTAGGCCGCTAACATAAATGACGCTGAATTTTGTGAGGCTCAAGGCGGCATCTAAATAAGTTGGCTCCAACTCTCGGATCCGGTCTAACTTGCCCATGGCCAGTTGCGTTGCGACTTGTTCGATAGGTCCGCGGGGATCGACGCGCTCGAGTATTTTAAAGTTCTTTTTCGCTACTTCAGAAGCGGGAAATTGATCTCCGATCAGGGGAGGAAATGTAAGGCTCATGCTTTCATCCTTTGATAAATACAGTTTGCAAGTAAGGTGCTCTCTAGCATCATCTCGACATGAGATGGATTGCCATCGGGCCTAAACCCTTGTGCAGAGTGGCGCGCTGCGTCGCCTAAATTATCTGCGATGTTAAATAGATCATACATTATGAGGGCTGTTGTAAATGAGGCGGCTGTCATGAAGATGACAGGGAAAAAGAAGGCAAAGACAGGCGTTGCAAATGCGATGACAGCAGCCGCGGCCTTTATCCTTTCCCAGGAGCTTGCAAATGTCTGTTTGCTTTCAAAAGACCGTTCAGGGGCATAGAGCGAATAGTCTAGCTGCCGCTCCATTGCTTGAATCAAAAATGACATTTTACAACCTCCTTTAAAAAATTGTGCCAGGATCTTGAAGGATGGCCCTATTTATTTTCCATGCAAAATTCCAGCGCCCAGTTGGCGAGCAGATGCAAATGATTTCTTGTAGCCGGCTCTCGGAGGCGCGGCGTCCATCCTTCTTCCGAAATCGAGTCGCTGATCACAAAAAGACTGATCGCCTGCACATTTTTTTCTTCAGCGATTGCATAAAGAGTTGCCGCCTCCATCTCCACGACGCTGCAGCCCAATGAAGAGACTCGCAAGACGTCTTCGGCCGTTTCCCGAAAAAAAGCCGAAAAGCTCCAAGCCGTTGCATCGGACATCTCAGGCAAAGCGCGCCTTTTAGCAAACGCTTTCCATTCCTCTAGCAGCTCCGGGCTTGCTTCCGCTACGGATTTTCCCTCAGGAAGGTAGTGATGGGCGACCCCGTCTTCTGCCAGCGCTTTTGGGCAAAGGACATAGCTCGCGATGCTGTGGCAGCCTCCAAGAGCTCCCGCGGTGCCGATCGCGACAAAGCGCTTTGTGCCGAGTGCAATCAACTCTTCCATTTTGATGGCAAGGCCGGGGGCCCCAACGCCCCAATCCCCCAAAATGCCTGCCTTCCCTCCAGGAAGAAGAAAAAAGTGCGAAACCCCCGGAAAAGGGACGATCTCCTTGGAGTGTTCCTTTCGAAGCCAGTCCATGGTGGATCGTTGGTAGCAGACAAGGGCCGTTTCGGGGGCGCGCAAATCGCCCACGTGTCCAAATTCACGCTTGTATTCAAGCATTTTTTGAGCGGTGACAAGAGGTGTTTTATTTTTGATTTGTGTGTTCATTTTAAAATATAATAAAGAAAGTGGAGTTTAAATAAAACAGCGCAATTATGCCAGGGCGAGCGCATCAAAAGTTAGCTGCCAGCAGCACCCTGTGTAAGTAGTCATTACCAAGCGCTGCTTTAAACTACTTGGCTCTAATGCCCTTTCTACACGATTTCTCCTCTTTCAGCATTTTCGCCTAACATCCAGGGCAGCCACCCCTCTCCCTTGCAAAGCGACCCTGTTCTCGCCGTTAGCTGACAATGCTTCCCATCAGTTCCAATAGATGCAAGGATTTCTGGTCTGGCTGAGCGGATCGGGGGTGGATATTTTCAACCGCTGGTCCCTTTGCCAGGGCGGCAAGGATCAGAGCCCGGTTGGTGTAGCTTTTTGAGCCTGGAACCCGAACGATTGCTGTATTGTATACCGAAACAACCTCAAGAATCGGCTATAGGATTACGTCAAAGCCCCGGGGATCGACGATCGCAAACTGGCCAGTATTAAGGCAATACAGGTCAGTTTGCGATCGTCGATTGTAGGGAGCTTTCACGCTCGAAATTATCTCAATTCTTTATGAAAAGGTGCACTAGTACAGCTTTTCAAAAGTATTTAAAATAATTATCTCACCACCGGATATAGCTTTCGCAGTTTAATCCGAGCCTCTGCAGTAGTGAACCTCCAA
>JAKBAE010000146.1 GCA_021809325.1 bacterium
TGAATTGTATTGGTAAAACATCGTCTGTCGAATCCGTTCCTTTTTGAGCGACAACAAGATACATAATGTGCTTTGAATGATGTACGATTGGAGATGTGCCATTGGGGTTGGCAGGCCAATTGTATAGATAAAGTGGCCAAGGACCAAAATGTAAGTCTGTATTGTTTTCAAAGAGTCCATGATAGATCCTACAATCCGAATACTTGTTGCAACAGAAGTAATCAAAAAACCACCCCGGTGAAAAGACCGTATAAGGACCATTGGCCATCGATCCATGTTCGATCATTACAAGACGGCCATTGGGTTTTAGCATTCTAGATATATTTCTCAATGCTTCAGCCGGATTAAATATATTATCAAGGCAACTTCCGTTAAAAATGAAATCAAACTTGCCGTAAAGAGAGTCAGGAAGAGAATGGGAAAGGTCGCAAACAATATCGGCTCCTTCATAATCAGAGACATCGATAGCGGAGAACTTTTTTATTCCTATAAAATTCATCAGACATCTATCTGTTATTAGATCCAGTGAAGAGTGATCTCCCAGTGATGCCCTGGTTTGTTTGTCAAGTTCGATTTGAAAATCGGCAAGAGGTTGAATTCCATATTTCATTTCAAAATATCGAAGAGATCTAATTGTAGCATAAGTAGTTTGTTTCCCGATGAAACAAGCGTGACCCTGAATGGGGCGTCGGCTGTGTTCATCAAGAATCATATCGATCACTGGTGCAGGTAGTCCCATATATTCTCCTTAAAATAATGTGTTTATTTTCGTTTTTGATGATTGATAACATATGTAAGATCATCTTTGTTCATTTCCTTTAGGAAAGATCTGGCTGGTGTTGAAATCATTTTTGTTCTGGTGGTAAATTATTTCATCAAGCGAATTAGATATTTGCTAAATTGTGTTTTTTTAACAGCCTCTTGGTTGCCCACCATCTGCACACTCATTGCAGCCGCAATAGACCCAAGAAATCCTCCGATAATCAGAGGGTATTTTTTCGCCATACAGAGAGAGGAAAGGGATAAATATGCATCACCTGCTCCAATACGATCGACGCTGCTATTTGAAAAGGCAGGGATATGAATCTTGCTTCCGGATGATTGATAGCAAAACATGCCTTGTACCCCGCGCGTAACTGAGACAGTGGATGCATTCAAAAGCTGGCAGATATCAACAGACAGTCCTAAAAGAGAGCTTGTTTTGTCGTGCATAGAAAGACGTAACTCCGGTTCGTTGAGTGAAATATAATCGGCCCTTCTGTAGTTGGTCACTACATTGAATCCGCGATTGCCGCTATTTGTTTGCGCATTGAGCGCTAGAAAAGCAGGAGCATCGCAAATCTCATGAATCAGAATCGGATTGGTAAATCCGTTGCCAAAATCAGAGACCAGAATTAGATCAAAATCCTTGGCGTTCTGAGTCAAAAACTCAACGATACTAGACGTTTGATACTGCTTTAGCGGCTTTTCTTGCCCTGAATAAGTTTCAAACAGCTTGGTGATCATCTTGCCGTCTTTGGTTACATAGCGCTTTTTAACAAGAGTTTGAGAATCCTCAAGAAAAACATATTGCGGCGTAACCTTTGGGTCCAAATGATTGGAGATGAAGTTCGAATAGGGGCATTCACGACCGATCGCCGTCACAAGAGTCACTTCTTTTGCGAACTGAGCCACATGATTTGCGATGATTAAAGAGCCGCCAAGGAAAATTTCTCTATCCTGACAGCGGGCCACCATATGCAATCCCTTACCGGATTGACCCATTGGTTCTGCAAACTGATACTCATCGATAATCGCATCTCCAATGACTAGCACCTTCATATCTGCCAAGGCATCGAGCTGTTCCAAAATCTCATCTGTCGAATGCTGTTTTTTTAGATTATCCAAAAATTCGGGGACTTCTTTTGGTATAGAATCGAAGTATTTATTTAGAAGAGATGAGGATGAGAAAACAATATCATGTGTGTAAAAAATCTTTCCGCCAAAGCTTGTTACTGCATCTGCTTCCTCGGAAATCTTTCCTGTCACATCCGCCGAATGGTCTTCATATTCGCTTCCTTTCACGTAGAAGTTAGGACAAATTCTCCGGATTGCTGACACCGCATCCGAGGAATCGTTCAGCACAACAAAATCAACATCAGAGAGACAAGCAAGCGCTTCGAGCCTTAAATTCTCGGAAAATGCAGGACGCCCTGGTCCCTTGTTTACAAAACGATCCGGAGTGACTGAAACCACAAGCAGATCGCCCTGCGCTTTTGCCTGCTGGAAATGACGCAGGTGTCCCGGGTGGAGTAGATCGAACACGCCGTGGCACTGAACAATCTTCAATCCATTTTTTCTGCTGCTCTCAAGCAGAGCCTCGATTTCCTGGAACGATTTAATCTTATCAAGCGGGTTTTTTAAAGACTTCGTACTCATCGGATCCCTTTTTATTCCAACAATCAATGATCGTATGTAAAAGAAAAAAATGCGCGGCCTCCACAAGGCCATAATCTTTTTGGTCGATCCAAAAATTCAAATCACCCAAGGCTCTCAATGGATTCAACCCATCGAATCCGCTTAGAGTCATTAAAACAGCTTCCCTCGATCGCGCTGCTTCCGCAGCATTGAGGATGTTAGGCGATTGACCAGAGCTACTGATCGCTACCAATAGATCCTGCGGCTTAAGCAATTGTTTAAGCGGATAGGAAAAAACATTTTGATAGCCAATGTCATTCGCAAGACATGTTAAGAGATTGGAATCATAAAATGTTTGCGAGGGGACTTGTAATGTTTTCATCAAATCATTGCTGAAGTGCGATGCTAGCCCGGCGCTGCCGCCATTGCCAATCACATACACAATCCCACCGTGTTCTTTCGTCTTTCGAATGAATTCATGCGCTCGTTTCAGAGCCTCTGTTGCGATCAGAGAGTCTTTCGGTGAGGTGTATTTGCAGGAGTGCACACATGCTGCGAGCTCGTCAAAACGTGAATCAAACATAAAATCCTATTTTTCTAGATATTGAAACCAGCTTTTGGTCGCTTCTCGAATCGAATGCGGCTCCCAAAGAGGGGCATCTTTAAAATCATCGATCTTTCCCAGAATTTGTTTGACACCCTCCTCAAAAGAGGTTTTTGCCCTCCAGCCTAGTTTGGATTGAATTTTGGCCACATCGGCAAACGTGCAATCCGGTTCGCCCGGTCTCTTTGGAATATAGGTAATGGGCCCTCCCAGGAGTTCTATAAGGCGGTTTACGCTATAATGTCCGGAGCTGCCCACATTCATAAACTCGTTTGTCAGATTGGAAAGAGCTGCTGTATAAAAGGCATCCGCTACATCGCCTACATAAGTAAAGTCGCGCGTCTGCGTTCCGTCGCCTACAACAGTAAACGGTTTTTGATGTAGTTTTTGAGCGAGAAAAACCCCAAACACGGCTCCATAAACGCCTGTCGTGCGAGATCTTGGGCCGAATACATTGAATAGCCTCAGCGTTAGCGCTGGAATCTTATAAACCTGAGCCCAATGAAGGACCAGTTGCTCACCAAGGTATTTGGTCAATGCGTATGGGTATTGCGGATCGGCCGGTGCAGTCTCGGGAGTCGGATATTGCTTTGGAATCCCGTAGCAAGACGAGGAGGCTGCGTACAAAAAGCGCCGAACACCTGCTTTTTTTGCAGCTTCGAGAACATTGAACGTACCATCGACATTCGTTTCAAAATACGCTCGCGGGTTTTCGATCGAAGGGACGATATCGGCCAACGCTGCAAGATGAAAGACCCAATCGACGCCGTCAAAATGACCTTCCAGTGCTTTTTTGTCGCGAATATCCGCCTGAACAAATCTAAAATTTGGATGTTTCTCTGCCGAGGAGAGATTTTTCATCCAGCCGCCAGAGAGGTTGTCAATCACAGTGACTGAATGTCCCTTTTCCAGCAGAAGATCGGTCAAATGACTGCCGATAAAACCGCCGCCACCAGTAACTAGAACTTGATTCCCATTCATTGCAGATTCACCGCTTTCATGGTTTTAATGTTGAAATAGCGTATGTCGCTTAGCGTATTGCGCAGTTTGCCAGTTTCAAAAGCCTCAATGAGATCTTCCATAGCCGTTTCAATCGAATGGGTTGGTTTAAATCCCAATTTTTTGTACGCGTTCACGGGGATATGGGGGGGGGTATGAATAAAATTTTTCATGGCGTATATTCTTTCGGCCATGGAAAACAACCCTATCGATTGGCAACAACGGTATCTTGCCCTAGAGCAACGTTATCTT
>JAKBAE010000147.1 GCA_021809325.1 bacterium
TCAGTTTCCTGTTTTGACGCATGCGTCCACCCCGGCGTATCGCAATACAGCCGGCTACAACGAACGGACGCTTCTGAATCGTTACGACACACAGAGCTACCCCATTTCTTGCACCTACTGGCAGGAAAAAAATTCACCTTGCCGCGTCCGGACGTTTTCGACTCCCTCGGGAACGAGCGCTTTTGCGTATGATCCGCCGATTGCCGGAAAAAAGGGAGGGGCTACAACCGTTACCCATCCAAACGGTTCGCAGACGATCTACCGTTTCAACGCTTCGTTTCTCCTCACTGCGATTGAGAATTGGTTTGAAGGAAAGCTCTATAACCAAAAGCGATTCAGCTACGACGCCAAGCAGCACCTCAGCCGGGTTGAGACGCAAGACGGCAGAGGAAAGCAGCTGCTAACCAAAAGCTATGAGTGCGATCAGGCCGGCAATCCTATTCTAGAGACCTGGGAGAGCGATGCAGGCGTGTTCTCCATCCAAAGGACCTTTTCTAAAAACCGGATTTTGAGAGAAGAGTACAGCGACGGCCTCGGATATGAGTACACTTACTTGGGTGATACCCGTTTGCTTACATCCAAAACCACCTTGTTCGAAAACATCCCGGTCCGAAAGACGACCTACGCCTATGATGAAGCCAATAACCTCATTGAAGAGGCGCAAGAGGGGAAAACGATCACAACCTACCTGCTGATCCAAGAGGGAGACCATCTCCACCTGCCCGAGTGGAAGATCGAAACGGATTGGGACGGAAACCTCATCCACAAGACCCGTTTTTCTTATGATCGGTTTGGCAATCTGGCTAAAGAGGCGCACTATGGCTCCGATGGCTTTCTTGCCTACGAAACGTCCCGTCTTTACGACAGCCGTGGAAATCTGCTGGAAGAGACCAACCCGCTCGCTCAAACGGCCCGCTACGAATACGATGCAAGAGGCAGGCAGGTCTACGAAACTCCCTTTTCAGGAAGGAGCGCAATCCGGCGCACGTTTGACGGGAAGGGGAGAGTAACGCTTCTTGAAGAAGAGGACCATGCCACCCATTTTGCCTACAACTCTTCCGATGAGCTGATCCAAAAGATCGACTACTTGGGGCTTGAGATTCGCTATTGCATGCATCCTGTCCATGGCAAGCCGGTGAAAATCGAAGAAGGGGAAACGCTCTTCGAGATGGAGTACGACGATTTTGGCCGCGAAATCTTGCGCAAGGACGCCTACGGAGCCGCAACTGCAACCGAGCCGAATAGCTATGGAGATCCGTTGGCGATTTATTATCCAGATGGGGGCAAAGAGACGTTTTGCTATGCACCAAACGGCAATCTTCTCACTCGAACAGATCCCGATGGTCTAAAAACCACATATACCTATGACCCACTCAAGCGGGTCTTGTCCAAAACGGTAGGGACGCGCAAGACGGCCTATACCTACGATGCAACGCATCTCCTCGAAGAAAAAGATCCGTTGGGAGTTGCTACAACCTACGAATATAACTTAGCCGGACAAAAAATCGCGGAGACAAGAGGGGAGAGAACCAAGCGTTATTCCTACGACCCGCTTGGGTTTCTCGTGAAAAAGGAAAACGGAGCCCGCAGCATCTCTTTTCAAAATGATGTGCTAGGAAGAGTCCTTGCGAAGTCGGTTGATGGCCGTCTCAACACTTCCTATACCTACGACTCGGCCGGCAATATTGCCTCGATTGCGAAAGGAGAAACGACCCACTTTTATTACGATCCCTATAACCGCTTGATCGAAACGCTCGAGCCGGATGGCACAAAGACGGCGATCACCTACAAGGAAGAACCGGGCCGTCTCACGAAAACGATCGCAGATCCCAAAGGGGATTTGCGCATCGAAACCTACAACGCGCATGGGCAACTTGTAAGAAAAGAGGTGCCGGGCTGCTGTTATGAAGAATACTCCTACGATCGAGCGCTTCGGCTAGCCGCACAGAATCAGATTACCTTTGCCTATACTCCGGAGGGGCGCCTCTCGTCTCGAATCGAAGCAGGGAAGTGTGCGACATCTTGGACGTATACCCCCGGAGGGAAAATCCTCTCCAAGACAAAGCCCGACGGGACCTCGATCTCTTGCGAATATACAGCCGAGGGAGAGCTTGCCCGAGAGGGATCGAGGGAGTTTTGCTACGATGCTCTTGGACGCCTAATTGAAGGGACCGGCTTTTCCCGGGAATATGATCTCTTTGGCAACGTGATCAAAGAGGAGTTTGCAAACGGGCTCACCGTAGAAACGACGGTTGACGAGTCAGATCGACCCCTCGTTCGAACGCTTCCTGACCAAAGCCGTATCCTCTATGAATACGAAGGGCCTTTCCTAAAAAAAGTCAGCCGGATCAATGCCGCAGGAAGCCTGCTCTATAGCCACACCTACGACCAATTCGATCCGAATGGCCGAATCCTCTCCGAAACAGGGTTTGTTACAACCACCTACCACTACGATCGGATGGGGCGAAGGATTTCTCAAACCAATCCTTATTTTACTGAAGAGCTTGCCTACGATCCGGCCGGGAACCTCATCCGCAAGGGGAGCCATACTTACGCTTACGATGCTGCCGACCGGCTAATTTCTTCGGAAGGGGAATTTACGCTCGAGTACGATGCCTATCATAACCGCACTGCAGAAAATGGCGCTGCGATCCCTATCGACGAGCTCAACCGGATTGAGGGCTTGCCTTACGATGCCAACGGTAACGCAACCTCGCAGGATTTTGCCTTTGATGAGTTCGACCAGCTTGTCGTTGCAAACGGCGAGGCGATTTTCTATGACGCTCTGGGCCGTAGACTCCAAAAAGGGTCTACCTCTTATTTCTATTTCGGCGATGAGGAAGTCGGCGCTTACGAACGAGGCGAGCCGAAAGAGCTGCAAGTGCCCGGCATCGCAGCTCCCATCGCGATCGAGATCGACCGGCAGCCGTATTTCCCTATCGCAGATGTCCAAGACACGATTCGACTTCTGGTCGATCCCGCCACATCAGCAGTATGCCAAGAAAACTCGTGCGATCCCTTTGGCGTTAATTTAAGTGATGCGATTCCCTACGCTTATGCCGGGAAGCGCTACGACTCCGAGAGCGGACTTGTCTACTTTGGCAAACGATATTACCACCCGACCCTTGGTCGCTGGCTCACTCCTGATCCGATTGGGTCTCTCGACCATTCCAATCTTTACCAGTATGTCTTTAACAATCCCTTCCGGTACCGCGACCCAACCGGAGAATTTGCTTTTGCAATTCCTCTTGTGATTTGGGGAGCTGAACTTGCACTTCCCGCTATATCCGCACTCATCTATACTGCAACTGCGGGGGCAGTTATTTATGGAGGATATAAATTAGTAGAATCGGTTGATCTCTCGTTTTCTAATTTCATGAATAAGAACTCGTCATATGATTCTTCTTCAAGTAATATCACTTCGGAGCAGGAAAAAAAACCGAAAAGAAATCGATTTGAACCAGATGAGCGTGCCATTGGAGATCATAGTGTGTTCAAAAGAAATAGTGATGGGAAGGTTGCAAAATATGAAACATACCGTCAGCAAACAAATAATTATGATCCTAGACCTTGGGAAAGTGTTAAAAGATACGATGGCCCAGGAGGCGATTCTCATTGGAATAAGGTTTTAAAACAAGATATGGAGGCTCCTCATGTTCACGATCCCATTTGCCCGGGAAGTATCAGAGAGCCATTAACTTGGGAAATCCCAAAGTGAGTGAAGATTTTATGGCGCAAGACGACTTTGCATGGCTGCAACAATGGTACCAAATTCATTGTGATGGGGATTGGGAACATGGAAGCGGTATCCATCTCGGAACGATTGACAATCCAGGTTGGTCATTAACGATCAATTTAGAGGATACAGAGCTGGAAAATAAAAGATTTTTACAGGTGGATATAAATCGATCCGATAAAGATTGGGTGTTTTGCCAAATTAAAAATGTTAAATTTGAAGGGAGATGTGGAGTGTGTAATTTGTCTGAAGTATTGAGTATATTTCGTGAATGGGTCGAATTGGATTTAATTTAATTTGAATTTTTGGGGTTGAGTAAAAAAACTCTGCGGCGGATGTCCAAGACACGATTCGATTGCTGATCGATCCCGCCACATCTGCCGTATGTCGGGAAAACTCCTGCGATCCCTTTGGCGTTAACTTGACCGGAGCGATTCCCTATGCCTATGCCGGCAAGCGCTACGACTCCGAGAGCGGACTTGTCTACTTTGGCAAACGATATTACCACCCG
>JAKBAE010000148.1 GCA_021809325.1 bacterium
ATCTGATCCGCAGAGCGATTTTTGGGAGATGGAATCTGAGAAAATTCAGGCGACTATTTTCGTGTTTTACGTGTTTAGAACCAGCTGGTTGCACGGCATGAATTTATTTTTTGTCCAGTACAGAGGTTTTTGACATAAGGTAATACTCGATCTTTTGGGCAACTTGATCGGGAGACAGGGCATGGACGTCGATCACGGCGTCCGCGTAATGCAAATAGAGCGGTAGGCGGAAGTCGTAGATTTTCTTTGCGTTTCCGATATCCTTAAACAGAGGGCGCTCGCGGTCTTTGGAGAGCCTCTCGGCGACCTTTTCAAAAGGGATATTTAAAAAGATGACCATCCCGCCTTGGATTTTGAAGTAATCGAGAATGATTTTGTTGAGCACAACCCCGCCGCCGGCCGAGACGATCAGATTCTTCTTTGAGGCAATTTCTTTTGCGATCGCAATTTCCGTCTCGCGCAAGAGAAGCTCTCCTCCCAGCGCAAACACCTCATGCATATTGCGGGTGTTCGTTTTTTGATAGACGAGATCGTCCATCTCGATAAAAGGAAAACGGAGCTGACGGCTTAACTGTTTTGCTACCGTTGTCTTTCCGGAGCCCATAAAGCCAATCAGGACGATGTTCATTTTTCCAAACTCCGGAGCACATCCCAAAAAGCGGGAAAGGTTTTGTTGACCACTTCAGGATGGCGGATCACCATCCCATCAAGATGCATTCCTGCGACGGCAAACGCCATGGCGATCCTGTGGTCGTTGTAGGTGTCGATTTCAGCAGGATGGGGCTCACCGCCATAAATGGTCAAGCAATCGTGGGTGTCTTCCGTCCGGATGCCCATTTTTCCAAGCTCCGTCTTTATGGCCCGCACCCGCTCCGTCTCTTTATATCTGAGAGAGCGGACACCCGAAATTTGAGTGACGCCTTTGGCAAAGGCGGCCAAGACAGCGAGGGTCATGACCTGGTCGGGGCACTCTTCCATATCCACGCTCAAAGGACAAACGCCTTTTCCTTCAACAGTAACCCTATTTTTTCCATAAGTCACAACGCTTCCCATTTTTTCCAAAAACCCCAAAAATTTCCGGTCAGCCTGGGCGGACGTTGGGTTGATGTTTTCCAGCGTGATCGTAGACTTCGTTAGGGCTGCGATCGCAAAAAAATAGCCCGCGCTCGAATAATCTCCTTCAATGACGTATTCTTTTGCACGGTACGCCTGATGCTTTGCGGTGTAAACCCCGTCATTCTGTTCAACTTTGACGCCCCACTCTTCCATACAGGCAAGGGTCATGTCGACATACGGTTTTGAAATGAGAGGGCCTTCAATAGAAAGATTCAAGCCATTCGGGAGCCAAGGGGAAATGAGAAGGAGCGCCGAGCAAAACTGGCTGGAAAGATCCCCTTTTATCCGAACAGAACTGCCCGAGAGGGAAGACGAGGTGATCTTGACCGGTAGATTTCCTTCATTTTCGCAGTATTCAATCTCAGCCCCTAATTGCCTAAGGGCGTCTACCAGATCGCTGATCGGCCTTTCATTGAGCCGCCGGCTTCCTTGGATCGTCTTGATGCCCGGCACAATGCAAAGTAAGGCGAGCATAAACCGGACCGTTGTGCCGGAGTCGCGCGCGAAGAGCTCGTAAGCTTTTTCCTCGACTGTGCTTATATCGCTCTCAATGACGATCTTGTCCGGACTTGTTTGAATGCGTATGCCGAGGGTTTTTAAACACTCGATCATCGCTTCGGTGTCATCGCTATATAATGGATTTTTTAAAGAGACGGAGTTTTTTGTGAGAGCGGCCAGGATGAGAGCGCGGTTCGTGTAGCTTTTGGAGCCCGGCATGCAAACTGTTGCTGTCACAGGCTCTTTCAAAGGGTGGATCTGCAGCAGGTTCATGTTTTAATGATAGGAAAATCGATGAATTAAATCAGCTCTGCAGCAATTGTGTCGTAAAAGAGAAGTCCTTTTTCAGTGAGCTTCCAATGTTCTTGCCCCTCGATCAGCAGCCCTGCCTCAACGAGTTTTTTCAACGTTTCTAGTGTCTTATCCGGCAGCTCTTGTTTGGGAGCCCCTTCCAAGAGGCGTAAGCGGATGGTAAAAAGCTCATGGAGGTGGTCGGGATAGACGAGCTCTTCACTAAAACCGACGGGGCTCACTCCTTGAAGGAGCGCTCTTCGGTAGCGCTGTAAATTGGAAAGGTTGGAGGTTCTTTTTCCGTCCCAGTAGCTGAAAGCCGAAGGGCCGAATCCCAAAAAGGGGCGGCCTATCCAGTAGCCGGTGTTGTGTTTTGAGATAAGGCCGTCCTTGGCAAAGGCGGAAATTTCGTAGCGCCGCAACCCGATTCGCTCAAAAGCAGCAAGGGCCATCTGAAGGAGCTGCAGCGACTCGGCCGGCAAGGGCTGTTTTATCTCTTCTTTTCGCTTAAAAAAGGAGGTGTGCGGCTCGATCGTCAAGTTATAGAGGGAGAGGTGGGTGATGGGAAGATCAGGCAGTTTTTCTAATGTTCTTTTCCAAGATGCTTCAGACTGATTGGGGAGATCGAACATCAAATCGATCGAGATGTTTTTAAAGCCCGAGCGGGACGCGTCGAAAATGGCTCCAAGGGCTTTTTCTGTGCTGTGGATGCGGCCGATCTCTTGCAAAGACGAATTGTCAAGCGACTGGACGCCGAGGCTGAGCCGATTGATCCCAAGCTGCAAAAACGTATCATAGAGGGCAGGGCTGCACTCTTCAGGATTCGCCTCGATCGTAACCTCGGCATCGGAAGAGAGATAAGGGCGCACCCAAGCGACGATCTCCGAAAGATACGCAGGGGAGAGAAGAGAGGGGGTTCCGCCTCCAAAATAGAGGGAGACGACTTCTTTTCCCTCTAGCTTAGGCGACTCCTTTTGCCATTCCAGCCGGAGGCCCTCCATGAGGGCCGCTTGCAGGGAACGCTTATTGGGGACGACATAAAAATGGCAGTAGGGGCACTTTTTCGAGCAGAAAGGAATATGGAAGTATAAACTTACCAATTATCTCGATCCGGATCTTCCAGGATGCCGCGCTTCCATCGGTTGCGATCCGAAAAGGGATCCTCGTCTTCTTCTTCTAAAAGCGTCTCATCTTCGCCTCCGCCGCCGCCGCCGCCTTCCGTCTCTTCATCGGAAACCGTCTCGGTCTCGTGCGACTCCGTTTCCATATCGAGGCCGGCGTCAGTCATATTGTCGCTCATCTCCATATCGGGCAAGGTGTGCGGCTCTGCGTAGGCCTGTCTTGCGGGAGAGCGCTTCGGAGCGGCATATTCTTCCATCTCCCCGCTTTCCTTCAAAGAGCGCAGCCGGTCTTTTTCCTCGTCAATTTTTGACTTTAACCCGCGGATCTCTTCTTTATGTTTTTCAACGTCCTTTTTGGGGACAAGCCCAAGGCTCATCCACTGCTCAAGGTCTTCCAGCTCCGTTTCGAGCTTTTTTAGTCTTTCGCTTTTCATATTCCCTGCATGTTCGGCGATTGTGGTAAGTGACAGTTGTCGATTTTCGGGTCCCGAGTTTGGCAACTGTCTTGTAAAGCTATTTTTTTAAAACCACGCTCCCTGCCTTTTTTTCAAGGCAAAAAGAGTTGCTCGCACAGATTATCCTAAATCGCCTTTTTTTTTCGATTGGAATTTGTCGCCCCTTCTGCTATCGAGATTGGATATGGCCAAGCCGTTTCCCGACCAGACCCTTGCAAATCTATCCCTGATTGAGGAGCTTTACGCCCGGTATTTGGCGGACCCGTCGAGCGTCGACCCTTCATGGCTCCATTTTTTTGAGGGGATGGACTTCGGAAGCTATCTTCAAAAGAGGGAGACCCCATCCGGAGCCCCTTTCGACATGCGGATCTACGAGTTAATCCAGGCTTATCGCCGCTTGGGCCACCTGCTCGTCCCGATCAACCCGATCGCCCTGACGAAGAGGGAGGCCCCCGAGCTGGCAATCGAGGCGTTCGGCTTTTCGAAAGAGGATCTGCAAAAGCCGTTTCCCGCCCTTGGGATTTGCAGGACGCCCGAGGCTCCTCTCTCTGAGATTGTCGATACGCTCTCGAAGATCTATTGCAGCCGCATCGGGTTTGAGTATCTATCTGTTGAAGACAAAGAGCTGCGCCAATGGATCCAAGAGCAAATTGAGCCGGATTTGAAAATCGAGCCGGCGATCGAAGAAAAGCGGCTGATCCTCGATGCGCTCAACCGCTCCGAGCTTCTCGAAAAGTACCTGCACACGAAATACGCC
>JAKBAE010000031.1 GCA_021809325.1 bacterium
TCCAAATGACATTATAGAGCAAGGCGTGTCTTTTCTAAATTTTTTTGTGCTTTCCTTAAAACCCCACTTCGTCAGAGTTTTGCAACTGCCTCAATGGTATAACCCTGTGCTGGAAAAAGTTAAATCAGAGAAGCGATCGTTATAAAGATCGAAAGTCCTAAAATCACTACCAAAGAAACCGTAAACATGGTGCGGGCCCAAACAAAGTCATCTTTGCTATGAAGTCCCGCAATCGCAAGAGAGAGCCATCCAAACCCAAGAACTGCCGTCAGCCCAAAATAGGCCATCCCAAAACGGTGGACAACTCCTAAAAGCATCGAAATGGCAATGAACGCCAAACAATAGAGGATCATCTGGACTTTCGCCGCATGGATCCCCTTAATCGCCGGCAATACCGGGATGCTTGCCGCCTGATATTCTCTCAGCCGATAGATGGCAATCGCATAAAAATGGGGCATTTGCCAAAAAACGAGCATTGTAAAAAAGATCAGGGCCGTTAGATCCAGACGGTTTCCGGCTGCCGTATAGCCGACGATGGGTGGGACCGCTCCGGCCAAACTGCCGATCAATGTCCCATGCACTGTCTTGTATTTGGAAAAGCTATACAGGCCAATGTAGGCAAGGAAACCGGAGAGGGCTATGAGGGCAGAGAGGGCGTTGACAAAGAAAAAAAGAACGCAAGTTCCGCTTCCCCCAAGAAATACAGCGAATAAAAGGGCTTGCCTAGGTGAGATCACTCCCGTTGCCAATGCCCGATTCTTCGTCCTCTCCATCTTTTGATCGGCTTTCCTATCGATATAATTATTCGAAACGCAGGCGGAAGCGATGATGAGAGAAAGACCTATGAGCTCCGCTAAAAAAAGAAGCGGCCGGAAGGTTCCATACGAGCCGAGGGCAAAGCCTGCAACGGCGGTAAGAGCGTTTCCGAGGATAATCCCCGGTTTTGTCAAGAGAAGAAAAGCTCTAGGCATTGAGGAAGATGCTTGCATCAAGTCTCCAACATCACATTATAGTTGAGGTGGTACATGATCCAGATGCTGCCAGCGACGACAATAAAGACCATCAAAGCGAGAAGCCAAAACGTGATCAAATTCCATCGCGGTTTTTCTTCTACGCCGAGATGCATGAAAAAGATCAGCTGAAAAGTAGCCTGGGCGACTGCAAAGATGAGGATCAGCGGCTTGGCAAAAGGCCCGCTTAAATACAAGGAGAGTAAGATGGCTCCCGCCATCAGAAGCAAAGAGAAGATCAAGCCGATGAAAAGCGGCTTTGCGCTGACATACCATCCGTGATGCCGATCCATTAGAGACCTCCCATCAAATAGACAACTGCAAAAATGAATATCCAAACGACATTGAGGAATTGCCAGAAAAGCCGCAAGCAAGTGAGCCTTTTCAAGCTATCCAACGAGATTCCTTTCCATGGGACGGGAGCGAGCAAGACAAGAATCCAAAGAAGCCCAAAAAATACATGCAGCGCATGCGTGGCAATCAAGGAAAAATAAGCGGAAAGAAATGCACTATTCTTCCACGTCAAACCGCTGAGATGCAATCGGACCAGTTCGCTCAGCTGCATCCAGAAAAAAACAAGTCCGAATAAAAAGACTAAAAGAAAAAGAGCAATCGTCCACCCCTTTTTCATTCTGTGCACAGCCAAAGAAGCGAATCCCGATGTAAAGGCAGCTGCCAATAGAAAGAGCGATTGGATCGTCATATAGGACAGGCTAAAGATCTCTTCGATAGACGGCCCCCCGAAGGTCCCCTCTTTCAATACCACATAGGCGGCAAAGAGGCAGGCAAACATCATAAAGTCGGTCATCAGATACAGCCAAAACCCAAAAACAGTCTTGGAAAATGTATCGTGATGCGGATCCGGGTAGTGTTCGTGCGGTATTGTCATGTGCTTGGGGTTCCTAACCTGATTTGTTCGATTTCAGCCGAGATTGCTTCAATATCCGCCACCTCTGCAGCCGAAATGCAATACTCGACCTCTCTTTCATAGAGTCTGGCGATGATGCTGGCGACCATCCCTACGAAGCTAAGTATCGCGAGCCAATACATGTACCAGATCAATCCAAAGCCAAATAGGAGGCTGAACACCCCGATCCAAAAACCCATCGGAGTATTGGTAGGGAGGTGGATATCGTGGAGCTGCTTCTTTTGGCGGGGCGCTTGTTTCATCGCCCAAAAAGCGTCCCGTTCATGCACTTCAGGGATCTGGGCAAAATTATAAAATGGGGGGGGAGACGAAATCGCCCACTCAAGCGTCCTTGCATTCCAGGGATCGTCCCCGACGCGGTTTTGGGCGCGGTCGCGGAAGCTCACATAGAGCTGCAAAACCTGTAAGAGAAACCCGACGCCGATCACGCAAAGTCCTACAGCCGCGATGAGAAAGAGAGGCTGCCACTCGGTCAGCCCAAGATGGTTCAGCCTTCTCGTCACTCCCATAAAGCCGAGAAGGTAGAGCGGCATAAACGCGAGTAGAAAGCCAAGAATCCAGCACCAAAAGGCCCACTTCCCGATTTTTTCATTCAGAAAATATCCGGTAAACTTGGGAAACCAGTACGAATATCCGGCGAAAAAGCCGAAGACAACCCCGCCGATGATCGTCGAGTGGAAGTGTGCGATCAAAAAGAGGCTGTTATGCACCTGGAAGTCGAAGGCCGGAATCGAGAGCAAAACGCCTGTTATCCCCCCGATCGTGAAGATAAAGATGAACCCCATAAACCAGAGCATCGGCGTCTGGAACGTCACCCGCCCCCGGCACATCGTAAAGAGCCAGTTGAATATTTTCACGCCGGTCGGCACAGCGATGATCATCGTCATGATGCTGAAAAAGGTATTGACGTTCGGCCCTGCGCCCATCGTGAAAAAGTGGTGCAGCCAAACGAGGAACGAGAGCACAGTGATTGCAATCAAAGCCCAAACCATCGTCACATAGCCAAAGAGCTTCTTATGAGAAAAGACCGGCACGATTTCTGAAAAAATCCCGAAGGCCGGAAGGATCAAAATATAGACCTCCGGATGTCCCCAGGCCCAAAAGAGATTGATGTACATCATCGGATTGCCGCCGAACTCCGATGTAAAAATCCTTGTTTCGAGAAGCCGGTCGGTCGTAAGCATGGCGACATCGGCGGTTAGGACGGGAAAAGCGAGGATGACAAGGACCATCGTCACAAGACAAGCCCACACAAAGATCGGCATCTTCATCATCGTCATTCCCGGACAGCGCATCTTAAAAATAGTGACAAAGAAATTGATCCCGGAAAGCAGACTGCCGGCCCCCGATATCTGGACAGACCAGGCCCAGTAGTCAACCCCCTCGCCGGGATTATATTTCAACCCGGAAAGAGGCGGATAGGCAGACCAGCCCGTCCCTGCGTATGAACCAATGACAAGGGAGATTAAGATCAGCATGCCGCCCGAGGCGAACAGCCAAAAGCTCACGTTGTTGAGAAACGGGAAAGCCACGTCGCGGGCGCCGATCTGAAGGGGCAAAACGAGATTGATCAAAGCGAACATCAGCCCCATCCCGACGAAAAAAATCATCGTAACGCCGTGGGCTGTGGAGACCTGATGATAGTGGTCAGCAGTGAGATACCCCATCGAGTCGCCGAAAGCGACAGCCTGCTGCAGCCGCATCATTGCCGCATCGATGAGTCCCTTGACGAGCATGATGAAAGAGACGGCAAGATACATCATGCCGATCTTTTTATGGTCGACGGAGGTGAGCCACTCTCTCCAAAGCCAGCCCCAGAGCTTATAATGGGTGAGAAACCCGATGGTCGCGATCGCGGCGACGATCATGGAGGCGCCAGCGGCATATTCAATCCAATCGTGCCGAAATGCCTCAATCGTCAGTCTTCCCCACATTCTCTCCCCCTACTTCGGTGTAGACATATATTGCATGATGATCCAGTCAAACAGATCTTCCTTTGCAAGAACATAAAATGATGCCGGAACATATTCGCTCGGCTGCACAAGGCGTTTGTATTCGCCCAAATCTAGTCCCGGAGATGAAGCGCTCACAGAAGAGACCCATCGATCAAACGCTTCCGGATCTACAGCCTTGGCTGTAAAGGTCATTCCTGCAAACCCTTTACCGCTTATATTGGAAGAAAGGCCTCTGTACGAACCCGCCTCGTTTGCAATCAAGCTCAGCTTGGTGCGCATCGCGGGCATCGCATAGATCTGGCCGCCGAGCTGGGGAATCCAAAACGAGTTCATGGGAGCATCGGCCGTGATCTCGAATTGGACCGGAATATCTTTTGGAAACTCGATGTAGTTGATTGTAGCGATTTTTTGCTCCGGATAGATAAAAAGCCATTTCCAGTCGAGCGCCACAACCTGGATCGTCAGCGGTTTTTTCCCATCCTCAATCGGCTTGAACGGGTCGAGAGCATGGCTTGTCTTCCAACTTAAAATGCTCAAGACGGCGACAATGAGAAATGGGACGCTCCACCAAATGATTTCAGCCGTATGGCTATGTCCCCACTCGGGATTGAATTTTGCGTTGTTCCTTTTTGCCGCATATCTCCAAGCAAAAAGGATTGCCAAGACGAAAACGGGTATGACGACGATGAGCATTAAAAGCGATGCTTGGTAAAAGAGATCGCGCTGCGCTACCCCGATAGCTCCCTTGGGCTCGAGTACAGGCACGTTGTGCGTACTAATGTAAAGCGCGAAAAATGCTCCCAGGACAACAAGAAAGAGCACTAGCAGCAGGACTTTCAAAGAATTCTTCATATGAAGTCTTTCTACAAAACTGAAAATCCAATGTCCAGAAAAAAACTTATTTGTTAAAATTGAGTTCGATGAGAGACCTTAAAATCCTGTTCGAAAACAATCAAAAGTGGGTCGAAAAAAAAACAAGCGAACACTTGGATTATTTCAAGCATCGCTCAGAACAGCAAGACCCTCTTTATCTTTGGATCGGCTGCTCGGATAGCCGTGTACCGGCAAACGAGATTGTCGGCCTCGAGCCGGGCGAACTGTTTGTCTGCCGCAATGTCGCCAATCTTTTCCCACACACCGACTTCAATTGCCTCTCCGTCCTTGAATATGCAGTGAGCATCCTCCGAGTAAAACATGTGATTGTCTGCGGCCATTACGGATGCGGCGGCGTAAAAGCAGCTATGGAAGACAACCATCTAGGACTGGTGGACAATTGGCTCAGACATATCCGCGACGTTTATGCCTTGCATAGAAGCGAGCTCGATGCGTTGGACGATCTCAAAGCGCGCTATCGGCGCCTGGTGGAGCTCAACACGCTTCAGCAAGTCCTCAATATTTGCCACACAACGATTGTGCAAGAAGCTTGGGCCCGCAAACAAAAACTGGCCGTGCACGGCTGGGTGTACAATCTCGAAACAGGCAAACTCCATGATTTGAACTGCTGCTATTCGGCAGGCGAGCAGCTCGAGTCGATCTATAAAATCAAAATGGGCTAGAAAATGTTCCGCTACCACCCCCTCTCACCTGAAGAAGCAGCCATCCTTCTTCACAAAGGAACGGAGAGGCCGGGCAGCGGCGCCTACAACGAATTTAAGGGCGTTGGCGTCTTTGTCTGCAGGCAGTGCGACCAGCCCCTTTATCTCTCTAGCCAAAAGTTTTCATCCGGCTGCGGCTGGCCTAGCTTCGATGAAGATCTGTTGGGAGCCGTCGAAAGAAGCCCCGATCCGGATGGGATGCGCACCGAGATCCTCTGCGCCAGATGCCATGCTCATTTGGGACATGTATTTATAGGAGAGCAGTTTACTCCAAAAGACACAAGGCATTGCGTCAATTCTCTCTCACTCTCCTTTGTACCGGCCTATACTAAAGAAGGCTATGAGCGAGCGCTTTTTGCGGGAGGCTGCTTTTGGGGCGTCGAATATTATTTCCAAAAAGAAAAAGGGGTGGTTCGCACAGCCGTTGGCTATACGGGCGGCCATGTGGTCAACCCAAGCTATGAAGAGGTCTGTACAGGAAAAACAGGGCATAAAGAGGCTCTCGAGATCCTCTTTGATCCATCTGCCGTCTCCTATGAAACCCTCGCAAAGCTCTTTTTCGAGATCCACGACCCAACGCAGAAAACGGGACAAGGCCCTGATCTAGGGCCCCAATATCTCTCAGCAATCTTTTATCTTACGGAAAAGCAAAAAATTGTTGCCGAGCATCTTGTCGAGCAACTCAACCGCAAAGGCATCAAAATAGCAACCGAGCTTCTTCCCGCCGGACCGTTTTATCCGGGGGAAGAGTTTCATCAAAAATACTATGAAAAGACCGGAAAAATGCCTTACTGCCACAGAAGGGTCGAGCGGTTTTAATGGCAAATCCGACGAATGTGAGCCACGTTTTTGAGATTCGAAGAGAGATGAGTTCCCGGAATAAGCAGTTCTTGAGGAAATATTCCCTTATTAACTCCCCTAGGAACTTCAATCTGCGCCTTTCCTCGTAACTCTTTGTTCTGCAATCCGTTAACATTTACAAGCCCCGTTTCGCTTTTCACATGGACCCCTTTCGAAATGATTACGTTTTTACCTAAAACGTAGATATCTCCGGTAGATCTTAAGTTGGCTTTGATCTCAATCGTAGCATCGAGATCGCAAATAGTGATCGGCTCATCCGTGAAAACAGGCCGGCCTACAACAATGCGTGTATTCATTTTTTCCTCCATTAAAGTGGTGAAAACATAATGGAGGGAGTCTTAAAACTCAAATGTTTCATCCTGCAGTTGGTGTGAAATCGATCCTTTAGATAGAATTGCCAGCCAACCAAGGAGCTTTTATGAAAAATCGCTGGTTTTCTTCACTTGCCGTCGCCCTTTCACTTGCTTCACTTCCTTTGCAAGCTAATGAACTTCTGCGCAAAGACAATTTGAAGACGCTTTTGCAAGAAGTGTTTTCCGATAACTTGTTACAAGCACTCGCTCAACAAGCAATCGACACCCTGGAGCGAACTATCGCCCCCGATCTTCTCGTTGCAAAGTTCTTGGAAGAAATGCCGAACGAGCCTGTTTGGGGACAGCTTGCCAAGCCCTATGATTTGTTTTCCGATGACGAAATTGCCGATCTAGCGGCTATGTTCACCTCCCCGCTCTATAAAAAGTTCACCACGGAGGGAACCTCTAGCATGATGGAGAATTATCAGACCATCCAGACGGTTTTTTCCAATCTGGCGCAAACTGCTGAAGAGGCCGCACCTGTCCTAAAAAAAGAAGAGGCTTCATCCAGTATCATCGAAGTCACCAAGGATAACTTCGCCTCTGTCGTTGAAAACTCGTCCATGCCCATCATCATCGATGTCTATGCTACCTGGTGCCCTCCTTGCAAAAAACTTTCCCCGATTTTGGAGAAAGCAGCCGAGAGCAACCCCTCAATTCGCTTTGTAAAGA
Source organism: bacterium (assembly GCA_021809325.1). GTDB lineage: Bacteria > Chlamydiota > Chlamydiia > Chlamydiales > SM23-39 > JAKBAE01. Next base: position 7,375 of record JAKBAE010000031.1, read on the forward strand.
TCAATGTCGATGATGAACAAGAACTTGCAATCCGCTATCATGTCCGCAGCCTTCCCACGCTGCTATTTCTATTGCCCGGAAAAAGCGAGCCTTCCATGAATTCGGTAGGTCTTCTTTCCGAAAGAGCGCTAGATGAGAAAATCGCTGAATTTAAAAAGCTATTTTGAAGAAAATCGCCTCTGGAAGCAGATCGCTTCCAGAGGCTATCCTATTTAGAGAAGCTCGGCTGCAATCGATGCCAGCTCGGAGCGCTCCGTCTTTTCAAGGAACATGTGGCCGTAGATCCGCTGATCCTTGAATTTTCCTACAATATAAGTCAGGCCGTTAGAATCCTTATCGAGATAGGGATTATCGATCTGCGTTGAGTCCCCGGTCAAAATCACCTTAGTCCCCTTGCCAGCCCGGGAAATAATCGTCTTCACTTCATGGGGAGTCAAGTTTTGCGCCTCGTCGATGATCATATACATCTTGGGAAGAGACCTGCCGCGGATGTAGGTAACCGCTTCCATCTCGATCTTCTTGCTCTCCATGATAAACTCAAGGGTTGCATCGCCGTTCCCTTCTCCATTTGTCGTGGAGCAAAGAAACTCCAAGTTGTCGTAGATCGGCTGCATCCAATGGTAGAGTTTTTCCTCTTTGGTCCCGGGCAGATACCCGATATCTTTTCCAAGAGGGACGATCGGCCTGGATATCAAGATCTTCGAATATACGCTGTCGTCAAAGACTTTGCGCATCCCGCAGGCAAGGGCAAGAAGCGTCTTTCCCGTCCCTGCAGGACCGATCAGCGTAACGAGCTGGATATCTTCGCGAAGAAGCATGTCGATCGCACAACGCTGCTCGATATTCAATGGCTGGATGCCCCAGACATCGCGATTGAGAGGCAAAAGCGGCTCGAGGCGCTTCGTCTTGTCGTTGTACTTACAGACAGCCGATGAGTTTTCCGGCGATGCGAGCAAAATGTATTCGTTCGGGCGAAATTCCTCTTGCATGGGCGGGAGAAAACCATCTTTATAAAAGAGGTCGATATCGCGCTTTTGCACTTCGATCTTCCGGAACCCCCTGTACATCTTCTCATAAGAGACCTTCAGGTTTTCATAATCCTCCGATTCGAGGTCCATCGCCTCTGCTTTGACGCGCGTGACAAAATCCTTTGAGACGATCACAACGCTCTCGCCACGCTTTTTCAAGAGATAAGCCACCCAGAGAATCTTGTTGCTGCTGCGGTCAAGCGGAAGCGGAAAGCCGTCGAGCCTATCCGGCTTTGCCTCTAAATGAATGCGTACTTTCGGCCCTTCGGCAATCTCTACGCCGGATTGAAAATCGCTCCCCTTTTCAGGCTTTAGGGAATCAATATATCGAATGACTTCCCGGGCATTTTTCCCAACCTCGTCGCTATAGCGCTTTAAGCTGTCCAGCTCTTCTAAAACCGGAAGTGCAATGACGACGTCGTTTTGCTTGAATTTCGTGATAGATAGCGGATCATGGACAAGAACATTGGTATCGATGACGAAAGTTTTCCTGGACACTTGCTTATCCTCGGCGGTGGTTAGTACTTTGCGGACGAACGGTTGTTGAGCCACTCTCATCAGGCATTCTCCTTTTCATATTTTTTGAATTTTTAGCTACTACTCTTCTATTCCTCCTACAGCCCCTAGGCCGCTTTTTGGGTTAAAAAGTTCGTTATAGAATTTTGGATTTCTGAAAGCAACCATTTTGAGTCAAACCCAAGACACTCCCAAACAAAACAACCAAATATATAAAATTATTTTTAAATCCCCAAAACACACCAATGAAATCATATTATTTAAAATAACACCACTCACAAATAACCCAACAAACTAAACATTAATATTTTATAAATTCAGCACCCAAGATGCGCGAGTGCTAAAATCAGACTTGACTCTTTGAGTTCGCTCACGGTATAATGAAAGGAAAGAAAGCAAGAGGACGCCCGTGAACATCACTCCTCAAATCCTAAGCATCCCCCCCTACATTTCCACTACCTGGAAAAACATCTCCTCGCTGCATGCCATTCCGGAGGGCGAGACATTTAAACTTATCATCATGCTAGCCAACCGGATGCGGGTTGTCATCCCAGCGCTCAGCAAAGCATCGATTGACGCGATTTTTGCCGCCCACGCGCTCTATGGCTCTGAAACGGTTCCTACTTCCGAAGAGAATAAAACCCTCCCCTCCGCCCCCCTCTCCTTTTCTACTTCAGGGACAGGCATTGAACTCTTGAGCGCAGCCTCGCAACACAACCCGGCACAAGCCAACGCTCCTGAACTACCGAAGGAGATCCTAGATAAAATTGCAGGGATTGCCAAAGTACTAGGACTCGATGATGCCGCCCACCTCCCCAAAGCAGAGCCGCATTGCAACTGCCCTTATTGTCAAATCGCCCGTGCATTCCACAATGAAGAGTCCTCGGTTCCTGAAAAAGAAGAAGAGATTGTCCTGGAAGAAGACCTCAAATTCCGCAACTGGGACATTAAACAATCCGCCGAGCAGCTCTATCTTGTAACAAATCCACTCGATGAAAACGAACACTACTCTGTTTTTCTCGGAGAACCTCTCGGCTGTACCTGCGGCCTAAAAAACTGCGAGCATATCCGAGCTGTTCTGAACACTTGATCTTTTTCACTCCTTGACCTACTATTAGGTGACGTTCTTAGGAGATGGATATGCCTCGAATTAACCGCTTGTTAGTAACCCATCTGTGCGCACTATTGTGCGCGTCGACAGCACTTGCTGACGCGCAAGGGAAACCGCCTCTCGCCGCTCAGGGGAAAAAGACCGAATCCTTCAAGACATTTACCGGAAAAGTTTTGGCTAACAAAGTACGCGTCCGCTCTAAGCCTGACTTAGAGAGCCACATCATTCGGCAGCTCTCGAAAGGCGATCTTTTGCTGGTAAACGGCGAAGATGGGGAGTTTTGGTCGGTCCAACCTCCGAAGGGGACAAAAGCATACGTATTTCGCACCTATGTTCTCGATGGCGTCGTTGAAGCCAGCCGCGTTAATGTCCGTCTTGAGCCGCATGCAGACGCGCCGATCATCGCCCAGCTACAATTGGGAGATAAAGTAAAAGGGGATGTCTGCCCCATGAACCACAAATGGCTTGAGATCGAGCCTCCTCAGAACACAAAATTCTACATCAGCAAGGAGTTCATTGCGCAGGCCGGCGGCCCTGAATATCTTGCCTCAATGGAAAAGCGCCGCGCTCAAGTGCACGACCTCGTAAGCAACGCATTTTTCATTGCCGAAGCCGAATGCAAGAAGTCGTTTGAAGAAATGTCAATCCTGGAAGCCACGGAAAAATTCCAGATCGTGCTGAACTCTTATACTGATTTTCCGGAAGCGATTGCACAGGCAAAAGAAGGCCTGGCCCTCTTAAAAGACACCTATCTGCAGAAAAAGATCGCCTATCTTGAATCTAAGGCCGAACTGCCGTCCGAGCTGAAAGAAGAGATGCTCGCAAAACATCATGCAGAGCATAAGGAGCTCTTTCAAAACGAAATCGTGAAGCCGGACCCCAATCTTTGGCAGCAGCGCCGCCCGAAGCAAAACTTAACTGACCGGATGCGTCTTTGGGATACGATTGAGGAATCTCTCTACCTCAGCTGGACTGCCTTCCATACAGGCAAAAAGGAAGAAGACTTTTACCAAGAGCAAAAAGCAAACGCCACTGTCTTGACAGGCACCATTCAAAGCTACGATTATCCTGTTAAAAACAGGCCCGGTGATTTTGTTCTTCGCGGATCCGAAGCTCCCATAGCCTATCTCTACAGCACTCATGTCGACCTCGAAAAGCACGAAGGCAAAACCGTCACCCTTCTTGCAAGCCCGAGACCGAACAACCACTTTGCCTTCCCGGCTTACTTTGTCCTTTCCATTGAATAATGGAAATAAGAGAGTGGGCGGAGCGAATTCTCTCTGCCGAAACCCTGCAAGAAAAGTTGCTCGATCCTGGAGAGCTGACGGATTCGAACTCCGGATCTCCGCTTCTCTTTTCCGAGCCATCTCGGCCGGCCCATATGCAGCTTTGCAAACGGACGAAAGAAGAAAAGCTCCCTCCCTTCCAGGAACATGGAGACCCGGATAAAAGAGCTGCCTGCCTCCATCGCTTTGCAGGGCACGAGCTTCTTGCAGTCGAAATCATGGCGCAAGCTCTTCTCGCTTTCCCTACCGCTCCTTCGGCTTTTCGACGAGGTGTTGCGCACACCCTTTTAGAAGAGCAAGAGCATGTGCGCCTGTATATGAATCGCTTGGAGGAGCTGGGGGTCTGTTTTGGCGATATGCCCCTCTACCGACATTTTTGGAATCATGTCCCCTACCTCACCTGCCCTCTTCGCTATATCAGCGTCATGAGCCTTACCTTTGAGATGGCCAATCTCGATTTCGCCCCTCTCTATGGCAAATCGTTTGCCCATTTCAATGATGTTAAAAGCGCCGCTCTCATGGCTCAGATTGAAAAGGATGAAATCCACCATGTCGCCTTTGGCTGGCGTTGGCTGCAGAAGCTCAAAGACCCCGTCACCTCCTCTTGGGACGCATGGGCAGGCCATCTAACCCCTAAATTGAACCCCAAACGGGCACGCGGCTTTGTTTTACATGAAGAGAACAGGCGAAAAGCTTCAATCCCAGACGACTGGATCCAGCGGCTGAAAAATTATTAAATTTAGGAAATCCGTCCTCTCGCATCGACCTCAAGGCCCAAATATGGGGCGAAGGCCCTTGCTCGAGATATCCCGACTTCTTTTGAAACCCCGACTTTCACTTTCAGCAATTCTCGTCTCAGCACTTCTTTGTCAGGAGCATAGAGCGTGAGCTGACCGGTTTTAGGGTTGTAGATGTAAACTTGAAGATCGAGTTTATATTTATCTTTGAGCATCCCTTTCACTGCAAGAGTTTCAAGTAGAGACAGATTGGACTCTCCTCGACAAACAAAAAGACCTCTTAGGTCCTTTGTTGCAAAATTGGCATTTACCTCATTCATCGATTCCCTATCGCTAATCGGAGTTTTCCTGACAAATGCAGCGAGTTCTTCAATTGTAAGCGATTCTCCTTGAGTAATAAGAGAGCCGTCACGATCAGTACAGCTATTAGTGTCTTGAGGAGATGCATGAAGAATTTTCGCTGTATTCGCATCAAACAAAAAGCCATAAGGCTTATATGTGGCAACTTCTTGCCCACTGACTAAAAGGGTGCAAGAGGCATTTCTCAATGTTTCATCCGACTGCATGTAAGACATTTCCTCAGTATAACTTGTAAAACAAAGTCTTTCACGATCCAAATCCATCTGTCTCACTACTTCGCTCTCCATAGCTCTTGCTAAAAGGCGGTCCGAGGCAAATAGAGCAAGAACCGGATCGGCTAGAGTACACTCTCTAGACGCTAAACTTTCAATCTGGGCATGTGAATTCTCAAGAGATAACTTAGAAAGGAGAGACCCAATTTGAGAAGGCTCCTCCTCTAATGGGATCGGAGGAACCGCTCTGTCCACCACATTATTCATTATAAAACCCGTATCTGCAGCCATATTAACCTCATTTTTTAGTTATTTATTATACAAAAATTTTAAATTATAATCAAACAGCATTTAACTTCATTTCATTGATTAATACATTATTCCTGTGCGATAATATCTATATGAACACAACAAAATCCCTAATCTCTTTATCTCCAAATACTTGGAATCTCAAAAAAGAGCTACAAGGGGTGGATATCCGAATAGAGCCGAGTCTATTTTTGTCCCGGTGCTATTCATATCCTAAGGCCATTATTTTGGATCCTTCCCTCTTTGAAAATAAGGTAGGCGAGCTCTATCCAAGAGCCCTTGAGTCCCTCTACTTTGAACTAGCAAATTTAGCAGCAGAAAAAGAGATTGAGAACCTTATTGGCCGAGTTCATACGCTTGATGCAGATGCATTCGCTTTGCAATTCGAAACCATCGAATATAAAAGCGCACTCAAAACAAAAAATGCGATTCGCACGGCGTTTCCACCTGAGAAATGGAAACATTTTGCTTTTGCAGAAATTCCGGATTCATTCAAGGTCCATCTTTTGCGCCAAATCTATTTTGGCCATACACAAGAAATCGTGAGCCGATACTATCCTGGTGAAACGCAGACGATTTTTCCCTTTAAACCGTTTCAGGAAAATGAGAAAGAGCTTGCGCAGATCGCGCTCAATCTTCTAGGAAGGAACACCTCGGAAGCAAAAGAACAATATCAAGAAATCCGGGCATCTTGCCGCGGCTATCTACTCGATCGTTTGAACGAGATCGAAGAGTTTGTTGGTATTCCTTAAGACCTTACCAGCTTATCGATCTGCTCAAGAGGGAGCAGCTCTTTATTACCAAGAGGAGCAGCCCCGTGGTCTTTCAATTTTCTGGCCGAGACAAGAACGCGGGTTTCCATCGAAGCAACGGCTTGGTTGTAAGTATCTACGGCGGTAGAAAGGGAGCGCCCGACTTTTGTCCAATGCTCTGACAGGGTTTGCAGCCGCTCGTGGAGTTCTTGGCCAAGGCGTGCGATCTGTTCGGCGTTTTTCGAGAGAGCTTCTTGTTTCCAGCTATGAGCGACGGCGCGAAGAATCGCGATCAAGGTAGTTGGCGTGGCGATAATGATATTTTGTTCAGCTCCGGCTTCAATAAGAGAAGGGTCGATCTGCACCGCAGCGCTAAAAAAGGATTCCGCCGGCAGATAGAGAATGACGAACTCCGGACTCAATTCAAGGCTTTTCCAATAGTCCTTTTGGGCAAGCTCGCGCATGTGCTTTCGAACGTGTCCGGCATGCGTTTCCAAAAAGCGGATCCGCTGCCCTTCGTCGCGGCTATCGGCAGCTTCAAGATAGGCATTGAGAGGCGTCTTTGCATCGACGACGATCTGCCTATCCCCCGGAAGGTGGACGACGAGATCGGGCCTTAAGATCTTGCCCTCGGTGGCAAAAGTCATCTGCTCTTCAAAATCGCATTGGTTCAAAAGACCGGCGAGTTCGACGACACGCCGGAGATGCACCTGTCCCCAAGCGCCTCTTATCGGAGGCGAGCGGAGAGCTGAAGAGAGCTGCGCCGTCTCTTGCCGAAGAAGCCTTTCTGCATGAAGAAGCGAGTCGACCTGCTGGCCGAGAGAGGCATAAGAGCTCTCCCTTCTCTTTTCTAATTCCCGCTGATGCTCACCTATCGCTTTGATCGACTCTTTAAGCGGCCCCACAAGAGCTTCAAAAGATTGATGTTTGAGATCAAGATCAGCTTTTCCGGGCTCCAAAGCAGCCTTGGCCAAATCGAGGAACGAGCGGCTGTTTCTCTCCATGATCTCATAAGAGAGGGATTGAAAGGTTGTCTGCATCCGTTTTTCTGTATTTTTAACCCAAAAGAAGGCAACCGCACTAAAAAGAAGAATAAATAGAGCTGCAATAATGAATAGCATCAGTTCTCAAAATCATCTGAATCGGGTTCAAAATCCTCCAGCGTCTTTGATTTTTTTCCTGCCGCAAAACGGATGCAAGAAAGGATCAAAGCTACAACGATATAGACCCAAGAGATCAAAGCGAAGACAAACGAAAAGAAATGGAGAAGGCCATAGAGAATGAATACGGCGATGATCACCGTGATGAAAATCAAATGGAAAGAGGGCACCCGGAAATCGAGCATCTTCAGGCTTGGGAATTTCAAGCGGCAAACCATCAGATAGCCAAGTACAATCATAGCAAATGAGAGAATAATCGTGCGCAGCAGGTGGGAAAGGGGGAACCATTCTTGCATAAGCGGCGAGAGAAGAAAAAGATTGGCGGAGACGGCTGCCGCTGCCCCGGCCGGGATCGGAAGGCCTGTAAAATGCTTTTTTTGCGCCGCTTTCAACTCCAGATTCCCTTTTGCCTCTGCCGCTTTTACACTAAATCGGACGAGGCGCAAAACTCCGCAAAGCGAATAAACCATCGCAGCCGAAGCGGAGAAAAAGGAGAGAAGAGACCCTTGCTCCAGAGAAAGCGTCTTCAAAAGGAGCACGGATGGAGCGACTCCAAATGAAATCGAATCGGCCAAAGAATCGAAAATAAACCCAAACTCGCTCTCCGCCCGAATCGCCCTGGCCAAGGCGCCGTCAAAAAAGTCGGCCACCGCTGCAAGGAGCAAGATTAAAGCCGATGTGTAAACCATCTCATAATCTCCAGCTCCCGGCTGCGTCATGTTCACTTTGAAAATGACAAAAAGGCCGCAGGAGAGCGCAAAGGCTGTCACGATATTCGGCAAAAGGTAGGCGCGTTTCATAAAAATTTCCGTCTCGATGTCTATTTTGGATCATACCACAAAAAAGCGAAAATATGGTAATTTTTCCGTCGCAGATAGCCTTGGCCCAGCAGTCTATACACATATTGAAGTTTTTCCTGGACTAGAAACCCCAAACCACAATATATAGTGTTGTAGCAAGAAACCAGCCTACAAGATGTAGTAGCCGGCCTTCTTAAGAAACCATTAAAACCAGATTGGCGCGACATGAAAAAACAACATCCGGAATCAACCGTTCTCGAAGCCGGAGCAGCAGCTCCCGTTAAAACCAAAAAACTTCCGCAAGAGACTGAGTATACAGTCGTCAAACGCAATGGAACTCTTGTCCCTTTTCGACGCGATCGGATTTTAAAAGCTCTCGAAGCAGCTTTTCGCGACACAAAAATGATGGCTGCCGGAGCTCCCTTTGAAGCGGATCTTTTGAAGGCGATCAGCCACATCGCCGATCTTGTCGTCAAGCAAGTGCTCTTGCTTGCCTCGAAAGGAGCCTGCCTGACGGTCGAGGGGATTCAAGACGTCGTCGAAGTGACGCTCATGAAAAATGGACATCACGATGTGGCCCGCGACTACATCTTATACCGCGATGAAAGAAAAGCCGTACGCGAATCGTCTGCCCAAAACCTCCGTATCTACCGCCGCGATAAGACAACCCCTGCCCGTTTCAACCCGATGAAAATCGCCTCCTCGATCGAACACGCCTTCCGCGGCGCCCGTAAAATCCTGGAGCAGTCGCCGGATGAAGTCGTCTCCGCAGTCAACCTCCTTACGCAAAAAATCGTCGGCGAGATGACGGAGCTCTCTGCAAAAGGCGACATGCTCTACATCGACATGATTGAAGACCGGATTGAGCGCGAGCTCATGAACGAGAAGATTTTCGATGTCGCTAAGTACTATATCCTCCATCGCGCTGAAAAGGCGAAAAAGCGGGAAACCCTCTCTCCGATTTCTCAGGAAGAGACCACGCCAGCACGACAGTTCCAGATCAAGACGGCGGATGGAACGATCTCGATCAGCGATGCAATGCTGCGCAACTCAATTGCGTTTGCTTGCCGCGGCCTGGAAGACAAAGTCTCCTCCTCCCAGCTTTTGGAAGCGACCATCTTGCAGTTTTATGACGGCATGAAGGAGCATGAAATCGATCTAGCGAAAATCTTTGCCGCCAAATCAAAAATCGAGAGCGAGCCGGACTATTCAAAAGTCGCCTCGCGCCTCCTCCTCGACACCATTTACCGCGAAACGCTCGGACGAAGCGCTTCGGACGGGGCCCTTGCCAAGGCCCACCTCGCTTATTTTAAAAAAACACTCAAAGAAGCGATCGCCCTCGAAAGGGTCTCTCCTAAACTTCTCGACTTCGATCTCGATGAGCTTGGCCACGCGATGGACCTTTCCCGCGATGATCTCTTTACCTATCTCGGCTTGCAGACGCTCTACGACCGCTACTTCATCCACCATGAGCAAAGGCGCCTTGAGACCCCGCAAATCTTTTGGATGCGCGTTGCCATGGGCCTGGCCCTGAACGAGGGGGAAGAGAAAAACAAGCGGGCGATCGAGTTTTACGATATCCTGTCGCAATTCTACTTCACGTCGAGCACACCGACCCTCTTCAACTCCGGCACGCTCCACTCGCAGCTTAGCTCGTGCTACCTCTCGACGGTGACCGATGATCTTGGACATATTTTCAAAGTGATCTCCGACGACGCCCAGCTCTCCAAATGGGCGGGCGGCATCGGCAACGACTGGACGAATGTCCGGGCCACCGGATCTCGCATCAAGGGGACGAACGGCTCATCGCAAGGGGTCATCCCCTTTCTCAAAGTCGCCAACGATACCGCGGTAGCAGTGAACCAGGGGGGGAAACGAAAAGGCGCGATGTGCGCATACTTAGAGACTTGGCACCTCGACATCGAAGATTTCCTCGAACTGCGCAAAAATACGGGAGACGACAGACGCCGCACGCACGATATGAATACGGCGAACTGGATCCCCGATCTCTTCATGAAAAGAGTGCGCGAAAACGGCTTTTGGACCCTCTTTTCTCCAAGCGACACACCGGATCTGCACGATCTCTACGGCAGCTCTTTTGAAAAGCGCTATGCCGAATACGAGAAAATGGCCGATGAAGGAAAAATTAAACTCTTCAAGCGTCTTGAGGCGGTGCAGCTTTGGCGCAAGATGCTGAGCATGCTCTTTGAAACGGGCCATCCGTGGATCACATTCAAAGACCCCTCAAACATCCGCTCCCCGCAAGACCATATGGGCGTCGTCCACTCGTCGAACCTCTGCACCGAGATCCTGCTCAACTCCTCTGTCGAAGAGACGGCAGTCTGCAACCTCGGCTCGATCAACCTCCCGCTTCACGTCACAGAGAAAGGATTGGACGAAAAACGTCTGGCCGCAACAGTGCGCACGGCGGTGCGGATGCTCGACAATGTGATCGACATCAACTTTTACCCGACAGCAGAGGCGAAAAATTCCAACTTGCGCCACCGTCCGATCGGCCTTGGCCTGATGGGGTTCCAAGATGCCCTCTATATCCAAAACATCAGCTATGCAAGCCATGAAGCCGTTTCCTTTGCCGACAAGAGCATGGAGATGATCTCTTACTATGCGATCCTCGCTTCAACGGAGCTGGCGAAAGAAAAGGGGACTTACTCCTCTTACAAAGGATCGAAATGGGACCGCGGTTATCTGCCGATCGATACGATTGATCTTTTGGAAAAAGAAAGAGGCGTCAAGGTCGATATCGATCGAAGCTCTTCCATGGATTGGGCCCCTGTCCGCGATGCCGTCAAACAATTCGGCATGCGCAACAGCAACACGATGGCGATCGCGCCGACCGCTACGATTGGAAATATCACCGGATCCATCCCTTCGATCGAGCCGATTTATAAGCATCTCTTCGTCAAATCGAATTTGTCGGGAGAGTTCACCATCTCGAATTCCTATCTCGTCGATAAGCTCAAATCGCTTGGACTCTGGGATTCTGAAATGCTCGACGATTTGAAATATTTCGACGGCTCTATCCGAGAGATCGAAAGAATCCCGGATGAGGTGAAAAACCTCTTCTTAACGGCATTCGAAATCGAGCCGGAATGGATCATCGAATGCGCTGCAAGACGGCAAAAATGGCTCGATATGGGACAATCGCTGAACCTCTATCTCGCCGAGCCAAGCGGCAAAAAGCTGAACCAGATGTATTTTCTCGCTTGGGAAAAGGGACTGAAAACGACCTACTACCTCCGTTCGCTTGGAGCGACCCAAATCGAAAAATCGACGGTGGACATCAACAAGCGAGGCTTGCAGCCGCGCTGGATGAAAAACAAATCGGCCTCCAGCAACATTAAAGTGGAGAGAGAGGCGGCAGAGCTTCCAAAAGCATGCACCCTAGGCGAAGGCTGCGAGAGCTGCCAGTAAAAAAACTTAACCTATAGGAATTGTATTATGTCAACGACTACTGAACACGGCGCGGACAAACGGGTCAACGTCGCCAATAAACGGCTGATCAACTGCCATGCCGTCGATGTCAACCAGCTCATGCCGCTCAAATACAAATGGGCTTGGGAGCACTACCTGAACGGCTGCGCAAACCACTGGATGCCTAACGAAGTGCCTATGGGCAAAGATATCGAGCTTTGGAAATCCAACGCCTTAAGCGAAGATGAAAGGCGCGTCATCATGCGGAACCTCGGCTTTTTTGCCACTGCCGAGAGCTTGGTTGGCAACAATATCGTACTTGCCATCTTCCGCCATGTGACGAACCCGGAAGCGCGCCAATATTTGCTAAGGCAAAGCTTTGAAGAGGCAATCCATACGCACGCCTTCCTCTACATCGTTGAATCGCTTACCCTCGATCAAGGCGAAGTGTTCAACATGTACAACGAGGTCAACTCGATCAACAATAAGGACAAATTCGAGATGCAGATCACAGAAGAGATCCTGCGCCCCGATTTCACAACCTCTACCTTTGAAGGAGCCCAGAAATTCCTCGAAAATCTCATCGGCTACTACATCATCATGGAAGGGATCTTCTTTTATAGCGGATTCGCCATGATCCTCTCGTTTCTCAGACAAAACAAAATGGTCGGCATCGGAGAACAGTTCCAATACATCTTGCGCGATGAGACTGTCCATCTGAACTTCGGCATCGACCTGATCAATGGGATCAAAGAAGAAAACCCCCATCTTTGGACGGAATCCTTCCAAGAAGCCATCACCCAAAAAATCCGCGAAGCAGTCGTATTGGAAATCCAGTATGCCGAAGATTGCCTGCCAAGAGGTATTTTGGGGCTAACCGCACCGATGTTCCGCGACTATGTCCAGTATATTGCAGACCGCAGGCTAGAAAGGATCGGCCTCAAGGTGCAGTACCGCTCGAAAAACCCCTTCCCCTGGATGAGCGAAACCATCGACTTGGGCAAGGAAAAGAACTTCTTCGAGACGCGCGTGACCGAATACCAGTCGGCGTCGAACCTCTCTTGGAATTAACTGCATACAGCTTTACAATGGTGCGTCTTAGAAGAGGCGCACCATGCTCGAACTATTCGCATTCGCATCTATAAATTTACTCGGCGCCATGAGTCCCTGCCCCGATTTTGCCATCGTCGTACGCTACGGTTTAACAGGCTCGAGATCAGCCGCTATCCTCTGCTCTGCAGGAATTGCGGCAGCACTGATCGTCCACGTTCTCTATTGTATTTTTGGGATTGTGATTTTGATCCAGAAATCTAAAGTCCTCTTTTTGACTCTCCACTTATACCAATCCCAATAAATAAATTCATATTTGAGCAGCGTGAAAGCTGCCGAAAATCGGCGATCGCAAGTGGCATAGTATTAATCAATACAATACCAC
>JAKBAE010000149.1 GCA_021809325.1 bacterium
ATTTTTGGGTTGCAGGGCTTCCCTGCATCATGCCTATCATGCCCGATCTTCCCGCGGAGCGGATCCTGTATTTCTTTTCAAGCAAGTTATCGTGCAATCGCCCTGGCACATCATGCCGCTTGCAATCATGCAAATCCTGTTCCTTTTTAAAGACTAAAAAGACTTTATGCACGTTCAAAAAACCCAATCATGTAGATCTTGCCAAGAAGTCAGAGATAGACTCAAGGTCTTGAGCTTGTGTTTACAAACTATCTGGCTGATTGCGCTGCAGTGCAAAATAAAGAACAAACAAGGGTCTACTCCCATATTTCCACTTGCGGAACTCCTCCGGGCTCTCTCGGATGCAGTGGACGCAGACACATGGGCGGAGACCACACCATGTTCGACGTCTTTAGAAAGTATGCCAACACAGTTAAAGAAGATGGGTGTTTTGAAATGGAGTACAACTTCGACTCTTCACTGAACCATTGTTATATCCATAACCTTTGTGTAGGGCAGCCCTTCGATTGGAATGCAGCTGCGGATTCTAATATCGCCATCGCAATGAATTGATTCTCGGGGAGCGATCGAAGCTCCCCCTTTTGGGCCGATTTGCCAGGAATTAAAAAATTCGCTATCCTCAAACAAATCCCTATCGGCCCTGATGCAACTTGCTTCGGCAAAGCTACTTCTCAAATCAGGGGAGGTTTTTCACGGACTCTCCCCATCCTGGCAAAAAGAGCCATTTTTCGGCGAAGCTGTTTTTACCACAGGCATGACCGGATATGTCGAGTCGCTCACAGACCCCTCTTATGCAGGACAGATCCTCGTATTCACCTACCCGCTGATCGGCAACTATGGAGTGCCGCCCCGCTCATTTTGGGAGTCGGAGAAAATCCAAGCGGCAGGCGTCGTCGTCGGCGACATTAGTCCCTATGCGAGCCACTGGGACTCTGAATCAACGCTTCTAGACTGGCTCGAGAAAGAGCGCATCCCGCTTCTCACCGGGGCCGATACACGCGCAATTGCCAAGACACTGCGAAAAAAGGGCGTTGCCCTCGGCGCAATTTGTCCTGAGCACACCCGGCCGCGCGAATTTTCCGATCCTAACCGAGAGCACCTGGTCAAAAAAGTGAGCCTTCCCGCGAGGCAGGAGTTCGGATCGGGGTCTAAAAAGATCATCGCCGTCGACTGCGGGATGAAAGAAAATATCATGCGCCATCTGCTTAAATATCCCGTGCAAGTCGTGCGCGTCCCATTTGACTACGACTACACCGAAGAGGATTATGACGGCTTATTTATCTCAAACGGACCGGGCGATCCTATGGTCTGTAAAGAGACGATCGCGATTTTGAAAAAGGCGTTTAAGAAAAAGAAACCGATTTTCGGCATCTGTTTAGGCGCGCAGATCCTAGCTCTTGCGATCGACGCCAAAACATTCAAGCTCAAATTCGGACATCGAGGCCAAAACCATCCTTGCAAAGATCACGAACTGGGCCGCTGCATCCTCACTGCGCAAAACCACGGCTATGCCATCCGCGAGCAAACGATCCCGAAAGATTGGAAGCCGCTTTTTACCAGTCTCAACGACGGCTCCATCGAAGGGATCGTCCATAAAACGATGCCTTGGTTTGCCGTGCAGTTCCATCCCGAGAGCAACCCTGGCCCGACTGATGCGGCCTATCTGTTCGACCGCTTTTATGAGGAGGTAAAAAAGGGATGAGCCGTTGGAAGAGAAAAAAAGTCCTTCTGCTCGGATCGGGCGGCATCCGCATTGGGCAGGCGGGAGAGTTCGATTATTCCGGCTCGCAAGCGATCAAAGCCTTCAAAGAAGAGGGCCTCTCCGTCATCCTGATCAACCCGAATATTGCGACCGTCCAGACCGATTTCAACATGGCGCACGACGTCTATTTTCAACCCCTCGACTTTGAGTCGATCTCGAAGATCATCGCAAAAGAAAAGCCCGACTGCATTGCTCTAAGCTTCGGAGGACAAACTGCTCTCAACGCCGGCCTTGAGCTCGAAAAGCGGGGCGTCTTGCAAAAGGAGCAGGTCGAGGTCTTGGGCACGCCGGTCGAATCGATCCGCTTGACGGAGGACCGCGAGCTTTTTAAGCAAAAGCTCGCCGAGGCGGACATCAAAACGCCTTTGAGCTACGCGGTCAGCTCCATCCTCGACGCCCTGCAAGCAGCCGAAAAAATCGGCTATCCGATCATGCTGCGGGCCGGTTTTTCGCTCGGAGGCATGGGCTCCGGCCGGATTGAGACGCCCGATCAGCTTAAAAGCAGGGCGAGAGAAGCGCTGCAAGGCGCCGGACAGATTTTGATCGAAGAGTACCTCTTTGGCTGGAAAGAGATCGAATACGAGGTGGTGCGGGATGGGAAAGGACAATCGCTCACCATCTGCAACATGGAAAATTTCGACCCGATGGGGATCCATACGGGAGAGAGCATCGTCGTCGCCCCCTCGCAGACCCTTTCCAATGAAGAGTACCATCGCCTCCGCACCGTCTCTCTAACTTGCGCGCATCTCTTTCAAATCCAAGGGGAGTGCAACGTCCAGTTCGCCCTTGACCCGAAAACGGGCGACTACCGCGTCATCGAGATGAACGCGCGGCTGTCGCGATCGAGCGCGCTTGCATCAAAAGCGACGGGCTATCCCTTGGCCTTTGTCGCAGCGAAGCTGGCCCTTGGCTACTCGCTCGACGAGATCGAAAATGCGATCACCCGAAAGACGACGGCCTTTTTCGAGCCGGCATTGGACTATGTGGTCGTCAAGATCCCGCGCTGGGACATCAAAAAGCTCAAAAGCGCAGACCGGACGATCGGCTCCGAGATGAAAAGCGTCGGCGAGATCATGGCGATCGGCCGGACGTTCCCGGAAGCGCTCCAAAAAGGGGTCCGGATGCTCGGCATTGGGGCAAACAGCCTCAACGTCTCCGTAGAAGAGCCGCAATTTGAGATCCGAAAGCCGACAGACAGGCGCCTCTTTGCGCTCTATCATTTTTTCAAAGAAGGCGGCGCAGTAGATGTCGCGCATGAGCTCTCGCAGATCGATCCTTGGTTTCTCTATCATTTACAAACTATCGCCCTCTTTGAAGAGAAGCTGAAAACGAAAAACTGGTCCGCATCGCTTGTGAAAGAGGCGAAAAAACTCGGCTTTTCCGATTCGGCTATTGCAAAGATCAGAGGCAAATCCGAAACGAGCGTGCGCGCCTTTCGAAAAAAGCACGGCATCCTCCCTTTCGTCAAACAAATCGACACGCTAGCGGGCGAGTTCGACGCCAAGACCAACTACCTCTATACGACCTATTGGGCCCAAGAGCACGACATTGCCCCTTCGAAAAAAAGACCGGCGATCGTCCTTGGCTCCGGACCTTATTGCATCGGCTCTTCGGTTGAATTCGACTGGTGCGCCGTCAACGCCGCCCGCACGCTGAGGCGCCACAAGATCGAGACCGTGATGATCAACTCCAATCCGGAAACGGTCTCTACCGATTTCGACGAGTCGGACCGGCTCTACTTCGAGGAGATCACGCTCGAGCGGGTCCTCGACATTGCCGACTTTGAAAGGCCGAGAGGGGTGCTCGTCTCCTTTGGCGGCCAGATTGCAAATAACTTAGCGCTGCCTCTTTTCAAAAATAAAGTAAAAATCATCGGCGCGCCTCCCGCTTCGATCGACAAGGCGGAAAACCGCGACTCTTTTTCGACCCTTCTGCATCAGCTCGGCATTGACCAGCCGCCATGGGAGGCTGCCGTCAGCTTGCAAAGCGCGCGTGCTTTTGCAGATAAGGTCGGCTATCCGGTGCTCATCCGCCCTTCCTATGTCTTGTCCGGCGCGGCGATGAATGTCGTCTTCGACGAAGAAGGGCTGGAAAAATACTTGCGCGAAGCGGCGATCGTCTCGCCCGACCATCCAACGGTCATTTCCAAGTTTATCGACAACGCCAAAGAATTGGAGATCGACGGCGTGGCCCAAGAGGGCAAGATCTTGATCCAGGCGATTTCGGAGCATATCGAAAATGCGGGGGTCCACTCGGGCGATGCGACCATCGTCTTGCCGCCGCAGCGCCTCTATCTGGAGACGATCCGCCGCGCGAAAAAAATCTCGGCCGGCATCGTCCAAGCGCTCCATCTCAGCGGCCCTTTCAATATCCAGTTTATCGCAAAGGACAATGCTTTGCAGGTGATCGAGTGCAACGTCCGCGCATCGCGCTCATTTCCCTTCGTCTC
>JAKBAE010000032.1 GCA_021809325.1 bacterium
ACATAAGTCCGTGCTGTGCTTTTGCGAGTTCGATAGATTCGTCCTTGTTAATAAGGATCTGATCTCCCTCGGTTTGCAATTTCAGCCCGTGTGCCAGCTTTACTTGGACAGAGCCTTTAGGTCCTTTTACTTGGACATTGCCATCTGCAGCCGCCTTTATTTCTACGCCTTTTGGAATAGTAAGGGGCTTTTTAGCTAATCTTGACATTCTACGCTTCTCCTACCAGATCGTACAAAGAATCTCGCCGCCAACCTTTAAGTTGCGCGCGGTTTCGCCATCGAGAACGCCCTTGCTTGACGTAAGAACTGCAAGACCCATGCCATTCATGATGTTCGGTATTTCTTGATACCCGATATATTTTCTCAGCCCCGGCTTCGATTCGCGTCGCAGACCGTTAATCACGCTCTTGCGATTTTTGTTGTATCTAAGAAACACACGAATTTTTTTCAGCTCGTCGTTCACTAGATAATTTTCGACAAAGCCGTACCGTTTCATAATCTCGAGTATTTGCAAAATCATTTTGCTGCTTCGAAGATCAACATATCGGTGTTGTGCATCCTTTGCATTCCGCACCTTTGTCAGCATTTCAGAAATTGGATCATTAAAAGCCATATTGTTCCCTTTACTTGAACGGAAAGCCCAACATTGACAAGAGCTCAAAGCAATCGTCATCGTTCTTAGCTGTCGTTACAATCGTAATATTCATCCCTTGTGTTCGTTTAACTTCGTCGAGGTTGATCTCCGGGAAAATCTGCTGGTCGGTGATCCCAAAACTGTAGTTGCCTCTGCCGTCAGCTTTCTTTGTAAATCCGCGGAAGTCATGTATTCGAGGCGAAACAATATTGCAAAATCGATCGAAAAAGTCATACATACGCTCGCCGCGCAGTGTCACCATGAGGCCGATAGCTTGGCCTTCTCTAAGCTTAAAGTTCGAAATCGCCTTCTTCGCTTTAGTAACAACTGGCTTCTGTCCGGAGATCATGCTCAACTCTTTGCTATGATCTTGGATTGCGTTTTTATCTTTAAGAGCCTCGGACAGTCCCATACTGATCACGATCTTGCTCAGTTTAGGCAGCTCCATCGGGCTTTTGTCTGAGTGCAGGTTACGCAGTTCCGGTAATACCTGCTCTTTATACTTTTGTTTCAGTCTAGACATAGTTCCTATGCTGGTTTTTTAACTGGGCGATATACGACTTCTTTGGAGCCGTCGCGGTATACATACTGCCTTTCGCCACTTTCATCCTGTTTTACATGTAGCCTTAATGGCCGATTGTCTTTATCACAGAGACATACATTGGAAATATGGATTGGTACTTCCATTTCCACGATGCGTCCGCCCGGCGTCTCTTGCGTTCTTCGCAAGTGCTTTTTCCGTACATTTATCCCTTGAACGAGTACGCGGTCTTTGACTTTCATCAAGACTTCTCCGGCTCTTCCTTTATCATTGCCGGAGATAACCAATACTCGATCGCCTTTACGAATCATTTTACTCATCATCTTCCTCAAATAACTTCTGGAGCCAGCGAACTGATCTTCACAAATCCGCTATCGCGCACTTCGCGTGCGATAGGCCCGAAAATTCGTGTGCCCTTTGGATTGTTTTTATCGTCAATAATTACGCAGCTGTTGTCATAAAATCTGAGCAGCGAGCCATCAGGTCTACGAATATAACCCTTTGTCCTCACAACAACCGCCTTAACGACGTCACCTTTTTTAACCGCTCCCTTTGGATCAGCTTCTTTAATTGAGCAGACAATGATCTCGCCTACGGCGGCATAACGCTTTCTGGATCCTCCAAGGACCTTAAAGCATCGCACTTTCTTTGCGCCCGTGTTGTCGGCTACTTTTAGATTTGTTTCCTGTTGAATCATAGTGTTTCGCCTCTATCCTATTGCATCACTTCGACGACACGCCATCGCTTCAACTTCGAAAGAGGGCGGGTTTCCATAATTCGGACGGTTTGTCCCAACTCAAGCGCATCTGTTTCATCGTGCGCATAGAGCTTTTTGTTCATCTCGACGACCTTGCCATACTTTGGATGGCGCATCTTCTTAGTAACCTTTACAGCTACTGTTTTGTCCATTTTATTCGAGATGACTACGCCGATCTTCTCTTTGCGTTTAGATCTATCTTGCGTGTTCATTGAGCTTGTCTCCGCTTTTGTGTCAAAATCGTCAAGATGCGTGCTCGCTCATGACGCTTTTCCTTTAATAGATGTGGTTTTTCCAACTTACGCTGCAGAGCCAACTCATTGCGTAGCGCATAAATATCCGTTTCTAACTGAGATGCTGTTTTTTGCAGTTCCTCTACAGTCTGTTCAGAGGGGGCTCTCTTTTTTGATTTAGCCATATTAGACCTCCTCCAATCGATCGACAAATTTGGTTTTAATCGGTAATTTTGCTGCAGCTAACCTTAGGGCTTGCTGCGCTTCTTCTCTCGTCACATTTGCAACTTCAAATAGGATCCGTCCGGGCTTTATGCATGCAACCCAAAACTCAGGTGCCCCTTTACCGGTACCCATTCGAGTTTCAGCAGGCTTCTTAGAAACAGGTTTGTCCGGAAATACTCTGATCCAAACCTTTCCTTTTCGGCTAAAAAATCGGGTAATCGCGACACGGCATGCCTCGATCTGCTTTCCGTTGATCCAGCCGCGCTCAAGCGACTGCATCCCGAACTCTCCAAACTGCACATAAGCGCCGCCTTTTGCATTTCCTGCTAACGACCCGCGCTGCTGCTTTCTAAATTTTGTTCTTGTTGGCATTAGGGCCATGATTAACCTCCGCTCGCCGGCTTTTGAACTTGCTTAACTTCTTCACCGCGATTGATCCAGACTTTTACCCCGATCGATCCGTAAGTTGTCTCTGCGCGCCCTGTTGCATAATCAATATCAGCCCTAAGCGTATGCAGCGGGATTCTCCCCTCTTTATACCACTCAACCCGGGCGATTTCTGCTCCACCAATTCGACCGGAAATCTGGACTTTAATCCCTGCTGCTCCAGCATCCATGGATGTCTGCATTACTTTTTTCAGAACTCTTCGGAAAGGGATACGTCTTTCAAGTTGTTTCGCAATTCCGTCAGCTACTAATTTCGCATCGAGATCCGGACGCTTAATTTCCTCTACTTCAATCCAAACTTCTTTACCGGTAAAGGCTTTCAAATCCGACTTTAATAGATCGATCTCAGCACCCTTTTTACCGATGACCAGTCCGGGGCGCGATGTAAAGATCGTCACTTCGATCTTTCCACTCATTCGCTTGATCTGCAATCGAGATGCTCCCTGGCATGCAGGTTTTGTCATCAAATACTTTCGGATCTTTCTGTCTTCTGCGATTAACTGGCCGAATTCTTGCTTATTAGCATACCAGTTCGACAGCCATCGCTTTCTTGTTACCAGCCTAAATCCAGTTGGCGATACTTTTTGTCCCATTCTTATAACTCCTTACCCGTTTGCCGCTACGATGACTGTGAAATGGCTCGTGCGTTTATTGACAGGAACTGACGATCCTTTGCTTCTCGGTTTAGCTCTTCGCAAGATGGGACCTGGATCGACTCTCACTTCGTAAACTTTGAGATTTTCACGACGCAGATCGAGCTGCGTTTCGGCATTCGCCACAGCGCTGTCAAGCGTTTTCTTGATCAGGCGTCCGCCACGCAGTTTGCAATATTGCAACTGTAATGACGCTTCCTCTACCGGCAGACCGCGAATCAGGTCAGCCGCATATCTCGCCTTGCGTGGACTAATCCGCACATAGCATGTACGAGCTTTAGCAAATTGCATATTCTACCTTCCTACGACGATGCTGCTGACTTTTTAGGGTGTCCTTTAAAAGTTCTCGTTGGCGAAAACTCTCCCAGGCGGTGCCCAACCATATTTTCAGATACGTAGACACTAATAAACTTTTTTCCATTGTGGACATCAAAAGTATGTCCGACCATTTCAGGCACAATCATGGAACGTCTTGACCAGGTTTTGATATTCCTTTTAGCGCTTTGCTGACTCATCTTCTCAACTTTCGTTTTTAGATGATGATCGACAAAGGGCCCTTTTTTTAGAGATCTTCCCATTTGTTACCTACTGCGTTCCTTGACTACCCATTTCAATGATTTTTTCTTCGAGCGCGTCCTGTATCCTTTTGTAAATTGACCCCATGGAGTTTGAGGAAGATTTCCCTTGCCTCGTCCCTCTCCACCGCCGTGCGGGTGGTCAACCGGATTCATATGGACCCCTCGGACTGTGGGGCGGATCCCCATCCAGCGCTTACGGCCTGCTTTTCCAAATACGCGGAGATTATGCTCGGCATTTGAGACAGCCCCAAAAGTAGCTCTGCATTCTTCATTGATCAGCCGCATCTCTCCGGATGGCATGCGCAAGGTTGCGTATCCATTGCTGCGCCCCTGAAGCTGCGCTGAGAGGCCGGCGGACCGCACTAATTGTGCACCGCGCCCTGGACGCAGTTCGATGTTATGAATAACAGATCCGATTGGCATGAACCTCAGCTTCATGCAGCATCCAATTTTAAATGGAGGCTCATTCGAAGTGCAAACCTGATCACCCTTCTTCAAGCCCTGCGGACAAAGAATAAAGCGCTTCTCGCCATCAACATAATGAAGGAGCGCAATTAAGGCGGACCGGTTTGGATCGTATTCGATTCCCGCAACCGTAGCCTGAATGTTTTCTTTGTCGCGCTTAAAGTCGATCAGGCGAAATCGCTTCTTATGACCGCCGCCCTTATGCCGGCAAGTGATATGTCCGCTATGATTACGGCCGTTCGTTCTCCGTTTCGAAACAAAAAGCGACTTTGGCGCTTCCTTTTCAGAAGGATCGAGCTCGATCAGGGTCGGGAGAACGAGCTTGCGCTGTCCCGGTGTAATCGGTCTAAAATATTTAGGCATGTGCTCTCCCTTATACTTGCTCGTCAATTACGCTGCCGGGCGTAAGCGTAACAATCGCTTTCTTTCCTCCGGGCGTCATCCCAAGGCGGCCTCTTACGCGACGCTGCTTGGGTTTAATTGTAACGGTATTGACAGACAATACCTTGACCTTCTTGTCAGCATAAATCTCTTCAACAGCTCGTGCAATTTCGCACTTGTTTGCTGAAGGATACACATCAAACACAAACTTTGGCGTCTTGCATCGGCTTGTATAGCGGTTGCTGTTCGAATGTTGTAGATTTTCGAGCACGCGGGACTTTTCGGTCAACCTGCGGCTCTTGATAATGGAATAAGGACTCTTCTTCGTCATAGTATTAACCTAGAATCGCTAGCAGTTGATCGACAGCCGAATCCAGGACCACGATATCGCGGCAGAGCGCGAGCTCATACCCATTCACTGTCTGAAAATTAGAAAATTCCTTTTTGGGAATATTCCTGGAGCTGAGAAACAGCTCAGGATTGGAGCTTTTTTCGCCTAAAAAGAGCACACGGCCATCGAAAAGCTCTTTAGACTTCAGAAAGCCTGCCACCGCTTTAGTTTGAGGCTTTTCCATCTTTTCGCTTTGAAGCACGAATACACGATCTGCTTTGATTTTTTCAGCTAGCAGATGTCGGATCGCCGCTTTCCGCTCTTTTTTATTGATACGGACGTGCTGATCGAATTTCGGCTTCGGGCCAAAGACAATTCCCCCGCCTTTGTATTGCGGAGCAGCAAAACATCCTTGACGCGCCCTTCCTTGACCTTTTTGAGCGTGAGGCTTTCTTCCGGTTCGGTTGACCTCTTTGCGCCCCTTGGTGTTCGCCGACCATTGGCGGGCATTATTGCGGATGGCAACAAGGTAATCCTTGACCATCTGTGAATGCGCTTCTACACCCAAAAGCGCTTCATCGACCTGAATAGAGCCGATCTCTTTTCCGCTCAGGTCATATTTCTTGAGAGTTGCCACAGTGTTTGATCCTTTCGTTATTTTTTCTTTGCCGTTTTCTTGACAGCGCTGCGCACTGTTACAACCGCATTGCGGCTGCCAGGAACGGCCCCCTTGACAAGGAGGAGGTTGCCCTTGACTGCAACCACTTTCAAATTCTGCACCGTTTTGAGATCACCACCCATGCGAGACGCTCTTTTCCCATTGGGAAAGCATCGGCCCGGAGTGGAGCGCTGGCCCGTAGAGCCGGCATGGCGATGAAAACCTGATCCATGGGCAGCAGGCCCGCCGGCAAAGCCGTGCAGTTTCATAACTCCCTGGAATCCTTTTCCTTTAGATACGGCCTGAACATCAACAAATTGAACACCGTCGAACAAGCTCAAATCAAGCAACTGCCCAACTTGATACTGCCCTGCATCTACGACGCGGGATTCTTTTAGGCGAAGATGGGGTTCTACCCCTGCTTTCCCAAAGTGGCCCTTGATCGGCTTCGTCTTATTTCTTGCCCTGGATTTCGTAAGCGGTACCCCCGCAAGCTGGATCGCTTGATAGCCGTCTTTTTCAGCATTTTTAATCTGGACGACCGGGTTCGGGTCTACTTGAATGACTGTGCAAACTACGACTCTACCTTGTTCGTCGAAGACTTGCGTCATCCCCTTTTTCTGCCCCGTCAAAGTCAGTGACATATTGGTTTTTCCTTTAAACTCGTAATATCAATCTTTTACACCCACAAGCCCGGGTCGTCCCGGAGTGAGGATATGCAAAACTTTCAGCCAGCTTTCGACATGGAATATCTGACTTAAAAAGATAAGCAAAGAGAATATCCATCCTTCTGTTTTCTCTCAATTAAAATCTCAATCCCCTCCTCTACTCACAGAAATTTCTCTGCATATCCAGCTCATTATTAACTTGTTGCGCGCTGAGGAATTTCCACCGTCTCTCCATCCTTTAATAAGCGCCTTTTTTTCAGAAATTTCGGTTCGGCGTCGCCGGAGAGAGCCACCCTTCCCCTCAAATCAGAAATTCGGCATCCGGGCTTAAGCTCAAGGCTCAACTCTTCTTTTACACATCCGGTCACACGGACTCGAATTTTTTGAAGGGCCAGAATTTCGAT
This sequence comes from bacterium, assembly GCA_021809325.1. GTDB lineage: Bacteria > Chlamydiota > Chlamydiia > Chlamydiales > SM23-39 > JAKBAE01. Next base: position 6,976 of record JAKBAE010000032.1, read on the forward strand.
TTGACGGTCCGCCTGAGGGATGGCCGACCCATCGATGCAAGAAAGATCTGCAAAAGGTTTAGGGGCCGCTTTTCGAAGGGCGGAGCCCAGATTTTCCCCGGGCCGAAGTTTATACTTGCCGGGCCGTTTTACATGGCCTTTGATGTCCGCCCAAACCTCCGGCTTTCTCCCTACTTTTTCCCAATTATGAAGACATTCAAGCCTTCGATAACTGCTCATTTTCGCAATCAATACGGCGACGGAGATAAATGCTACTATCGTGATGAAGAAGATCCATTCGCTTCGTTGAAGAGAAGTAGCCGGCTGAGACATAGAGATAGGGGGGAGGGCTTCCAGGGCGGAACATCTACCCTGGAAGCAAGCTCAAACTTTATGCAGTAAGAGTGATTTCTTTCGCGACATGACTAGACCAGCAATTCTGGTGGAAGTAATCGATCACGTTGCAAGTGGTTGCAGCCAAGCTAAAGGCCAATGCCGTCGACGCAGCGACTAAAGCTGCACCATATACCACGGCATAAGAAGCAAAAAAGCCATTGACGGAAGCCGAAACAGACTTGACTAGCTTTATCAGAGAGTGCTGAAGCTTAGAGAGCAACCCGCCTTGCACGTCATCGGAAACGTTGAGCTCTTTAGCCAGGTTCAAAACAGTGCGCGCCTGAACTGCGTCCATCAAAAATGTTGGCACTTCAGACATATCAGAGACTGCATCAAAAACCACAGCCACATTGCCGATCGTTTTATTCATTGGATCGAGAATCGCAGCGGAAAACAGCCCCATCGAACAGAACTCGGTTACATTGTGGGTCCATTTCATCGCATTATAAAAACCCAATTTCGGGGTAAGATCCTCGAATCCTGAGTTCACATGCTTAGCTACCAGCGATAGAAAATAGGGGGTGGATGTCAGAGACGTATATCCGGTCAGCGTAGCTGCAAGAACTGTGTTCCCACAGGCAAGAGCTGACTTTTTAACCAAGTTCATGAAGTCATAAGCGCCCTTTGCTCCTTCAAGCCATTCTTTTGTCGTATTCAGGAAACTGCCGGATGTTTTCGGCTGCTCCAGCGATACGTTATACGGTCCAACCATTACCTGTGTCATGAGATACCTCATTTAGTTAAAAGGAGCAGAGAAGATAGGCAACAACGGATTTATTGTAAAGAGAACGTTTACCAATAATTGTTTAAAGATTTCTTTACACTCCTTGCCGATGCTGTTGATAAACCCTTATCCAATCATCGCTCCTCGATTGAGCAGCTCTCTGAAGAAGATCGTCTTCATCTGATTTAGGAATTGGCACAGTTGCAAGCAAATGAGGAATCGCCTCCCAATAATCAGTACTGGCACTTGCCCTCCAAAATGATTCTCCCCACCCATACATTCTTGCAATTTGTACAAGCTCCTGAGCCAAGGAAGACATATCTAATTCTCTTCTGGTGTATCTGCCGATCTGCCAGAGGATCTTGTCTTGCACCGGGTTTTGGCATTCGAAAAGAGCAAATTGCGCTAACTCATTACAAATGCTGTGAAGGCGCTTAGATTCTCTTTGATCAATAGAATTTAGGGAATTTTTTTGCGAGGGCGTGATTAATGTGCTGTAACTGTGTACGCTGGATTCATCAGAGGCTTGTTGCATTTCCATTTCCGAGTCAAATGCATTGCACCAATCATCAGTTAGTTGTTCTAATATAGGCTCTAAAAGTTTTGAGATAGAGCCTTCGAAAACTTGGTATTTAAGAAGAAAGGGAATTGCTTCCCAATAATTAGCCAATGCGGATGCAGTCCAAAGAACCTCCCCCCAACCATTCTGTTTTGCTTCGCGGGCCAGGCGATAGATCAAAAATTTTGGGATGGCAGGAAGCGGATAATCTTTATCCACCCTCAATTTTGACTTATATTTGATATTAGAATTAAGCAATGCCCGTGTTATTTCCTTGCGAAAATTAAACTCTCTCCTTTTAAGGTCTTGATAATATAAAGAACAAAGCCCTTGAAAATTCTCTAGCTTGAGACATGGCTGCAAAGTTACCTCTCTCTTTATGACGGCTCGCAACGAATCATAGATCCGGCAAATCGTCTCTAAAGAATCGGCCTTTTCGGGAATTGAAAACTGCCTTTTCCAGTCCTTGTCCCGAAGATATAGATAGGGTTCATTTAGAATAACCTTCAAAAAGTTGTCCGCGAATTGGTCGACTTTTTGCCTGTGGAATGAATCAATTGTTCTATATACCTTAGCCTCAACAGGGCTTCGGGATGAAATCTCTCGAATATCGGATGATGTCAGGGTGCAATACATGATTATAGTAAATAAAAGGGTTATACGAATAGCAGAGGAAGTTGGGCGCCGCGCAGCCATTCAGCAGCCGGCATTGCTTTTTTCCCCTCAGGCTGTACTTCAAGGAGTTCAAGGCTACCATCTTGCGTCCCAATAAAGCAACACCCTTTAGATGGGGTGAGAAGAGATCTTGGCGCTGCGCTTTCTTTAGAGAGTGCGGAGCGTAGGATTTTCAATTTCTTTTTTTGACCGCCGGATTCGATCCAGCACCAAGCTCCGGGCCTCGGAGAAAGGGCCCGCACTCGATTATGCAGCTCTCTTGCACTGCAGTCCCACTGCAGCTGCGTCTCGTCCGGCCGGATCTTAGGCGCAAACGTAGCTAGAGACTCGTCTTGTACTTCGCCTTTGGGAATCCCCGCTTCATAGCGGCGGATTACTTCAAGAAGCAGCGGCTTAGAGAGTTCGCAAAGGCTCTCTTGCAGCTGCCCATAGGTCATCTCGCTCGGCACAGCCATTTTCGCTTCCGCAATCACATCTCCGGCATCGAGTTGATAGACCATTTTTTGTATAGAAACGCCGGTCTCAAGGTCGCCGTTCATCAGCGTACGCTGGATAGGCGCTGCGCCGCGGTATTTCGGCAGAAGAGACGCATGCACATTGATACAGCCAAGAGGGGGGATCGAAAGCAATTTTTGCGGCAGGATTTGCCCAAATGCAGCAACGACATAGAGATCTGCCTGAAGGTCAGTAAGCGCTTGCAGAAACTGTGGGTTGGATGACTTTTCTGGCTGCAAGAGAGGCGTCATGGGAGCAAGTTGGGCTGCCGCTTGCTTCACGGCAGATGGCGTCATTTTGAGACTGCGCCCTTGCGGTTTGTCCGGCTGGGTCACAATCGCTTTGATTGCTTGCCCATGCTCCAAAAGATACTGAAGCAGCTGGGCTGCAAAAGAAGGAGTTCCGAAGAATACGATATCCATGACGATCAGATGTTCACTTTCAGAGGATGGGCCAGCTCTTCGCCCTCAAACTCTTCTTCAGCAGCTTCTTCGTGTTCGTGAACAACACCTTGCAAGCCCATCAATCCCCGCTTTGTCGAGCGGCAGAATTGGAGCCAGTGCAGCACTTCGGGGAGCATCTCAACTTCTTCTTCGATGCGCGCAATCGCCGTTTCCAGGCGAAGCCCGGAACGGTATGTTAACTTAAACGCTTTCGAAAGCTCTCTTCGCACGGACAAAGGAAAGCCATGGCGCTTCAGACCAACTAAATTGATCCCTCCGAACTTGTACGGCACGCCTCCTCCAATGGTATAAGGAGGAATATCCCTCGTAACTCCGCTGAACCCTCCGACCATTGCGTATGTCCCAATGCGGGAAAATTGATGAACAGGTGTCATCCCTCCGATAATCGCATTATCTCCGACAATGACATGGCCTGCTAAAAGCGAACTATTGGCCATGATGACCCGGTTGCCGAGTTCACAGTTATGTGCGACATGGCAATTTGCCATAATCAGACAATTGTCGCCGATCTTGACCGAGGAGTTTTCCTGGCATGAGGAATTGATGGTTACATATTCCCGTATTTCGCAGTTCTTTCCGATGATGACATACGTTTTCTCTCCCCTGAATTTCTTGTCTTGGGTTTTAGTCCCAATGCAAGCTCCGGGCCAGACAACCGTGTTTTCTCCAATTGTTGTAAAGCCATCAATGTAGGCATGCGACTTGATCACAACGCCATCTTTAAGCGTTGCACTTGCTTTAACAACCGCAAAAGGCTCAACGGTTATCCGATTTCCTAACTTTGCCCCATCTTCAACGATCGCCAGAGGATGAATATTTGACATGCAATTCCGATTCGTTAACAAGAACCTATCCACATGCGGTCTTGGATAGATTCTAATGTTGTTTTGACGATTTCCATTTAGAGCTGTTCCTTATCGACCATGGCAAAGCTCAATTCCGCCTCTACGGCCAACTGCTCCCCAACCAGCGCCCGCGCCCGGATCTTCCCTCCGGTCCCACTGATATGAAGTCCCTTAACATGTAAATGAAGAACGTCGCCCGGCACCACAGGCTTACGAAATTTCGCGTTCGCTACATTGAGCAATACGGCAATTTTTTTCGTATACCCTTTTTGATGAACAAGAACGCCCCCCGTCTGCGCCAGGGCTTCAAGAAGAAGCACGCCCGGCATGATGGGAACTCCGGGAAAATGCCCCTGAAAAAAGGGTTCATTCACAGTGACATTCTTAACGCCTACAATCTCATTTTCTTCCAAATTGATCAGCAAAATACGGTCGACGAGCAAAAAGGGATATCTATGCGGCAGGATGCTCGCAATCCCTTTCGAATCCATCACAAATGGCTTTTCTTTCATCGCTCTCCTCTGAGCGCGGCCCGGCTCAGCATTTGCGCCAAAGCAATATTGCTTGTATGCCCCGAACAAATCGAAATAATATGCGCCTTCAAAGATTTTCCGATGAGCTTCAGATCTCCGATAAGATCGAGGACTTTATGCCTGACCATCTCGTTGCCGAATCGGAGTCCCTCCGGATTGAGCACGCTGTCTCCTTTGACGATCACTGCGTTCTCAAGACGGCCTCCCTTGATAAACCCCTTTTCAATCAAAGGAGCGATCTCTTCGTAGAGAGCAAATGTCCGGCAGGATGCTACTTCGGCCTTAAAACCCTCGCGGTTTACTTGAAACGAATAGTGCTGGGAACCGATCAGTTTGGATTGGGGGTAGTGGAGAGTGTAAGTGATGCGGAAATCCTCGCTCGGCAATGCGACCAGATGGATCCCCCCTTCAGACCAAAATAGGGGCTGTTCCACTCTCAACACCTCTTTCGGCTCGTCTTGGGCCTGCACACCCGCCTCGTCCAAGAGATCTGCAAACGCTTTGGAGCTGCCGTCGCAAGCGGGAATTTCCGGCCCTTCAACCGCAATCCGGACATTATCAATTTCGTACGCGCTTAGAGCTGCAAGAAGATGCTCTACCATGCAGAGACTCGCCGCCTCCGTCGCAAGCCGTGTAGAGCGAAAGGTATCACGAACAAACTCAAGACGGGCCGGAATGACAGGCTTAGTAGGAAGATCGGTCCTTTCAAACACGATGCCCGTGCCGGGATCCGCGGGAAAAAGCTGAATTGATCCATTTTCGCCGGTGAAAAGGCCAGCACCTGAAAGCGCAGCTTCGCGCTTCACTGTTTTTTGCATCTGGTCAGCAGCCAATTTTCCCCTCCGACAACTTAGGAGAAAGTTAATCGACTTTCTTTATTTCGGGCAAGGGCAAATCCTACGAGGACAAACAAACACGAAAGGATCAAAATGCCCCGCTCACCCCAAAACGAATAGGGCGTGCGCTCTGACTTTAAAGGAACCCTCACAAAGAGCGCATCCGCTCCGTCAGTCCTGCTTTGCGCTAAAATCCGCCCAAAGCAATCGACAGCCCCCGTCACGCCGGTGCAGCAAGCGCGCAAAACTGGAACCCCGTTTTCAACGGCCCGGATCACTCCATGATCGAAATGCTGGCGCGCTAGTTTCGATCTGGGAAACCATCCGTCGTTAGTCAAGTTGACAAGGAGTTTCGCCCCTCGCTTGCAGCTCTCTTGAATGATCCCGCTATAAGTCTCTTCCATGCAAATTGAAATACCCATCGGCACAAGGCCAGTGAATAGCTTCGGCTCCCCTCCGGGCTCAAAAGAATCGCTGATCCCAAATTGCTCTCCAATCCAATCGGAGAGCCCTTTCCAGTTTTTCAGGGGCACGTATTCGCCGATGGGAACGAGGATCCTCTTTTCATAGCGCTCTGTCTTGTTTTCTTTCGGCTTAAAATGAAACGCCGCATTAAAGCGCCTCTCCCCATCCGCATCTTCCATTCCTGCAATTAATTCAGAGCCATAATGGTTCGCAATCGCTTGCATCCAAAACGCGTTGCTGACGCGCCACTGCCCTTGGATGAGCTCCGAGTCTTTCCCTCCTAATTTCGGAAAATCGCGAAGGACGGCTGCATTGCCAAAGCGCTGTTCCCAAATCGTCTCGACCAAATCCAAAGGATAAAAGGCTGCAAACGCGGGAAAAGGGACAGAGCTTTCAGGCAAAATAATCAAATCGGCCCTTTCGCTATCGACAAGCTCCAAAATCCGGTCCCATTGAGAGAGCGGAGGAACCCATCTCTCGATGCGCCCGGGGAATAAATCCCGCTCGTCCGGCAGTAAAAAGGGCTGCAAAAGAAGAGCGGAAAGGCTCTCTGAGCCGCTCGTATCCGAGCGGACTGCCAGTCCGTAAGCAAACGGGAAAAGGGCTGCAACCCCCCAAAGAATTGCCGCATTCCTTGTGCGCATAAAAAGGGCCCTGAGCGCAGCCAGATTCACAAACACAACCCAAAATGAGAGGCCATAGATGCCGACAAGCGAGGCCATCTGCAAAGAAAGGGGTGTTGCGCTGAGCGCAAGGCCGGCCGGGTTCCACAGAAAGCCCGTGCACGGCAAGATGCGGGCCCATTCCAAAAGAACCCACGCCCCGGCCAGCCCCAAGCAACCCATCACACTCAATGGCCGCCCCATTTCGATCAGCTTGGTCAAGAGTGCAAATTGAAGCCCAATGGCAACGGACAGCCCAAGGTAGACGACCCAGATAAACGGCCCCATATATTCTGTTTCCGACATCCAAGAAATTTGCACCGCCTGCACGCCTGTAAACCAGAGAAAGGCCAAAAGAAACGGCCTTTTAGAGGAAAGGGCGGCGCTCCAAAAAAGCGCGTACCCGGCTGCTGCCGCCAGGGGCCCGAAAAATGGAATCCAGGAGGATTGGCCAAATGCGACGATCAGCCAACTAGCCAAAAGGAGAAGGGGAATTTTGAGGCGCGTCAATCAATCACCGGTTTCGACTCTCGTTTTGGCGCCGTAGAGGGCAACAAGGATAAGCCCTCCCAAAATCGCCAAATTTTTGAAAAACATGGCCGATTGAACGTCTCTGGCGCCCCCTTCCATAAACCAGAAAGGGTGAAAGATCAGCGTGACAGGGATCAGAAGGAGGATGAGCAAGCCCGCCCCCCATTTTTCTTTATAAGCAAAGAGAATCATCAAACCGCCGGCCAGCTCAAGAAGGATCGCCAACAAAAGGAGAAACGCGCTCCAAGGAACAAGGGAAGCCATGCACTCTTGCATGGGAAGGAGAAAGCCTGCATAGACCTGCCAATCGCAAAGAGCGGTTAAGAGGCTTCGCTCAGTGTCTTGCCAATTAAAAATTTTTTCTATCCCCGACCCGAGAAAAACAAGGCTCAAAAGAATTCTTGCCAGAAAAACTGCGATGACCCGAATCATTTTCATGCTCTTTTTATGCAAGATTCTGACTATTTTTTCAAAGAGACTTTGAAATTAAGAGACAAATATCTAAACTAGTGCTCCACAATATGAAACCAACATTTCGCGAGCAGCATCTCTTTGCATTTCTAGATCGCTTCGAGAGAGAAACAAAACCTCTGGATCTGGCTATAGCTGATTTTTTTAAATCAAAAAAAAGTCTCGGCTCGCATGACAGGCGCTTCATCGGAGATTTCGCCTATGCGCTTGTGCGCTGGAAAGGGCTTCTTAGCTATCTTCTCGGAGATGCCGCTAGTTGGCAGGAGCGCTACAGGCTCTTCAAGACCCTCGATCTCGATTGCCTCTCTTCAAAAACTCCTGAATGGGTCCGATCGGGGGCAAGCGATTGGCTCTACCAAGAGGTACTCCGCTCTTACGGAGACGGCCAGGCCTTTTCCATCTGCCGCGCCCTCAATGATCCTGCCCCCCTCACTGTGCGGGCCAATCCCCTTAAAACAACGAGGGAGCACCTCCTCTCCTTATGGAAAGAGAAATTTGGAGCCGCAGCATGCCCCCTAACTCCAAATGCAATCCGCTTCCCGAAAAGAGAGCCGCTTACCTCCCTTGCCGAATTCAAAAATGGACTCTTTGAAATCCAAGACGAAGGGAGCCAAAAAGTTGCCTATCTCGTCGCGGCACGCCCCGGAGACCAGGTTCTCGATTACTGCAGCGGCAGCGGGGGCAAAACGCTTGCCTTTGCCGAAAAGCTTCAAGGCAAAGGACAGATCTACCTGCACGACATCCGCGAAGAGGTCTTGCAGCAAGCAAAACGCCGCTTAAGGCGGGCGGGAGTGCAAAATGCGCAGTTTCTTGCCCCGGGCCACCCCCGCCTCTTTGTTCTCAAAAATAAAATGGACTGGGTTCTTGCCGACGTTCCTTGCAGCGGATCGGGCACATACCGGAGAAATCCCGACATGAAATGGAAGGCAAACGGCGAAATGCTCGAAAGGCTCGTCCTTCAGCAAAGGGAAATTTTTTCCCAAGCTCTCAGCTATGTAAAGCCGGGAGGGAAAATTGTCTATGCAACTTGCAGCCTCTTTACCGCTGAAAACAGAGAACAAGTCGAGTTTTTTCTTAAAACCCATCCATTGGAATTGATAGGAGATCCCCTTTCAATTTTGCCCTCAAGAGGCGGTCCCGACGGATTTTTTGCAGCTGTCTTCTCCAAGAAAATCGCACTATCTGATAGCATGGATAAAACTTCGTGAGATACACATGAAATTTCTAATCCTCCTTTTTTCCGCCGCCACCTGTTTTGCCCAAATGAACTTTTCTCCCCACCCGGAGCCCCAGATTTCAGTGAAAAACCGCATTTTAACGACTGTGAACGGGAATGCCATCTCTGTTGTGGACGTGATGAAAAAGATGGACATGCTGCTCCACCAAAACTACCCGCAGTTTGCCGATTCTCCGCAAGCCCGCTTCCAATTTTATGCGACGAGCTGGCGGCCGATCCTCATGGAGATGATCGACACCGAACTGATCCTGTCCGATGCTGAAGAAAAAGAGGTCAAGCTGACAGACGGCGAAGTGCGAGAAGAAATGGAAGATCGCTTTGGTCCGGGCGTGCAGCTCACCCTTGAAAAAATCGGCCTTTCCTATGACGACGCATGGAAAATGGTCCGAAAAGAGTTGATCGTGCGGCGCATGCTTTGGTTTTTCGCCCAGTCCAAAGCAATCCAGTCAGTCAGCCCCCAAGCAATCCGGGAGGCCTATCGGCAGTACCTGACAGAGAACCCCGCCTATCAGGAATGGTCTTATCGCGTCATTACGCTGCGCTCTGAGGAAGAAGGAACGGAATTAGCCGAGAATGTATTGGGGCTCCTCGCTACGGCGACGGCAGGGGTAGAGTGCGTTGCTGAACAGCTCAAAGAGTGGGAAGCCGGCCATCCCGGCACAACCCTGTCCATCTCAAACGAGTATGTTGCCCGCGATACCGATCTTTCCGAATCGCACCGCTCCATTTTGGCCACGCTCTCTCCGGGAAGCTATAGTCAACCGACCATCCAATCGAGCCGCCTTGAAAAGAGGCCGCTTCAAAGGATTTTTTATCTTAAAGACAAGATCGACCATCCGGCCCCCGCTTTTGACGAGCTCGCCCCTCAGCTCAAAAACGAGCTGACGCAAAAGGCTGTAGCCAAGGAATCTGAGGGCTATATGAAAAAACTGCGCAAATACTATGGTTTTGATCAAGATGGGCTCAAACAAACCTTGCCCGAGAACCTGCAGCCCTTTGCCTTGGAATGAGCAGCATCACAAGTCCAACTGCTCTCCATGCTTTTCTAGAATCCCTCGGCGCAAAACCCTTGAAGGCCCTCTCCCAAAATTTTCTTATCGATGCGAATATCGTCCGCAAAATTGCCGACTCCGTCTCTCCCGATGCTGGGGAGACGATTTTGGAGATCGGGCCTGGACCAGGTGCGCTTACGGAAGAGTTTCTCAAAAGAGGCGCTCGGGTAATTGCGATTGAAAAAGATCCTAAATTCGCGCTTGCGCTCGAAAGGCTCCAGACTCCGGATGGCCGTCTAACGGTGCATCATGCAGATATTCTCGAGTTTGATTTTTCCGCCTTGAGGGGCCCGCTCAAAGTCGCAGCGAACCTCCCCTATCACATTACGACGCCCATCCTGGAAAAGCTCTGCGAAAACCACACCCTTTTTTCGAGTGCCCATCTGATGGTCCAAAAGGAAGTGGCTGAGCGGATGATTGCGAAATGCGGATCTAAGGAAATCAGCTCACTGACCTTGTTTTTAGAGCTCTACGCCAAATTGACGATTGCCGTAAGCGTTTCGCCTCATTGCTTTTTTCCGCCGCCGAAAGTGGCGTCCAGCGTCGTGTCCCTCGAATTCCAAAAACCGCCGCTTTCAGATCCTAAGCCGCTCATTGCCTGGTTTCGAAAAGCCTACCAGCAACGCCGCAAAATGCTCCGCTCCACTCTAGGAATCAAAGGCAGTGCGGCAACACTGAGGCCGGAAGATCTTTCCCTCAGCGACTGGCTGGTATTATTTTCCGAACAAGGCCCGCCACTTCTCTTGCAAAGCGAAAAGAACGGTTGATTTAACCTCTTCTTTTGCAAGCATAGGGATGCTGGCCACCACCGCTCCCTTTTCGTCAATAAAGCGCATCTCGCCAACCTTCTCGTCTTTAGCAATCGGAAACGGCGGCACTTCCCAGTAGAGATAGGCTTTGATGTCCGGCTCTTCAGCGGGATAAAACTCGACAGCGGCCTCAGTGGACAAAAATGCAATAAGCGGCTTTTTTGCTCCTTCGATCTCTTTTTGGTAGGCGGCCCCCTTCTCAAAATAGACGCGCCTCATTTTTGTCTCCTGAAAAGCTGCCTCGAAGAGTTTTTTCGCATCAAGATAGCGGTTTTCCCGCGTATCGCAGCCGAGAAGCACCGCAATGAGGGTCCTTCCTTGGTCGACAGCCGCAGCAACAAGGGTATTGAGCGAATGGGAATGAAATCCGGTCTTGATGCCTATCGCCTTGGAATAGTAGAAGTTGCTGCCTGGCCGGATGAGTGCGTTGCGCTGGCGGATCACCGCTTCGGGCTGCTTATTGGTCTTTGGCTTTTGATAATCCACCTTCGAGACGATCTCGCAAAACTTCGGGCTCTGTAAAGCCCGCTGAGTGATGAGGGCCATATCGAAGGCTGTTGTCACATGCTCTTGATGATGAAGCCCATGAGGATTATTAAAATTCGTAGACTCACACCCAAGAGACCGGAGATATTCGTTGAGATTGTCTAAAAACTGAGGGATAGTCCCCCCGACTATCTCTGCAAGGACGTTGGCGGCATCATTTCCCGAAACCATCAACATTCCATGGAGGAGAGTCTCAATCGAAAGCTGCTCGCCTCGTTGAATCCCCATTTTCGTTCCATCCCATTCATGCCAATAAGAGGGAACGCTCGACCAGTCGCCCTTAGACGGTTTGTATTTCATGCTCTCGGCACTGACCTGAACAACCCTGGATAGATCATCGGTTTTTTCCAAGACGTAAATCGCTGTAGCAATTTTCGTCGTGCTCGCCGGAAATAACTGGCTATGAGAGTTCTTCTCATAAAGAACCGCCCCCGTATCGGCATTCATCAAGATCGCCGATTTCGCTTGCACTTCGATTTGCAAAGGCTTGGAAAAAAGGGCGTTTGCGCAAGATAGACAGACGAAAAAGAAAACCGTTCGTTTCATAAACGCCATTCTAAAGCGAAACTCGCTTCCAGTCAAAGAATTCGCAATCACCCCTGAAAAACAATTGACACCACAATTAAAACAATATTAAAATAAAGATACGGGGTTTTGTTTCAAAAGGTGAAATCATGTTGAATCCAACGCAAATTGAAGAAACATACAAAGCGTTTGTCAATTCTCTTCCGCAATGTGCGCACGACGGGGTGATTCCGGTCGACTTGCATTTTCTGCAAGAGCTGGGCCTTCTCAACCACTTCCAGGACGAGGAAGCGGAAGACGACCTAACACAGTATTTTCATGTGATTGAGAGTTCGGAAAAAGTGACCTTGTTCAACGAACAGTTTTTAGTCTGGATCATCCCCAAGATGGATCACTCGGTCCCTTCCACCTTTGTAATGATCGCCTTAAATCATCCAGACAAAGCGAACCTCGAGATCGTCTTTACGACGAGCGGGGTCTACAACACCCCGCACTATGTGCTAAAGATCTTGCAGCATTTTTTACTCGATGTATTGGAAACGGAAGAGACGCTCATCCACTTCGAAAAGAATATGTAAGTTTTCACGGATGAACTTTTTTCACAAGCGTAAGGACATTCCAAGATCCGGCGCGCTGATAAGAGACTTCATCGAGGCACTTGCGGATAAAATGAATTCCGAGTCCTCCCACCTCTCTTTCTTCTAAAGAGGGCGAAAGATCAACCGTGTTTTCTGATAGAGGATCAAACGGATCGCCTTGATCGGAAAGGATAATGACCAATCTCCGTTTCGGCTCAGCAACTACTTCTATTTTGATCTCACCGCCCAGATTCCCATAGGCATGTTCGATCACATTAACAATGGCCTCTTCGGAGGCAAGCTCGATCTGACCGAGCGCAGCAGGCTTAAATCCCACCTGCTTTGCAATGCCTAAAATAAAGAGAAGCATCTCATGCAAATGGTCAACAGAAGCAGCGAATGATTTTGTTTGAACCATGATTTCGTTATATCAAATGAGGCAAACTCAGGAAAGCAGAAGAAGATCTGATCATGTTATGGATCGAGCAAGCCGCAGGAGATATTGTCAAAAGTTGTGTTTCGAGACCTGAGCATATCCCCCGATTTTTCCTCTAAGCTACCTGTTCTTTGACTTCTTCTCCGTCCTTGAATTTGACTCCGGCAA